>DASYOY010000049.1:0-15322 GCA_036007245.1 Actinomycetota bacterium | reverse complement strand
CCTCCGAGGAACGCCTGCGCCGGTTCGTCGGCGATGCGTCGCACGAACTGCGAACCCCGATCACATCGATCCGCGGGTACGCGGAGCTGTTCCGCCGCGGCGCGAGCACGCGGCCCGACGACCTCGCGCGCTCGATGTTTCGCATCGAGGCCGAAGCCGAGCGGATGGGTGTGCTGGTCGACGACCTCTTGCTCCTCGCTCGGCTCGACCAGGGTCGTCCACTCGAACGCAAGGAGGTCGACCTTGCGTCGGTCGTGAGCGATGCGGTCGACGCCGCGAAGGCGATCGACCGAGAGCGCGTGCTCGACGCGGACCTGCCCGGCCCCGTCCTGGTGATCGGCGACGCCGGGCGCTTGCGGCAAGTGATCGACAACCTGCTGGAGAACGCGCGGGTGCACACGCCGGCGGGAACACCGACCCACGTGACGCTCAGCTCGGACACGGATGGCGGTGCACTGTTGACCGTCGCGGACGAAGGCCCCGGGATGGATCCGGACGTCTCGGCCAAGGCGTTCGAACGCTTCTACCGCGGTGACCCGGCGCGAGCCCGCACGACCGGCGGAGCCGGGCTCGGGCTCGCGATCGTCGCCGCGATCGTGGAGTCACACGGAGGCACCGTCCGCGTGCTGGACACCGACGTCGGCGCGACCATCGAGGTGCGGTTCCCGCACGAAGAGGCGCTGCCACCGCCACCGCCCACCCCGCCCGCCTGATCTCCCGGGTGCTGGCACCCGCGAGGAGGTGCTCCGCGGCTTGTTCACGTCCCGCCCGACCGGTCACTCCTCGTCCGGGCGCCGGAGGCGTTTGGTTTGAGCCCGTCGACGTTTGTCGGCCAGCCGCCGTTCGGTCGCCGCCTTGGTCGGCTTGGTCGGCCGGCGCTTGGGCGTGGGTGGTGCGATCGCTTGCGCCAGGACCGTCGCGAGTCGTTCGCGTGCGGCTTCCCGGTTCTGGAGCTGGGAGCGCCGCGCTGACGCGCGCACGGTGAGGACGCCGTCGGAGAGCCGTTTCCCGAGTCGGGCGAGCGCGCGCGATCGCTGCGTCGGACCGAGCGATGGCGAACGCGCGACGTCGAAGCTGAGCTCGACCCGTGAGTCTGCGGTGTTCACGCCCTGGCCTCCCGGGCCGGAGGCGTGCGAGAACCGCCACCGCAGCTCCCCTTCCGGGATCAACACGGTGCGGCTGATGCGCAGCGGGCCCGTCGCCGTCATGCTTCCGACGATAGTGAAGGGAGGCACGTGATGTGGATCTTGTTCACTGCGCCCTGCCCGACGCCAGACGGTCAGACGGCGCGCGATCTCTACGAGAAGCGGTTGACCTGGATCACCGACGACATGCGTGCGAGCGCGCGCGGGCTCGGCTGTCGGTTCCACCGAGCTTGGTACGCCGAGGACGGCTCCGCGTTCTGGGCGCTCGCGGACTGGGAGAGCCTCGAGGGCGCGCAGACGTTCTTCGAGCGGTGGAACATCAGGGACGAGCCGGGCGAGGTGGCGATCACCCTGCTGGGTGATGTCGGTCTCGTTCCGGACCCATGACCGGCCGGATGCGTCCGACGCCGGTCGCGTCTTCGAAGGCGCGAGCGAGGCGGAGCACCCCCGCGTCGTCGCCGCGCCGGCCGACGATCTGCAGGCCCACCGGAAGCCCCTCGTCGGTGAACCCGCACGGCACCGAGATCGCCGGCCCGCCGAGCACGGTGATCGACCAGCACGACTCCATCCAGTCGAGGTAGGTCGTCATCTGCTGGCCGGCGACGTCCGTCGGGTACTCGAGCTCGACCGGGAACGGCGGCACCTGTGAGACCGGTTGTACGAGGTAGTGGGCCTCGTCCGCGAAGAATCGGGCGGCTCCGTCGCGAACGGCATGCATCCGCTCGATCGCGCTCGCGATGTCGGCTTCCTCGAGCGCCAGACCCTGCTCGATGTTCCAGACGACGGCGGCCTTGATCTCGTCGCGGTGTTCATCGAGGAGCTCCGCAAGATCGCCGGCGTACGACCGGGCTCGCAGTGTGAAGAACGCCTCCCGTGCGCCTTCGAGGTTCGGATATGCGTCGATGGTCGCGCACCCGAGTTCCTCGAACGTGGGACGCGCTGCGTCTACGGCGGTGACGACCGCCGGGTCGACGGGCATCGTGCCGCCACACGTCGGGGCCCACGCGACGCGAAGCCCGCGAACGTCGCCGTCGGTCGCGAGTGGTGGTTCGCCGGACATCGCCGACGACAGCAGCGCGACGTCGAGGACGGTCCGCGCCATCGGGCCGTCGGTCGACAGCTCGAGTGGATCGTCGACGGGCAGCGTCGGCCGGAAGCCCACGACGTTGCAGAAGCTCGCGGGATTGCGGAGCGACCCGCCGAGGTCGCTGCCGTCCGCGATCGGGATCATGCACGTGGCCAGCGCCGCCGCCGCCCCTCCCGACGAGCCGCCCGCGCTCCGCGAGACGTCGTACGGGTTCCGCGTCGCGCCGAAGACCGGGTTGAACGTGTGCGAGCCGGCGCCGAACTCCGGCGTGTTGGTCTTTCCGACCAGGACCGAGCCGGCGTCACGGAGCCGTGTCACGAACGGCTCGTCGACCTTCGGCACGTTGTCGGCGAAGATCGGCGACCCGTACGTCGTACGGATCCCCGCGGTGTCGACCAGGTCCTTGTGCGCGATCGGGAGGCCATGCAGCCGACCGGGCTCATCGCCGCGGGCGAGCGAGTCGTCCAGCTCGGCAGCCCGCCCAAGCGCCAACTCGGTCGTTCGCGTCACGATGGCGTTCACCACAGGGTTCCAACGATCGATCCGAGCAAGGTGGGCGTCCAGAACCTCTCGAGCGGAGACCTCCCGCACGCGAAGCATGGCCTCGAGCTCGATCGCCGGCCGGTCGCAGAGTTCGTCCATGCCGCTGCGCAGCCTACGGCGGCGGGTGTCCCCTCCGGCCGGTACGTTCCTGAGATGCGCACGATCGGGGTCGCCGAGCGTCGGGCCCGCCTCGGGATCCGGCACTTCCTCGCGAAGCCCGCCCCGAGCGTGGAGGAAGCCGCGGCGGCCGTGGTCGGGCTCCATTCGAGCGACCCGACGTCCGTCTTCCTGTCGGCCCGCGCGCGGCTTCCTCGGACGACGCGAGACGACCTCGAGGACGCGCTGTACGAACGGCGCTCGCTCGTCCGGATGCTCGGGATGCGCGGGACCCTCTTCGTCACGACATCGGAGATGGCGGCGGACATCGATGCCGCGTGCACGAAGGCGATCGCGAGGGCAGAGCGCAGGCGGATCGTGGGGCTGCTCGAAGGCCAAGGGATCGCGCGCGACGGCGAGGCGTGGCTCCGCAGCGCGATCCGGGACACCATGGCGGCGTTGCACGAGCACGGCGAGCTCGCCGGCGCCCAACTCAGCGCGCTCGTTCCGGCGCTCAACACCAAGATCCGATACGGATCGGGCGCCTGGACGGCCGTGGGCGGGATGACGACCCGCGTGGTGTTCCTGCTCGCCGCCGAGGGCAAGATCGTGCGCGGACGTCCACGCGGCACGTGGATCAGCGGGCAGTACCGCTGGGTGCCGACCGACTCGTGGCTCGGCGCTCCGATGCCGAACGTCCCCACCGCCGAGGCGAGCGCGCGGCTGCTCCGCGCGTGGCTCTCCGCCTACGGCCCCGGAACGATGGCCGACATCCGCTGGTGGACGGCCTGGACGGTTCGACAAACGAACGCCGCGCTCGACGCGCTCGAGGTCGAGAAGGTTGCACTCGACGGCGGTGACATCGGCTACGTGCTGGCGGACGATCTCGCGCCCGTTCGGTCGCGCGCCCGTTGGGTCGCATTTCTCCCCAGCCTCGACGCGACCACGATGGGCTGGAAGGAACGCGAGTGGTACCTCGGTTCCCACGGGCCCGAGCTGTTCGACCGCAACAACAACGCGGGACCGACGGTTTGGGTCGACGGCCAGATCGTGGGTGCCTGGAGCCAGCGCGAGAACGGCGACGTCGTCTACCGACTGCTCGAACGCCTCGACGCCGGGACGAAGAAGAAGCTCAACGCCGAACGCGATCGCTTGACCGCCTGGTTCGACGGCGTCCGCGTCACCCCCCGCTTTCGGTCGCCGCTCGAGAAGGAGCTGGCGAAGGCCTAGGAGATGTCGTCGGAGGCCGAGCGCATCTCTGGGATCAGCAGCACCGCGCCCACGAAGAATCCGACCGCGCCGACGAACGTGCCGAGGTTCGCCAGCGGCAGCCGCCAGATCGCTCCCGTCTGGGGGTCGACATACGCCGCGAACGCCGAGATGAGGAACGCGATCGAGCCGATCAGGTTCGCCGCGACGATCCACCACGAGATGTCGCCCGGTCGCCAGGCGAACCAGCGGTGACACACCTCCACCCACGCGAGCCAGCTCGCGATGATGAACGCGAACGAGCCGAGCATGTCGGGCCGCCAGATCATCTTGTGGGCTTGCTCCGCATCCAGCGCCGATCGGGTCGCGGCGAACGTGCTCCAGTTGAACCAGAGCGTTCCCAGCGACTGGATCCCGCACGCCCAGAAGTCGATCCGGTGCGGCTCCCACGCGAACAACCGGAACGCCATCCGCTCCGTGCCGCCGGGGTCGGGCGGCGCGTTGATCGCCTGCACGAACTGCAGGTAGCCCGCCGACGTGAAGAACAGCGATCCGACGAAGAACGTCCACGCGTCGGGCACCGCGCCGACCGCCGTCGCGTACGAGGGCACGACGCCGAGCGCGAAGAGGAACGACCCGATCGCGAAGAGCACCGCGATCCACCAGCCGAGCGTGCGCGGCTGCCACAAGACCGTGCGCTCGGTGAGACGTTCGTGCCCCTTGCGGTGGCGCCGGGAACTCCATCGCCGGCGAGATCCGTCCTCCAGCCGGTAGGTCTCGCGGGTGACGAACGGCCCAACCGTCGAGTGCTCCTGTGCGAGCCAGGTCTCCGGCACCCGAAGCGGCGCCCGCGCAGCGGTCTTCATCTAGAAGGGTTTGGTCACCATCAGCACGATGATCACCGCGACCACGATCCGCTCGTACCAGCGAGCGCCGGCGACGACGGGATCCGCGAGCGCCGCGCGCAGACCCCGCGTGACCTCGCCGGCCGCGACCGACTCGGACAACGCCGCCTCGAATACCTTGCCACGCGGCAGGAACACCAGGGGCACCAGCGGGATCATCGTCAGGAACAGGATCAGCGCAACGAGCAGCCAGGTCTGATCGCCGAGACTGAGGTCGGTGGCGACCATGGCGATCAACCCAGCGACCAACACCGCGATCGAGCCGGGGACCACGAAGAACCGGTCGAACACGCCGGCGACGCCGGTGAGCGCCTGCACCGAGGTCATGTCGGTCGAGCGAGCGGCCCTCGTCATCGAGACATCGCGGCCCGCCAAGCCCGCGACGAACCAGAACGCCGTGGCGACGTGCAGCAGCACCCACCACTCCATCGGCGATCCCCCTTATCGCGTGACCGGCTCGCCCGTCAGGGCGAGCCGTTCGATCAACTCCGCCCCGCGAACGTGCCCGGGGTCGGCCTGCACCGCTGCGGAGATGTCCTTCATCCGCGCCGCCAAGCCCTCGTCCGCGATCAGCCGGTCGACCGCGGCGGTCAGCTGCGCCGGCTCCCAGTCGTAGGTGGGCAGCCGCACGCCGAACCCGGTCTCGTCGAGCCGCTGCGCGTTGTCGTACTGGTCCCAGAACAGGGGCAGCCCGATCATCGGCAAGCCGAAGTGGAGCCCCTCGCACGTCGTGTTGTTGCCGCCGTGCGTGATCAACAGATCGCACTGCGGCAGGATCGACGGCTGTGGCAGGAACTCGTCGCCGTACATGTTCGGCCCCAAGGTCATCTGGTCCTTCAGCGGCCCCATCGACACGATCGTCCGGTGCTCTGTCGTTGCCATCGCGTCGATCAGTCGCTGCATCAGCCCGACGTCCATACAGCCGAGCGACCCGAGTGACAGATAGACGACCTTGCCCTCGCCCGGCACCTGCGTCGCGACGTCGAACGGCGCCTCGCCGGTGCGCACCGTCGACTGCAGCCGATGCCACGTCGGACCGAGCGGGTCGATGCGCTTGTAGTCCGCCGCCTCAGGGAACAGATAGAGGTTCAGCCAGCGCGAGTGCGTGTTGAACTCGTCGAGTGGACATGGGGCCACGCCGACCGATGCGCGGAAGTCGTTGTGCTGGGTCAGCAGCTCCGCGTGCTGCTGGTGGTATTCGAGCCGGAACGCGTCCCACCCGCTCCGGTCGGCGACGGGAAGCCCGCTCAGCACCGGAGGCAACAGCTCGTCGCGCATCTCGAGCGGGTTGGCTGACACGAACCGCACCCAGGGGCAGCCCGCGAGCTCGATCGCCGGATAGCCGGTCACGTTGTCCGTGACCACGACGTCCGGGTGGATGTCGTCCCAGATCCCCATCACGGTCTCGTGGCTGTACTGCTCCCCCGCAACGAGCGCCTCCCAGATCGGCTTGGTCACCGTCTCGATCTGCTCGATCGTGGGCTTGCGGAACTCGGGCGCGGTCACCCGGATGAACTCCGCCCAGGGGTCCGCGTCGGGATCGGCGTTCTCCTCGGGGGGCGCCATCCGCATCAGGCGCTCCTCGAAGCCCTTCTTCTCCAGGACGCCCGTGAACGACTCGTCGATCACGAACACGATCCGGTGGCCGCGCTCCTTCAAGACGTTGGCGATCGCGACACAGTTGTTGGTCGGACCCCACGCGCCCGGTTCCGGGAAGAAGGCGATCGTCTTGCCGTCGGTCAACGAAACCCCCTCACGCTCGGTCACGGGAACCTATCGCGCCCGCCGGGGGCCTGCATGTCCGCCAGGACCTAGCGGACGTTCCGCGTGGTTCAGCCCGGTTTGAAGTCAGGCAAGCCGTCATCCGGGTCGGACACGATCGAGGCGGCGACCCCGATCTCGTCGGCGAAGCCCGCCGCGAGCCGGTTCCACGCGTCCCGGTCCCATGACTCGGCGACGTCGAGGATCGCGCCGTCGCCACCCACCGCCACCGCCGTCGGCGCGGACACGATCCCGTAGGCGTCCGACGCCTCGAACGGGTCGAGGTCCGGCACGAGCGGCAGCGTCAGGCCGTATTCGGTCGAGAACGCGTCGAGCGCAGGCTGCGGGTCTTGGCCGACCCCGACCACCCGGCCCGGGAACGCCTGCGCGAGCCGTTCGATCGCGGGCGTCGCGAGCTGTGTCGTTCCACACGTGACCTTGAAGAACACCAGGACGTGTGGACCTTCGCGCGTCGCGCCATCGACGGGAGGAGCCTGCGCGCCGGTCGCGATCGCCATGCGCCGATGGTACGCCCGGCGACCCGATGTTGCGGCTCTATGGAGGTGGCGTGACGACGGGGTGCAACCCCGGTTACGGCCGCCCGGGCGGCGTAGGTATCTATGTATGGATCGCTCAGAACTCCTCTCTCAGGTGTCCCAGGCCTCTTCCCTGAACCAGATCTCCTCCGTGATGGCCGCCGCGCGAGCATGGCTCGCCGACCATCCCGATGACGACGAGATCCGCGGCGCCATCTGGCAGCTGTCGCGCATGGAACGAGACCACTTCACCTACACCCGCTAGGACACGCCGGAACCGCCGCGCTGGGTACGCTGGCGCGGATGCGCGCCGACCCCACGTTCGAAGAGCTCCGCACCTCGCGGTTGCGCCTGCGTCGGTCGGAGCCCCGCGACGCCGAGCAGATCTCCGCCTACCGCAGCGACCCCGAGGTCCACGAGCACCAGGGATGGGACCGCACCGACCCGGATCACGTCCGCCAGGAGATCGAGGAGATGCTCCAGCGCGTGCCCGGAGGCACGGGGGGCTGGGTCCAGTTCACCGTGGAGACCCTCGCGGATGACCAACTGGTGGGAGACGTCGGCCTCCGGGTCGCCGAGGACGAGCCCGGGGTGGTGATGATCGGCTACACGATGGCACCGGCCGCCCAGGGCAGGGGGTATGCGACCGAAGCCGTCGCCGCGCTCGTCGAGTATGCGTTCGGGACGCTCGACGCGGACATCGCCCGGGCGTACGCGGACGCCGCCAATGCTCCATCCGTACGGGTCGGCGAGAAGGTCGGGCTGGCCGTGGTCGAGCGGTTCGAAGGCCAGCACGAGGGAGAAACGTGGCACGGCGTGCGCATGGAGCGCCGCCGGGCACCCGATCCCAGGTAAGCGTCTCGGCCGATGGTGTGCGATGGACCTAGGGCGCGGCAGACCTAGCCGGACGGTCCCGGGGAAGAGCCGTGGGACCGATGTGCGGCCCCCGTCCCGAGGCGCACGATTGGCCTCCCCTATGGAGAGGACCAAGGACATGGCTGGCATCGAGGGCGCCACAACGGGATTCACACCGTTCGACAACACCACCTTGCGGCAGCGCCTGGCGAACATCCCCCTTCGCACCACGTCGATCGAGGCAGAGCTCCGCGCGCTGATGGCCGAGCGTCGCGAGGCCGACGCCGAGGTGGCGCCGAAGCGGCGCGGCCGCTGGTCTTAGCCGGTCAACGCTCGAGCGGCGGCGACTGGGTCGCCCTCGAGCAGTCGTGCGCCCGAGCCCTGGACGGCCTCCTCGTCGGCACCGGGACCGCCGACGTATACGGCAACGTCACGGGCCAGCGCCGCGAGCTCGGTCGCCGCAGCGGCGAGCGGCACCGATCGCGCCACGGCGATGACGACGCCTTCGGGCTCGACGTCCCGGACCGTTTCAGCGATCGTGGCGACGGGCGTGTCGGCGCCGAGGAAGACCACCCGAGCCCCGCGACGGGCGAGGGCGATCCCCAACATCATCAGGCCGAGATCGTGCTCCTCTCCCGGCGGACACGCCAGGACGAACGTGGGGCCCGCGCCGTTCGCCCACCCACGGGCGATGCCCAGCATCCGGCCTCGAACCAGATCCGACGCGAAATGTTCCTGCCCGATGGTCGCCGTGCCCGTCTCCCACCGATCTCCAAGCTTGTGCAGCAGCGGGACGAGCACCTCCGTGATGGCGATCTCAACGGAGACCGTGGCGAGCAGGCGGTCGAACGCCTGATGCGCGCCGTCGGCATCGAAGCGGTCGAGCGCCTCGCGGAGTTCGCGCGCCGCCTCGTCGGTGGCGGCGCCCGCCTGCGTGACGGGCTCATCTCCGGTCGCGCGCGCGGCCGCCTCCGACGCAGATACACCCGAGGCGATGAGCGCGGTCATCCGACGGACCCGGGCCTCATCGGACGGGCTGTAGAGCCGGAACCCGCCGGCTGAGCGCTCGGGCCGGAGCAGCCCATAGCGCTGCTCCCACGCGCGGAGCAGCTCGGCCGACACGCCGGTCCTGCGAGCCAGCTCACCGATCCGCACCCGCGCCGTCGTCTGCACACCCAGAACCTTAGACCATCTCTAGGCAAATTCCTACACAAACTCTTGACAGAAGCCGAGAGAGACCCGTACCGTTACCTAGACAGAACCTCTACAGGAAGGGAGGAAGAAGATGCGGAAGCTCGACACCGCGGCGTTGATCCTCGTGATCGTCGGAGCCCTGAACTGGGGCCTCGTGGCGCTCGCCGAGTTCGACTTGGTCGCGAAGATCTTCGGCATGGACTTCGGACAGACGGACGCCGCCTCACGGGTGGTGTACGGACTCGTCGGCCTCGCCGGCGTCTGGGTCGCCATCCGGGCGACTACCTTGCTCGGCCGGGAAGACCACCGGGCACACGCGATCGCGTGACGGATCACAGGAGGAAGCGGATGAAGCGAATCATCGTCGTCCTGGCGGTCGTCGCCGGCAGCCTCGGGATCATGGGCACCGCGTCGGCCGCACCGGGCACCGACATCAAGGAGGCGTGTGGCGCGAGCTTCGGGCAGCTGATCTCGGGCGCGAAGTCGACCGGCACGGCGTTCCACAGCAACTACGCGGGCGGAGCGGCGGCCTTCGCCGACCCCGCGATCCTCGCAGCACACGGTTGCACCGGCTGAACGCCATCGGCGCGACGGGCCACGCACGAACCGGCCCGTCGCGCCGTCGCGTTTCCTGCGATCCCCCGCGCTATCTGCACGCTCGAGCGCCCGCTAGTCTGTGCCGACGCTTCGTCCGGAGCGCCGCACAGGAGGCACCGTGCCCGACATCGCACTCCCCGCCCGCGCCCAGGTCGTCGTGATCGGCGGCGGCGCGATCGGCACCAGCACCGCCTACCACCTGACGAAGCTCGGCGTGACCGACGTCGTCCTGCTCGAGCGCAAGGAGCTCACCGCAGGCACCACCTGGCACGCCGCCGGTTTGATCACGAGCGCCGGCATGCCGACGGAAACCTTCCAGTGGATGTCGCGCTACACCACAGAGCTCCTGCCGAAGCTGACCGAGGAGACCGGTCAGGACACTGGGTTCCGGACGATCGGACACCTGCACCTCGCGTGCACGCCCCAACGACTCGAGACCGTGACCCGCGAGGCGATCTTCGCGAAGGCGCACGGCATCCCGGTCGAGATGGTCGGACCCGAGGAGGTCCAACGGCACTGGCCGTCGGCGAAGGTCGACGACATCCTCGCCGCAGCCTGGGTGCCGGATGAAGGCCGGGCCAACCCTGCCGACGTCGCGCAGGCCTACGCGAAAGGCGCGCGCGCCGCGGGCGCGAAGATCGTCGAGGGCACAACCGTCACCGGGTTCACCACAAGGAACGGCGCCGTGACCGGGGTCGAGACCGACCACGGCGTGATCGAGACCGAGACCGTCGTGGTCGCCGCCGGGATGTGGGGCCGCCAGCTCGGCGAGCTCGCCGGCGTCGCCCTCCCGTTGCAGGCCGCCGAGCACTACTACCTGTTGACCGACCAGGTCGAGTGGGCGCACCCCGACCTTCCGGTCGTCGAGGATCCGGACCGCTACGGCTACTACCGGGAGGAAGGCGGCGGTGTGCTGGTCGGCTTGTTCGAGCCGAGGGCCGCGCCGTGGTCGCTCGATCTGATCCCGCAGGACCTCGGGTTCGCCGTGCTCCCGCCCGACTGGGACCGGATGGCCGGCTTCCTGTCCGACGCGATGGACCGGTTCCCGTCACTGCACGACGCGGGTATCCGCCAGTTCTTCTGTGGGCCGGAGAGCTTCACGTTCGACAACGGTCCGCTGCTCGGCGAGGTCCCGGAGCTCCGTGGGTTCTTCGCCGCGTGCGGGCTGAACTCGCTCGGCATCCTGCTGTCCGGAGGCGCGGGGTCGTTGATCGCGCAGTGGATCGTCGACGGCGAACCGCCGCTCGAGGTCACCGGTATCTCGCCCGACCGCCTGATGCCGTTCATGGCGACTCGCGCCTTCCGCGAACAGAAGGCCGTCGAGCTGCTCGGCTCGCTGTTCGGCGACGCTGCGTTCCCGTCGTACCGGCCGTGGACCGCGCGCGGCGCCCGGCGCTCGCCGATCCACGACCGGCTGGCCGACGCCGGCGCCGACTTCATCGTGCTGACCGGCTACGAGGTGCCCGAGTGGTTCGTGCCGCCGGGCGTCTCGCACGAACGGCCGCAAGGATGGCTCCGCGATCAGTCGTTCGACGCGTCCGCGAACGAACACCGCGCGGTGCGCGAGGCCGTCGGCATCATGGACATGTCGTTCATGGCGACGCTCAAGGTCCAAGGTCCCGACGCGCTCGCGTTGCTGAACCGGATGAGCGTGAGCGAGCTCGACGTGCCCGTCGGCAAGATCACGTATACGCACTGGTGCACGCCGAACGGCAAGATCTGGACCGACGTCACCGTCACGCGCACCGCCGAGGACACGTTCCTCGTGATCGGCGCGGACGTGATCCACCGGCGGATGATCGGATGGCTCGAGCGCCAGCGCGCCGAGGGCGAGGTTGTCGTCGTCACCGACATGACAAGCGCGCGGATGCTCCTGACGGTGCAAGGACCGAAGTCGCGCGAACTCTTGTCGCGTCTGACCACCACCGATCTGTCGAACGACGCGTTCCCCTATATGCGCGCGAAGGAGATCCAGGTTGGGATGGGGCTCGCGTATGCGATCCGCGTGACGTACCTGGGTGAGCTCGGCTGGGAGCTGCACGTGCCGAGCGACCAGGCCGTAACGGTCTATGACTCGCTGCTCGAGGCGGGTGGAGACCTCGGCATCACGCATGCCGGGTTGCTCGCGCTCAACTCGCTCCGCCTCGAGAAGGCGTACCGCGACTACGCGATCGACATCGACAACGGCGACACGCTGCTCGAAGCCGGGATCGACTTCACGATCGCGTGGGACAAGCCAAGCGGCTTCATCGGGAAAGAGGCGATGGTGAAGGAGCGCGACACCGGCGTCCGGACCGCGCGCATGGTGCAGGTGCTGGTCGGCGATCCGGAGCCCCTGCTCTACGGCGACGAACAGCTCTATCGCGACCGCGAGCACGTCGGCGAGGTGCGCAACGGCGCGTACGGGCACACGCTCGGGGGCTCGGTCGGGCTCGCGATGATCGAACGGGACGAGGACATCCCCGACGAGTTCCTCCTGAGTGGCTCGTGGGAGGCCGACATCGTCGGGCGGCGCTACCCCGTGTCTGTGTCGCTCGAGCCGATGTACGACCCGAAGCGGGAGCGGATCAAGGCGTAACGCCGGTCGCGTGCGCCGTTGGTGTGGCCGCCGGATAGGGTCCAGAGGTGCGGCGCATCTGGGATGTCCCGGCCGGGGTCAAGACCGTCCATCTGTGCGCATGCACGCCCGAGCACGCCGAAGAGATCGGTGCGCAGCTCGAGGCGGCAGGCATCGTGTGGTGGGTGAAGTCGCCGAGCAGCGGATTCCTCACCTTCCTGGAACGCGACGCGAATCTGTTCGTGGACCGCGAGCGGCTCGATGACGCACGGACGATCGCGCGTGCCATCATCGAGCCTGCCGAGGGGTGAATGGATGGCACAGCGGCGGATCGTGATCATCGGCGCCGGGGTGGTGGGCGCGGCGCTCGCGGACGAGCTGGTCCTGCGCGGTCAGCCAGCGATCACGGTCCTCGACAAAGGGCCACTCTTCGCAACCGGTGGGTCGTCGTCGCACGCGCCCGGGCTGATCAGCCGAACGAGTACGTCGCGGTTCATGACCGAGACGGCCGACGCGACCGTCCGCAAGTACGCATCGTTGGTCACCGCCGGCGGGCCGGCGCTGTTGCCCGTGGGCACGCTCGAGGTCGCGTACACGGAGGAACGACTCGCCGAGCTGTGGCGCCGGTGGGGCGCCGCGCGCGCCTTCGGCTGGCGCGGCCGGATGGTCGGGCCCGACGAGGCGATCGCGATGTGGCCGACGATCGAACGCGACGGCCTGCTCGGCGCCTACACCACCGAAGGCGAAGGGCTCGCAGCTGCGCTGCGAGCCGTCGAGGCACAGGCGGGGCGCGCCGCCGAAGGCGGCGCGCGCTTCGCCGGCGAGACGGCGGTCTCCGAGATCATCACCGACCGCGGCGCCGTCCGTGGGGTACGCACGACGACCGGCGATGTGATCGACGCCGACGTGGTGGTCTGCTGCGCCGGCGTGTGGGGGCCCGCCATCGCGGAGACCGTCGGGTTGACGCTGCCGATGCTGCCGACCGAGCACCAGTACGCGGTGACGTCGCCGATCGACGAACTCGCCGACGGCGCCGGCCACGAGGCGACGCGGCCGATCATCCGTCACCACGACATCGGGATCTACTACCGCGACCACGGCGACCGGGTCGGTGTCGGCTCGTTCCACCATCGTGTGCTGCCGGTCCCGTCAAAGGCACTCGATGTCCACGCGCGGAACGAGCATCAGAGCCTGGCCTTCGGATTCACGCCGGAGGACTTCGCCGAGGCGTGGGAGCTCACATGTGCGTTCATGCCGGCCCTCCGCGGCGCGCGGTTCGAGCGCCGGTTCAACGGCGTGTTCGGGTTCACACCGGACGGCTACCCGCTGATCGGCGAGCATCCGGACCTCCGCGGCTTCTGGGTCGCAGAGTCGGTCTGGGTGACGCACTCCGTCGGCGTGGCGCAGATCCTCGCGGACCTGCTGTGCGAGCGCGACCCCGCGATCGACGTGACGCCCGCGGATCTCGGCCGGTTCGACGAACCGGAGCTCGAGCCGTCGTTCTTCGAGGCGCGGTCGTCCGACCGATACACGGACGTCTACCTCGCGCACCATCCGGTCGAGCCGCACGCGTCCGTACGCGGTGTCCGCTTCAGTCCGGTGGCCGATCGGCAGCGTGCGCTCGGCGCCGCGTTCGTCGACGTCGCGGCGTGGGAGCGGCCGCAGTGGTACGAGGCGAACGCGCGACTGGTGAACGGCGTGCCGAAGCGCGACCCGTGGTCCTCACGCCACTGGTCGCCGATCGCGGTTGCGGAGCACGGGGGGGTCCGTAACCGGGCCGGGCTGTTCGACATGACGCCGCTCATACGGATCGAGATCCGGGGCGACGGCGCGGAGGGTCTGATGCGCCGGGTCGTTGCCGGCCGCGTCGACCGGCCGCCGAGCGCCGTCACGTACTCCGTCATGCTCGACGAGCACGGCGGGATCGTGTCCGACGTGACGGTCAGCCGGTTCGACGACGACCGGTTCGTGCTTGCGGGGAACTCGCCACGCGACCTCGCGTGGCTTCGCGGGCATGCGACCGCCGCTGTAGAGATCACGCCGGTCACCGGCGCGCGCGCCAACCTCGCGCTCTCCGGCCCCGCGGCGCGCGACATCTTGCAACCGATCACCGAGGCCGACCTCTCGAACGACGTCTTCCCGTATCTCACCGCGCGATCGATCAGCATCGCCGGCCTCAACGTCGACGCCGTCCGCATCTCCTACGCGGGCGAGCTCGGATGGGAGCTCGCGTGCGACGCATCCAGCGGCCCGGCTCTTTGGGACGCCCTGTGGAACGCGGGGGCCGCGCACGGTCTCGTCGCAGCAGGTCGCGCGGCCCTCGGCACGCTCCGGCTCGAGAAGGGCTACCGCGCCTGGGGCACCGACATGACGCGCGGCGACGCGCCCGAGGAGTCGGGCCTCGCCTTCACCGTGCGGACGACCGACAGCGACTTCATCGGCGCCCGCGAGCTCGAGACACGACGACCCGCCGCGCGAACCCTCTGCACGATCGCCCTTGACGACGAGCAGGTCGCGATGGGCGCCGAGCCGGTCGAGGTCGACGGGGAGTCGGTTGGGTTCGTCACGAGCGCGGGCTGGGGACCGACGGTCGAGCGGAGCATCGCCTATGCCTGGCTTCCCCGTGGTATCGCGGAAGGCACTGAGGTCGACGTCCGGTACTTCGACCGGACGCTCCACGGGCGGATCGCGCCGACGACGTTGTTCGATCCCGAAGGAGACCGAGTAAGGAGCTGAGGGGATGCGCAGGACCGATGCCGTCATCGTCGGAGCGGGTCACGCAGGACTGTCGATCAGCCGCGCGTTGACCAACCGTGGGATCGAGCACGAGGTGCTCG
>DASYOY010000048.1:0-15879 GCA_036007245.1 Actinomycetota bacterium | reverse complement strand
CGACGACCTCGGCCCAAGCCTGAAGTGGGCAACCGCCAGCGTGACCAAGGCCAACCGCTCCTCCACGTCGTCCGGTGGGAACGACTGGGGCGCGGCGGTCGCGGCGCCGGTGGGGGCCGGATCGAGCGAGGAGACACCACTGGATGCCGGGTAAACCAGACAGGTCGAAGCGACCAAAGAAAGACAAAGACGATAAGTGGCAGAAGAAGGGCAAGCGCAAGTTCTGCGTCTTCTGCAAGGACAAGATCGACTACGTCGACTACAAGGACGTCCTCACGCTTCGCAAGTTCACGTCGGAGCGCGGCAAGATCCGCGCGCGCCGGGTGACGGGCAATTGCGTGCAGCACCAGCGTGACGTCGCCCAGGCCGTCAAGAACGCCCGCGAGATGGCCCTGCTGCCGTACTCGAGCCGATGAAGATCATCCTGCAGAAGCCCGTCGACAAGCTCGGGAACCCCGGGGATACCGCCGAGGTCGCCGACGGCTACGCGCGCAACTACCTGATCCCCCGGGGGCTCGCGGTCAAGGCGGAGAAGGGAACCGTCCGCCATGCGGAGTCGCTCAAGCGGGCACACGTCAACCGCTTGTCCAAGCGCAAGGGTGAATACGAGGCCATCGCCTCCAAGCTCATCTCCGGTGGACCACTTGTCATCCCCGCCCGCGCGGGCGAGGAGGGAAAGCTCTTCGGCTCGGTCACCGCGGCCGACATCGTCGCCGTGATCGAGAGCAGGATCGACCACACGGTCGATCGCCACGACGTCAAGCTCGACGAGCCGATCCGCTCGGTCGGCACGCACGAGGTGAAGGTCAAGCTCTTCCACGAGGTCGAGCCGATCCTCACGGTCGAGGTCGTCGCCGCGGAGTAAGGGAGGAACGACCGGGCCGGCCGGGTTCGGGAACTGCTCGCCGCCTTCGGCGGCTCCGCGGGTTCCCTCACCCGACCGGCCAGGCCGCTTCCGTGTCACTCCGACTATTCACACTTGTCCCCATGGGTTTCCACATGTGGAATGCGCAGGTCACAGGCGGAGTGACAAGCTTTGTCGCGAGTCCACCTGCGGTTCTCCAATCCACATCGCTTCTCCACTGTCGTCGCTCGGACGAGAGGCGTACCGTCGCCCGTCGGGTGTTGGGGTCGGGAAGAGAGGGGTCGGGGCGTGGCGCGCGTCGCTGACGAGGTCGTCAAGATCCCCGGGCATCGCATCCCACCGCAGGACCTCGATGCGGAGCGCTCCGTGCTCGGCGCGATGCTGCTGTCGACCGAGGCGATGGCCGAGGTCGTCGAGCTCCTGGACGCCGACGATTTCTACCGGTCGGCGCACGGCAAGATCTATCAGGCGCTCCGCATGCTGTTCGCCCAAGGCGAGCCGATCGACGTCATCACCGCCGTCGACGCGCTGCGGCGCGGCGGCATCCTCGACGAGGTCGGCGGCGCGCTGTATCTGCGCGACCTCGTGGACGAGGTGCCGACGCCTGCCGGCGCGCCGCACTACGCCAGGATCGTCGCCGACGCGGCCCTGCGTCGCCGGTTGATCGGCGCCGCGGCCGACATCATCGACACCGCGTACGAGGGTGCGACCGACGCCGACCAGATCGCCGACGGCGCCGAGCAACGCATCTACGACGTCGCCCGCCGCGAGGACAGTGAGGACGCCGCGATCGTCGGCGACCTGATCAACCAGGCGATGTCCGAGCTGGAGTCGATCCAGAACCGCGAATCGGCCTATACCGGCCTGCCGACCGGGTTCCGCGATCTGGACGACCTCACCTCCGGGCTGCAGCCCGGCAACCTGGTGATCATCGCGGCGCGCCCCGGGATCGGGAAGTCGTCGCTCGCGATCAACATGGCCCGCAACGTCGCGGTCACCGGAGAGCCGGTCGCGGTGTTCTCCCTCGAGATGAGCCGGTACGAGATCGGCATGCGGCTGCTCTGCGGCGAGGCACGGGTGCCGTGGGATCGCATCCGCAACAAGCGGGTCGGTCCCGACGACTGGATCCGGGTGGTCCAGGCGGGGGAGACCTTGCACAAGGCGCCGCTGCACATCGTCGACGCCGGGAACGTCAACATCGTCGACATCCGCGCGAAAGCGCGCCGCATGAAGACGGGCCGCCAGGGCCTGTCGATGATCATCGTGGACTACCTGCAGCTGATGACGTCACCCAACGCGCGGCGTCCCGACAACCGCCAGCAGGAGGTCGCCGAGATCTCGCGCTCGCTCAAGCTCCTGGCCAAGGAGCTCTCGATCCCGGTCGTCGCGTTGTCGCAGCTCAACCGCAACCCGGAGGCCCGAGCCGACAAACGGCCGCAACTGTCCGACCTCCGTGAGTCGGGTGCGATCGAGCAGGACTCCGACATCGTCTTGTTCATCCACCGCGACGACCTCGACCCGGAGAAGAAGCGCGAGGCCGAGCTGATCTTGGCCAAGCACCGCAACGGGCCGACCGGCAACGTCCGGCTCCACTTCGAGCCGTCGCTCACGATGTTCCGTAACGCCGCGCGCGATCAGGGCGTGTGAGCGCGCCCGAGCTTCCCAACGCGAATACCCGTCGCCTGCGGGCGATCCATGGCCGGCTCGTGAAGCGCTTCGGCGAGCTCGAGCCGCCGCGCGCGACCGACCCGCTCGACGAGCTGATCCTCACGGTGCTCAGCCAGCACACGAGCGACCTCAACGCCGATCGTGCCTTCACGTCCCTCCGCGCCGCGTACCCCGACTGGCAGGCGGTCATCGACGCCCGGTCGCAGGAGGTGGCCGACGCGATCCGCAGTGGCGGCCTCGCGAACACGAAGGCGCCGAGGATCCAGGCGATCCTGCGCGAGGTCGCCGAGCGCGAGGGCTCCTTCACGTTGGATCGGCTCCGCGAGATGCCGGACGTGGAGGCGCGCGACTACCTGACGTCACTGCCAGGCATCGGTCCGAAGACAGCCGCCGTCGTGCTGAGCTTCGCCCTCGGTCGAGACGCGATGCCCGTCGATACACACGTGCACCGCGTCACACGACGGCTGGGGATCGTGCCCGACAAGGCGTCGGCGGAGCGCGCCGACCGGATCTTGCACGACCTCGTCCCGGACGGCCTTCGCACGCCGTTACACGTGGCGTTCATCCGGCTCGGTCGCGAGATCTGCAAGGCGCCGGTACCGCGATGCGCGCAGTGCCCGCTGAAGGATCTGTGTCCGACGGCGCCGCGGTACCTGGGGCGGGGCTAGGAACGCCCTGCGTGGTCCGATGGTCGCGTCAGAACGTTGCTCGACTCGTCGTGATAGCGACTGACCTCGACGAGGTTGTCGTCGGGGTCGCGGAAGTAGATCGATTCCATCGCGCCGAGGGCGCCCTGCCGCTCGACCGGGCCGAGCTCGATCGCGACCTGATGCTGATCCAGCCGGCCGAGCACGTCGGTCAGCGGAACGGATGCGACCAAGCAGAGATCCGCCGAGCCTTCGGTCGGGCGTCGTGCTTTGGGCTCGAAGGTGCGATCGGACTGATGCACGTTGATCTTCTGCTCGCCGAACCGAAGAGCCGTCGGTCCGTTGGCGGTGTCGACCCGTTCGAAGTCGAGACATCGCGTGGAGAAGTCACACGTCGCCTCGATCGATCGGACGGTCAGCACGAGGTGGTCGATGCGGTCGATCATGGCAGGAACCTACGCTGAGGATCGGCGGGGCGACCTGACCGTCCTCACCCTCGCGTGCACACCGTGTTCGTGAACGGATAGGGATCGACGGCGTCGAGGATGCGCCGGAAGCCTGACGGCGCGGTGTGCAGCGGCGTCGGCACGACCCATGGGTGCCACTCGAAGTGGTCGTGCGGAGTCAGGGCGTCTCCGGTCTGCCCCACGTACCCGATCACGGTCCCGGCCCGGACGTAGCCGAGATGTCCGAACCTGCTCAGGTGCGCGTTGCGGACGAACCCCTTGGCACCGACCAACCCGACGGAGCGGCCCGCGAACCACGTGTCGGTATGCGCCACGGCGTAGCCCGCGAACGGCGCTCGGATCGCTCGGCCGACGGGCGCATGGATGTCGTTGCCTTCGTGCGGGTGGTAGCCCCCGGTGCTCCGCGGAACGCCGAAGTCGTCTCGATAGCTGACCGTGCCCTTCACGGGACAGACCGAGAAGGGATCTCTGGTTGCTGTTTCGTCGGTCCCGGGTCGTGGATACGAGTCGAATCGACCGGTTCGGACGATGTGACGCCACGCGGCGGCCGGCGTTCCGTAGACCAGCCAGATCCACCGCATACCCGCGATGAGCTGCTGAACGATCCGTGTGTTCACGGTCTTGTGCGCACAGGCGTCCCAGCCGCGAACGAAGCACCTCGGTTGCAGGATCAACTCGTGCCGGTTGTTGCTGAGCCAGGGGCCGGCGATCGTCCTCATCTCTTCCACCGTCATGGCGAACTCGCCGTGCCACCGGTGCCACGGCGCTCGGGCAACGAAGGAGGTGTCGAACGACGTGTCTTGCCAGCAGATGATCTTCGGGATGTCGGGCGAATCCGCCCAAACCATCGGCAGGTTCCTCGACAGCCGGATGGCCGTGACGAGCTGCTTGTGGAAGTGACGTGGAACCTGCGGATCGTGGCATCCGCTTGGTGTCGAGACCGCCGCCGAAGCGAGCGGCGCCGACCATGCGGCTCCGCTGACGAACAGCGCGAGAGAGGCCACAACGACGGAAAGACGGATCCGACGCGTCGCGCTTCCGGCCGGTCGTATCCACGTCTTCACGTAGGCTTCTCCGTTTCGAGCTGAGAGTCACGCCGATAGGAACCGAGGTGGCGCGATGAAGAGCGGGTGAGGGGAATCGAACCCCCGTTTCAAGCTTGGGAAGCTTGCGTTCTGCCATTGAACCACACCCGCGTGGTCCTACCGCCCGCAGACGGCGAGCCATCAGTGTAGCGACGCCCTCACCACGCGACGAGGGTCGTGCCCACGGAGCCGGCGGTAGCCTGTCCGGCCTATGGCGCACGAGGATCTATGGCCGAACGTCCTCACGGAGCTCTCGCATCGGCGAGGGCTCGAGCCTGAACACGCCTCCGCGGCGATGACCGCGATGATGGAGGGCGACGCCACCGAGGCGCAGATCGGCGCGTTCTTGCTCGGACTTCGCACCAAGGGCGAGACGGTGGAAGAGATGGAGGCCTTCGCCGCGGCGATGCTCTCGTTCGCCGTGCCGGTGCGCGCACCCGAGCCCGTGATCGACACCTGCGGCACCGGCGGCGACCGCGCCGGCACGTTCAACATCTCGACGGTCGCCGCGCTCGTCGTCGCGGGCGCCGGCGTGCCGGTCGCCAAGCACGGCAACCGCGCCGCGACCAGCAACTGCGGCTCCGCTGACCTCCTGGAAGAGCTCGGGGTCAACATCGAGCTGGATGCCGCCGGGGTCGAGCGATGCCTCGATGAGGCGGGGATCGGCTTCATGTTCGCCCGGCGGTTCCACCCGGCGATGGCGCACGTCGCGCCCGTCCGCGCCGAGCTCAAGGTTCCCACGGTCTTCAACTTCCTCGGGCCGCTGTCGAACCCCGCGCGCCCGTACGCGCAGGTGGTCGGCGTCGCCGATGAGCGGATGCTGCCGTTGATGGCCGAGGTGCTCGCCCGCCGTGGCACGCGCGCGCTCCTGTTCCGCGGGGTCGACGGCCTGGACGAGCTCACGACGACCGACCTGTCGACGGTCTACGACGTGAAGGACGGCACCGTGCGCGAGACGCATCTGGATCCTGCGAAGTTCGGGCTCGGCAAGGTGAAGCCGGATGAGCTCGCCGGCGGCGACGCGCCGTACAACGCGGACATCGCGCGACGCATCATCGACGGCGAGAAGGGTGCATGCCGCGACGTCGTGATCCTGAATGCGGGCGCCGCGCTCCGGGTCGCGGGCTTCGCCGAGAGCCTCGAGGAAGGCATGGCCACGGCCGCCCGTGCGATCGACGACGGCGAGGCCGCCAAGACCCTCACCCGCTGGGTCGAGGTCTCCAACGCCGGGTAGCATCGCGCCGATGATCCTGTCCGACCGCGACATCCGCACCGAGCTGGAGGCCGGCCGCATCATCATCGATCCCTACGACGAGCGGTGCCTGCAACCGTCGTCGATCGACCTCCACGTCGACAGTCAGTTCCGCGTCTTCGCCAACTCGCGCTATCCGTTCATCGACGTCCGCGAGGAGATGCCGGACCTCACCGAACTGGTCGAGGTCAAGCCGGACGAGCCGTTCATCCTGCATCCGGGCGAGTTCGTGCTGGGCTCGACGTTGGAGCGGGTCGCCCTGCCCGACGACCTCGTCGCGCGTCTCGAAGGGAAGTCCTCGCTCGGGCGCCTCGGCTTGTTGATCCACTCGACGGCCGGCTACGTCGACCCGGGCTGGGACGGATACCTCACGCTCGAGCTGAGCAACGTGGCCAACCTGCCGATCACCCTGTACCCGGGGATGAAGATCGGGCAGATCTCGTTCTTCAAGCTCACGTCGCCGGCCGAGACCCCGTACGGGGCGGCGGGCAACAAGTACCAAGGCCAGCGCGGCCCCACGCCGAGCCGGTACTACCGCGACTTCGGCAGCTGACCTACTGCTCGGTCAGCAGTGCGCCCGGGACCGGACCGACGCCCATCTGCACCGCCATCATCGCGGCCTGGGTCCGGTTCGTGACGCCGAGCTTGCGGAAGATCGCCGCGAGGTGGGCCTTGACCGTCTTCTCCGACAGGTACAGGCGCCCCGCGATCTCGCGGTTCGAGCGGCCCTCGGCGAGCAACGCGAGGATGTCGTGCTCGCGCTGGGTCAGGCTGTACTCGCTGCGGCGTCCGTTCGACGCGCTGGACGACTCTTGGTCCTCGAACAGGTTCTGGATCACGCGTGGGCTGAGGACGTTGCCGCTGCCCGACATCGCCACGTTGATCGCCTGGCTCAGGTCCTCGGGCGTCGCGTCCTTCAGCAGGTAGCCCGCCGCGCCGTCGGCGAGCGCGCGCTTCACGTACGGCGCGTTCTCATAGGTCGACAACATGATCACCGGCATCTCTTCCCACTCGGCCTTGATCGCACGGAGCAACTCGAGCCCGTCGAGGTCGGGCATCCGGACGTCCACGAGCGCCAGGTCGACCTTTCCGGTCGCCCGCAGCGCCTCGAGCGCGGCCGCCGATGACTCCGCCTCGATGACCTCCGCGTCGGGGAAGCCTTCCTTCACGACGTAGTTCATGCCACGGCGCACCAGCGCGTGGTCATCCACGATCAAGATCCTCATCGATCTTCACCTGCCCTCACGACGGGGAGCTCGGCGACCACGGTGGTGCCGTGCCCAGGGGTTGACGTCATCTCGAGGGTCCCGCCGAGCGCCTCGGCACGGGCCCGCATGATCCGGATCCCGAAGTGCGGGTCCTCGTCGGTCACGGCGACCATGCCGCGGCCTCGGTCCTGCACCTCGATGTGGAGCCTGTCGTCGCCGAGCGTCAGCTCGACGTGCGCATCCGGTGCTCCCGAATGCTTGGCGGCGTTCGCCAGCGCTTCACTCGCGATCGCGTACGCCGCCTCCACCGTGGCGTCGTCCAACGCCTCGATGTCTCCCTCCACTCGCACGGTCGCCGGCATGCGCCAGCGAGCGGCGAAGTCTTTGATCAGGCCCGCGAGCGTAGGCGTGCTCGGGATGTCCTCCTCTTCGGTCATCTCGAACAGGAGCTCCCGGATGTGGCGAAGGTCGCCGCGGATCTCGACCTCGATCTCATGCAGGATCCGGGTCGCGGCGTCGGGGTCGGTTTCGATCAGATGCCGGAGCGTTTGCAACTCGAGCACCGCAGACGTGACGGACTGCGTCAGCCCGTCATGGATCTGCATCGCCCACCGCGTGCGCTCCTCGAGCAGGATCGACTCCACGGCGTGCCGCACCGTGGGGTGTCCGCCTGCCACCGCGCTTTGGCGTTGGGGCGTGTTCGAAGCATCAACTCGCACGTTTCGTCCTTCCGCTTCCTTGGCCGCCTTGTGGCCAAGACCTTCGGTACTAGTGCATTCATCGGACGAAGGTCTGGGGTGCTTGACCCTTCCGGCCCTGTTCTCCTGGATGGCGACGGGCCCTGCTGGGGATGCTGTGGCGGCTTTCCGGCTTCAGCATGACGCCGAGGTGAAACGGCGAAGAAGCTTGGCGCGCAACAGACTCGGTCGAGATCCTCAAAGTTGTCAATAGCACGCTCAACTTTTATCCTGGCAGCAAGCGCATAGGCGCTCGACAACTGAGAGCCGAACCCTGGTGGCCCGCAGTGGCTACCGGCACAGAAGGAGGAACCAGATGGCACGAGCGGTCGGTATCGACCTGGGCACGACGAACTCCGTCGTGTCCGTGCTGGAGGCCGGCGAGCCGGTCGTCATCCCGAACGCGGAAGGGTCCCGAACGACCCCGTCCGTGGTCGGGTTCTCGAAGAACGGCGAGATCCTGGTCGGCGAGGTCGCTAAGCGCCAGGCGATCACCAACCCCGACCGGACGATCCGGTCGGTCAAGCGCCATATGGGCGACAAGGGCTGGACCGTCGATATCGACGGCAAGGGCTGGAGCCCGCAGGAGGTCAGCGCCCAGATCCTGCTCAAGCTGAAGCGAGATGCCGAGTCGTTCCTCGGCGACACCGTGACGCAGGCCGTGATCACGGTCCCGGCGTACTTCGACGACGCGCAGCGCCAGGCTACGAAAGAGGCCGGGCAGATCGCGGGCCTCGAGGTGCTCCGCATCATCAACGAGCCGACCGCGGCCGCTCTCGCCTACGGCCTGGACAAGAGTGAGGCCGACCACACGGTGCTCGTCTTCGACCTCGGCGGGGGCACGTTCGACGTGTCGTTGCTCGAGATCGGCGACGGCGTGTTCGAGGTCAAGGCGACCCATGGCGACACGAAGCTCGGCGGCGACGACTGGGACCAGCGGATCATCGATTGGCTCGTGAAGTCGTTCAAGGACGCGCACGGCGTCGACCTGTCGCAGGACAAGATGGCGCTGCAGCGGCTGAAGGACGCCGCCGAGAAGGCCAAGATCGAGCTCAGCCAGGTGGCCGAGACCACGATCAACCTGCCGTTCGTCACCGCGACGGCCGAGGGGCCGTTGCACCTGGAGCAGAAGCTCTCGCGCGCGGAGTTCGAGCGCCAGACCGAGGACCTCGTCGAGCGCTGCCGCGTCCCGTTCGACCTCGCGGTCAAGGACTGGGGCAAGGACGTCTCGGCGATCGACCACGTGGTGCTCGTCGGCGGCTCGACGCGCATGCCGATGATCCAGGAGCTCGTGAAGAAGCTCACGGGCGGCAAGGAGCCGCACAAGGGCGTCAACCCCGACGAGGTCGTCGCGATCGGCGCCTCGGTGCAGGCCGGCGTGCTGAAGGGCGACGTGAAGGACATCCTGTTGCTCGACGTCACGCCGCTGTCGCTCGGCGTCGAGACGCTCGGCGGGATCGTGCAGCGGATGATCGAGCGCAACACGACGATCCCCACGAAGAAGACCGAGACGTTCACGACGGCCGCCGACAACCAGACGCAGGTCGAGATCAACGTCCTGCAGGGCGAGGGCGAGACCGTGATGAGCCCCGGCGTGAAGTCGCTTGGCAGGTTCAACCTGGTCGGGATCCCGCCCGCGCCGCGCGGCATGCCGCAGATCGAGGTCAGCTTCGACATCGACGCGAACGGCATCGTCAACGTGAGCGCGAAGGACGTCGCCACCGGAAAGGAGCAGGCGATGACCATCACCGGCGGCACCGCGCTCGGCAAGGACGAGATCGACCGGATGGTGAAGGAGGCCGAGAGCTTCGCGGCCGAGGACCACAAGCGCCGCGAGACCGCCGAGGCCCGCAACCAGGCCGACCAGCTCGTCTATCAGGTGGAGAAGTTCATCTCGGACAACGGCGACAAGGTGCCCGAGTCCGACAAGAGCGAGCTCTCAACGGCGACCGACGCCCTCAAGGAGGCGCTGAAGGATCAGGACGCCGACGCCACCAAGCTGAACGCGGCGAGCGAGGCCGTGATGACGGTCTTCAGCCGCGTGGGCCAGGCGATGTATCAGCAGGCGCAGGCGAGTGGTGGGCAGGCCGCAAGCGGCGGGGATGCCGGCCAGGGCGCAGGCGCCGATGAGGCGGCGGCGTCGTCCGACGAGGACGAGGTCGTCGAGGGCGAGATCGTGGAGGAGGGCGACGCGTCGTGACGGACGAACGCGACGACGAGGCGCCGGTGATCAAGGTCACCGACAAGCGCCGGTTCGCCGATCTGGAGGCGGTGGAGGCGGGCGAGACGCCCGCCTCCCAGCCCGACGACGACGCGCCCGAACGCACCTCGACCGGCGAGGTCGAGGAGTACCGCGCGCACCTGCAGCGCCTTCAGGCAGAGTTCGACAACTACCGTAAGCGCGTCCTCCGCGAGCAAACCACCGCGGTGGAGATGGCTGCGGAGCCGGTCATGCGCCGGTTGCTCGAGGTCCTCGATGACTTCGAGCTCGCGTTGATGCACGCGGCAGAGGACGTCGACCAAGATCGCTTGCTCAAGGGCGTCGAGCTCGTGTACGCGAAGCTCGCTGACGCACTCGGCGCCGAGGGGCTCGAGCGCATCGAGGCCGAGGGCGAGCCGTTCGATCCGTCGCTGCACGAAGCCTTGATGCAGACCGGCGAGGGCGACGGTGAGCCGCGGGTTGCGGAGGTCTTCAGGCCGGGCTATACGCTCCGCGGCCGCGTGATCCGGCCGGCCGGCGTGCGCGTCGAGCGGGAGTAGCCCGCTCATGGCCGCGACCGACGAGATCCGGCGCGAGTGGTTCGAGAAGGACTACTACGCGATCCTCGGCGTGCCCAAGAACGCGACCCAGGCCGAGATCAAGAAGGCCTACCGGAAGCTCGCGCAGCAGCACCATCCGGATGCGAACGCCGGCGATCCCAATGCGGAGGAGCGCTTCAAGGAGATCTCGGCCGCGTACGACGTGATCGGCGATGAGGAGAAGCGCACGTCGTACGACCGTGCGCGCGAGATGGGGGCCACCGGGTTCGGCGGTGGGTTCCCCAACGGCGCCGGAGGCGGCGGCTTCGGCGGCTATCCCGGTGGCGTGCGGTTCGACGCGACCGACGTGAACCTGGAGGACCTGCTCGGCGGGATGTTCGGCGGCGGCTCGCGCCGTCGGGCGCGTCCGAGCCGTGGCGCCGACCTCGAGACGGAGGTGACGTTGTCGTTCGACGACGCGATGGCGGGCGTCACGGTGCCCGTCACGCTGACGGGTCCCGCGCCGTGCAGAACATGCCACGGAAGCGGCGCCGCGCCCGGTACGCAGCCGATCGTGTGCCCGACGTGCGGCGGCGCCGGGCAGATCGCAGTCAACCAGGGCCTGTTCTCGATGGCGCAGACGTGCCCGCAGTGCCGGGGGACCGGGCGCCTGATCGAGACGCCCTGCCCGACCTGCGAGGGCTCGGGCGCTACACGCCGCAAGCGCACGATCCAGGTGAAGGTGCCTGCCGGCGTCAAGGACGGCGCCCGGATCAAGCTCGCCGGCAAGGGCGAGTCGGGAACCGCGGGCGGTCAGCCTGGCGATCTGTTCGTCCGGGTGCATGTGCGCGCGTCCGAGCTGTTCGGTCGGAAGGGTAACGACCTGACGATCGACGTGCCGGTGACCTTCCCCGAGGCGGCGCTCGGCGCCCACGTCCAGGTGCCGACGATGGAGGGGCCGGTGACGCTGAAGGTCCCGGCCGGCACGCCGAGCGGCAAGACGTTCCGCGTGCGCGGCAAGGGCGCGCCGAAGCGCGGCGGTGGCCACGGCGACCTCCTCGCGAGGGTCGTCGTCGACGTGCCGCGCAAGCTGTCGAAGGAACAGAAGAAGCTGGTCGAGCAACTGAGCGAGGCAACGGAGGCCTCGCCGCGCGCCGGGTTGGGGGTGAGCTGAGATGGCCGACGAACGGGAGCGCGACGAGGATCGCGCCGTCTACATCATCAGCGTCGCCGCCGAGCTCGCCGGTGTGCATCCGCAGACGCTCCGCATCTACGAGCGCAAGGGCCTCGTCGCGCCGCACCGGACGTCGGGCAACACGCGGCGGTACTCCGACCGCGACATCGCGTTGCTGCGCCAGATCCAGGACCTCACGCAGGAGGGCGGGATCAACCTCGCCGGCGTGAAGATGATCATCGAGCTGCAGGCGCAGCTCGAAGCCCTCCGCGCCGAGACGGACGATCTGCAGGAGCGCTTGCGCGAGCGGGAGCACGAGGCGGAATCCGAAGGCAAGATCGTGCCGCTCACGAGCGTCTTCCTTCCACCGTGGCAAGGCCGGCCGCGCCCGTGAGGATCGTCCTCCAGGGTGCGGGCGTCACCCTCCGCCCGTTCACGAACGAAGACTTCGACGTCGTGTGGCGCGAGGAGACGCGCGACCGCGGCGACTTCGAGACGCCGTGGGCGGCCGACGACGAGACCGCGAAGGCGCGTGTGCGGGCCCGCGTGGAACATTCCGGCACGTGGCGCGACGGTCGCGTGCTCGATCTGGCGGTCGTCGTCGACGGCGACGTGGTCGGCGACGTGCAGGCTCGGCGCGACCCCGCGTACGCCCCGCCGGGCGTCTTCGATCTCGGTATCGGGTTGTTCTTCTCTCGTCGTGGGCGCGGGGTCGGCACCATCGCGATCCGGTTGCTTACCGCGTTCTTGTTCGACGAGGAACACGCGATCCGCGTGACGCTCAGCACCGACCTGGACAACGCGCCGATGCGCCGGGTCGCCGAGAAGGCCGGGTTCACGGAGGAAGGCGTGATGCGGGGGTTCTGGGTGGTGCCGGACGCGCCGGCGCGTGACTACGCGTTGTACGGGCGCACACGCGCGGACCACGAGGCCGGGTAGGTCAAGCACGCCCGGCCGCAGGCCGACCCCTGTGGCATGGGGTGGCTCCTCCTGTCCGGGGTGATCGTCGGTTCGGCGCTCGCCGTCGTGACGATCCGTGCCAGGGCGCGCACGTCGCGGCAGCGGGCGCTGCTACAGCTCTGCGCGGACGCCGGCCTCGCGTGTTCGGTGCTCGATCCGTACCCCGACACGACGTTGTTGCCGTTCCGCGTCTTCGGGTGGGGAAACGCACATGGCATCGAGAACGTGGTGTGGGACGGGAGCGAGGATCACGTCATCCGCGTGTTCGACCTCTGGATCCAACCGCAACCCGACGAGGGACGGCGAACGATGACGTGCGGTGTCGTGCCGCTGCCGTTCGCGGTGCCGCAGATCGCGATCCTCACGAAGGGACAGGTCGATCCGTCCGGAGAACCGGTGGTCGGCGACGTCGTCCATCTCGAGCTCGACGCGTTCGAACAACGCTTCGAGGTGCGCGCCGCCGACCCGCGCGGTGCGGTCGCGCTGCTCGACCAACGGATGATGGCCGCGCTGTTGCGACTGCCGATCGACGTCACGATCCACGTGCACGAGGACGCGATGCTCGTGGTCGCGCCGCCGCTCGAGCCTGCAGAGATGCTCGTGCTGTTCAGGTGCGCCAACGCGCTCCGCGATCGGGTCCCACCGGTCCTCACGAGCCTGTATCCGCCCAGGCCGAGCGAAGGTCCCTACGAACGACGCTGGACGCAGGGCTCGTGGTCACCCGCCCCGACGTCTGCAGATGCGGCTGAACCGGGATGAGCGCGGCGGATAATGACCCGCGATGGGGCTCCTGCACCTGATCGTCGTGGTCGCCGACCTGGCGTCGAAGCGACACACGTTCGCGCCCGATCCATATCCGCCGGCCCCGAGTCAGCCGAGCGCGTTTGGGCCCGGACTCCTGTTCTTCGGCGGCGTGTTGCTGGTCGCGTTGATCGCGTATCTCGCGTACGCCGCGCAGCGAGCGCGGCGCCAGGGGTTCCAGCGGATGGCGACGCAGCTCGGTCTCAGCTACAGCCGGGCCGATCCGCTCGGGCTGCTCGACTACCCGTTCACGCTGTTCACGAAGGGTGATCGGCGCACGGTCGAGAACGTCGTGTTCGGTGCGTGGCAGGAGGTCGAGGTGGTCGCCTTCGACTTCATGTACACCGAAGGCAGTGGCAAGTCGCAGACTGACTATCACTTCGACTGTGTGATCGTGCCGATCGCCGCCGACAGCCCGCGCCTGCTGATCGAGCACGAGACCCTGCTGACGTCGCTCGCCGGTGCACTCTCCTTCCACGATCAGCAGTTCGAATCCGAGGCGTTCAACAAGGAGTACCGGGTGCACTGCGAGGTCCCGAAGTTCGCGAACGACGTCCTGGACGCACGCATGATGGAGTGGCTGCTGGCCAACGGGTACGGCTACATGTTCGAGGTGGTCGGGGAGCATGTGCTCGTGGCCGGTCCTCGGATCGAGCCCGCAGACCTTCTCGGCCTGCTCGGCGTCGGCGGCGGGTTCACGCAGCACGTGCCGAAGGTCGTCTCGTCGCTGTATCCGGGGTAGGCTCGGAAGGGAACAAGGAGGGAATCCGTGGGCATCTGGGCGATCGTCATCCTCGTGGTGCTGGTCCTGATCGTGGTCGGCGGCATCGCGAGCTACAACCGGTTCGTGTCCCAACGCAACCTGATCAAGGACGCGTGGGCCAACATCGACACCGAACTGCGCCGGCGGTACGACCTGATCCCGAACCTGGTCTCGACCGTGCAGGGCTATGCCGCGCACGAGAAGCAGGTCTTCGAAGACGTCACGAAGGCGCGCGCGATGGCCACTGCCGCGACCGGATCGCCGGCCGCCCAGGCCGCCGCGGAAGGTCCCTTCGTCGCGGCCCTGCGACAGCTGCTCGCCGTCGCCGAGAACTATCCGCAGCTGAAGGCCAACGAGAACTTCCTCGCCCTGCAAGCCGAGCTCTCCAACACCGAGGACCGGCTGCAGACGGCGCGCCGCTTCTACAACGGCAACGTCCGCGACTACAACCGCCGCGTACAGTCGTTCCCCTCGATGATCATCGCGCGTTTCGGCAACTTCCAGCCCGAGGAATTCTTCGAGGTCGACGAGTCGCTCCGTGGTGACGCCGGCGTCCCGAAGGTCGACTTCTCGACGATGGGCCAGCCGGCGGCGGCGCAGCCGACGGCGCCCGCGGTTCCGGCCGAGCCGCCCGCGGCGCCGCCGAGCAGCAGCGGTGGCGGAAGCAGCCCGCCGCCACCGCCACCGAGCTGACGCGTCCTATTCGGCGCCGAGCGGGGGGCGCTCGAGTTCGAGCACGTCGACATCGGGCTCGTGGAACAGCGGCTCGCGTCGCACCTGGCGCGTGAGCAGCCACCAGATGCCGGCCCACAGCAGCGCGACGCCACCGGCGAGCAGCACCGCGGGTCGTGCGCCGATGTGATCGGCGAGCGTCGAGACGATCAGGCTCGATGCGCCCAGCGATAGCGTGATCAGCGCGAAATCGAACGCGAAGATGCGGCCCCGGATCACATCGGGCACCAGTCGCTGCAGGCCGTAGGTCGACAGCACCCATTGGGCGCCACCACCGAGGTGGGCGACGAGGATCGAGAGCGCGGCGAGCCACAGGGCCGGTGCGAGCCCGAGCAGCGCATAGCCGATGCCGAACGTCGCGAGCGAGCACGCGATCACCGGCAGCAAGCGCCGGTGGCCCGGTCCGGCTAGACGGTGGCCGATGAACGGACCGATCAATGCGCCGACGCCGCGGGCGGCCATCAAGAGTCCGAACCCGACATCGCCCGCGTGGAAGATCTCGCGCGCGAAGACGGCGATCATCGCGAGGACGCCCGCGGCCGCCCCGAACCCGAACTTGACCGAAACCAGCGCCCACACGCGCCCGTCCTGTCGTGCATAGCGCACCGTCTGGCGGGTCGCGTCGACGATGCCGATGTGCTCGTCGTGCTCGCGCGGTGCTGAGAACGGCCGGTGGACGCCGAGCAGCAGCAGCGCCGATAGTGCGAACGACACGGCGTCGACGGTGAAGGCCACGTTGCGTCCGAACACCGCCGCCACGACGCCGCCCACGGCGGCGCCG
>DASYOY010000047.1:0-2320 GCA_036007245.1 Actinomycetota bacterium | reverse complement strand
CGCGGAACACCTCGTGCGCGGTCTCGTCCATCTCGAGGTCGTCGAGCACGAGCCGTTCCTGTTCGGTGCTGCCTTGCGTGCGGCGGAGGATCGCACGGATCCGCGCCACCAGCTCCTCGAGGCTGAACGGCTTGGTGACGTAGTCGTCGGCGCCGACGCGGAGGCCGCGGACCTTGTCCTCGGTCGCGTCGCGCGCGGTGAGGAACAGCACGGGCACGCGCAGCCCGCGGTCGATCAGCTTGCGCTGGACCTCGAACCCGTCGAGGTCGGGAAGCATCACATCGAGGACCAGCAGGTCCGGACGGAACGCCTCGACCGCCTCGAGCGCCGCCCGCCCGTCGCCGGCCGTCGTCGTCTCGAAGCCCTCGTAGCGAAGCGTCGTCGACACGAGGTCAGCGATCGCTGGTTCGTCGTCGACGACCAGCACGCGGGCGACGGCGGAACCGGGCGCGGGCGCGCCCGATTCGGGTGCCGTCGTGGTTCCGGTCATGCTCACCCCTGGTCCTCGGTGGGCGGCTGTTCGGGAAGGGTCGCGGTGGGGATCGGCGGCCCGCCCAGATCGGCGCTCCGCTCGAGGAAATCGCTTCGGTCGAGCTCACCGCGAGCGTAACGGACCCGGAGCTCCTCCAGAGCCTGGTCGCGGGCCGGGGGACCGGCCGGGGGCATCGCGCCTGCCGCCCCGGCGTGGGCGAAGGCGCCCTGCGACGACAGCCGCAGCACGCCCCAGACCAAGACGCCGATGAAGATCGCGAACAGCAGGAGAGGCAGGAGATGGAACCCGCTCTGCCACCAGGTGTCGTGATGCACGTAGGGACCCCAGACGGGCACGCTCTGTGGACCCTGGCCCGGGGGGAACGGCGAGTTCGGGTTCATCGTGACCTCCTCGACCGGGCCCCTCCCGGCCGTGTGTGGCAAGTCGAACACCCGAACCTGGGAACCAGCTGTGAGCTGCCAGGGTTGCGCCCCAGCGTCGGCGGGAGGGTCACGGGTCGGTTTGGCGGCGGCGTCGCTGGTGTGCCACGATGCGCCGGCAACGAGTAGCCCCGTGGTGACCGGACGGTCTGTTCGCCGTCCGGGCGGGCCCGTCCGTACGGGCTCGTAGGGAAGCCGGTGCAAATCCGGCACGGTCGCGCCACTGTGACCGGGGAGCGAACCCGACACGACCACTGGGATCCGTGCGTCGCAGGCCTTCCGGGGCTCGTGCGGCGGCGATCCTGGGAAGGCCGGGGGAGCGTCGATCCGGGAGTCAGGAAACCTGCCTGGGGCTCTGATCCGACGACCGCGCGTTCGGTCGGGAAGGAGTCCAGATGCACCGGTTCCGCTCCCCGAGGGGCTTAGTTCTCTTCGTTTCGCTGGTCGCCGCGTTCGGCGTCGCATGCGCGTCTGCGTCCACATCGTCCGTATCAGCGGGTGGGTCCACGCCGTCGGACGCCGCCGCGTACCCGATGACGATCAACGCGGCGAACGGCACGGTGACGCTCGACGCGATGCCGACGCGGATCGTGTCGATGTCGCCGACCGCGACCGAGATGTTGTTCGCGATCGGCGCCGGCGATCAGGTGGTCGCGGCCGACAGCTACTCGAACTACCCGTCCGACGCGCCGACGACGAAGCTCTCGGCGTACGAGCCGAACGCCGAGGCCATCGCGAACTATCAGCCCGACCTCGTCGTGTACGCGACCGACCCCGGCGACCTGCAGTCCTCGCTCGACAAGCTGAAGATCCCTGCGCTGGCCGAGCCGGCCGCCGCGACGCTGGACGACGTCTACGCGCAGATGGAGCAGCTCGGTCAGGCCACCGGGCACGCCGATGAAGCAGCTGCGCAGGTGTCGGCGCTCAAGCAGAAGATCCAGAGCGTCATCGACCAGGTCGGAGACGCGGGGAAGGGTATGACCTACTACTACGAGCTCGACGACACCTATTACTCGGCGACGTCGGACACGTTCATCGGTGCGGTGCTGGGTGAGCTCGGGCTGAAGAACATCGCGGATCAGGCGAAGGGTGCGAGCTCCGGCTATCCGCAGCTCTCGGCCGAGTACATCCTGCAAGCGAACCCCGATCTGATCTTGCTCGCCGACACGAAGTGCTGCGCTCAGAACGCGGTGAAAGTCGCGAACCGTCCGGGGTGGTCGGATCTCTCCGCGGTGAAGGACGGCGGTGTGGTCGAGCTCGACGACGACGTGGCGTCGCGGTGGGGACCGAGGATCGCCGACCTGCTGCAGCAGGTCGGCGACGTGGTGCTGGCACACGCGCAGGGGTCTGGATGAAGCACGCCTCGCGGCTCGAGGGAACCCACCTGGTTGGCGGGCCCGGGGGGGGG
>DASYOY010000046.1:0-6674 GCA_036007245.1 Actinomycetota bacterium | reverse complement strand
GACTCGCGCCCCACCGTGCGCGAGACCGCCGCGCAGCTCCACACGCTCGACAACGCGTTCGACTTCCACGGACAGCCGCGATCGCCATTGGTGCTGAAGCAATACCCGGGCTATCACAACGGGGGATGAGGACGCGCGCGACCCCGCGCGTGTTGGATGAAGAGCTGGCCCGCCTGGATTCGAACCAAGACTAACTGATCCAGAGTCAGTCGTGCTGCCGTTACACCACGGGCCATCGTGACGCGCGCTCAGCATACCGTCGGTCCTCGCTGGCCACCGGCAACTCGACCGGTTCAACCTTCTCGCGTGATGAACGGTCCACGGCTCCCTTGTGCTTGCTTCAGATGAGATGCCGCCGGCGGTGGTCACCGCATGGCGGTCCTCGCGCGACACGGCAACGAAGCGAGCCCACAACGATAGGCGTGGGTCGGCCGTAGCATCGAGACGTGTCCTGAAGACGAATGCGCATCTCATCCCGGCAACGTGGGTACGTCGGATGCAGGGAGGGGTCGCGTCGTATCGGCGAGGAGGGAAGGGCCCGTGGCGTGGAACCATGTCGGAGGTGGTGACCGATGAACCCGCTGCTGCAACTTCGCGATGCGGGTCAGAGTGTGTGGCTCGATTTCCTCCGGCGAAGTCTCATCACCGGCGGCGGGCTCGAGCGCCTCGTTCGCGAGGACGGCGTGAGTGGCATGACGTCCAACCCGAGCATCTTCGGCAAGGCGATCGGCGATTCGACCGACTACGACGAGGCGATCCGGGTCATCGCGCAGAAGAACGGCCGAAGCTCGATCGATGTCTTCTACGACTTGGCGCTGGCCGATGTGCAGATGGCGGCGGACGTGTTCCTGCCCGTCTACCGGCAGGCGGATGGTTCCGACGGCCTGGTGTCGTTCGAGCTCGAACCGAGGTTGGCCCACGACACCGAGGGGTCCATCGAGGCGGCGGTCGATCTGTTCGAGCGGATCGGGAAGCCCAACATCATGATCAAGGTTCCCGGCACCGATGAAGGGGTGCCGGCCGTCGAGGAGCTCACCGCCCGAGGGGTGAGCGTGAACATCACGTTGCTGTTCGCGGTGGCGATGTACGAGCAGGTCGCCGAGGCATATCTGCGTGGTCTCGAGCGCCGCGTTGCGGAGGGCCAGTCACTCGACGGCATCGTTTCTGTCGCGTCATTCTTCGTCTCGCGCGTCGACACCGCCGTGGACGAACAGCTCCCCGACGCGTCTCCGCTGCGGGGCAAGGTTGCGATCGCGAACGCGCAGCGCGCCTACCACCGGTTCCAACGGATCTTCTCGGGGGAGCGGTGGGAGCGGCTCGCGGCGGCGGGCGCGCGCGTGCAACGCCCCCTATGGGCCTCCACGAGCACGAAGAACCCCGAGTACTCGGACGTCCGCTATGTGGAGGAGCTGGTCGGACCCGACACCGTGAACACGGTGCCCGAGGCGACGCTCAACGCGTTCCGCGACCACGGTGTCGTGCGGCCGCACGCCGTGATCGACGGATACGAGGACGCAGAGTCGGTCTTGTCGTCGCTTCCGGAACATGGCATCGATCTGGACGCGATCACAGACAAGCTCGTCGAGGACGGCGTGGATGCCTTCCAGGCGGATCTCGACAAGCTACTGAGCGTCATCGAGCGGGAACTCGAGAAGGCGCGCGCGGCGGAAGCGGCGGTGCCCTCGGCGCTCGGTCCGATCGCCGGAGCCGTCGACGACCGACTGGCCTCGCTGTCACAGGACGACGTCGTCGCCCGCATCTGGCGGAAGGACCACACCGTGTGGCGCCCCGACCCGACCGAGATCGACAACCGCCTTGGATGGCTCGATCTCAGCTCGCAGATGCGTACCCATGTGCACGATCTGCAGCATCTCGCGACCGAGGTGACGCAGGACGGTTTCGACACCGCGGTGCTCCTCGGGATGGGTGGCTCGAGCTTGGCTCCGGAGGTCCTCCGCGAGACGCTCGGGGTACAAGACGGCTTCCTTGATCTCAAGGTGCTCGACACGACGCATCCCGCCACGATCGCTCGGCTCGACGCATCGCTCGACCTCGAGCGAACGCTGTTCATCGTGTCAAGCAAGTCCGGCGGGACGATCGAGACCCGTTCGCAGTTCGCGCACTTCTTTGAGCGGAGCGGGCAGAACGGCTCCCAGTTCGTCGCGATCACGGATCCCGGCTCGCCGTTGGAGGCGCTCGCCGGCACGCGCGGCGCGCGGCGAGTGTTCCTGAACCCGCCGGACATCGGCGGACGCTACTCCGCGTTGTCCCTGTTCGGCCTGGTCCCAGCCGCCTTGATCGGCGCCGACCTCGACGAGCTCCTCGAATCTGCCTACGGGATGGCGTGCGCGTGTGGCGCGAGCGTGCCTGTCGGGGAGGATCCAGGTGCGTGGCTCGGCGCGGTCCTCGGCGAGGGATGGCGCGATGGTCGAGACAAGCTCACCCTTCTGCTTCCGGACGAGCTTTCTGGTTTCGGCGTGTGGGTCGAGCAGCTGATCGCCGAGTCGACCGGCAAGGAGAACCGGGGGATCGTTCCGGTCGTGGATGAGCCCCTCGGCTCGCCCGAGTCCTATGGCTCAGACCGGCTGTTCGTGGCGTACGGGGACCCGGACGGGCTCGCTGCGCTCGAAGCGCACGGGAACCCGGTCGTTCGGCTCGCCGCCGGCGACCTCGGGGCTGAGTTCTTCCGCTGGGAGTTCGCCACGGCGGTTGCCGGTGCCGTCCTCGGGATCCACCCGTTCGATCAACCGAACGTGGAGGAAGCCAAGCGCGCGACCATGGAGATACTCGACGCCGGCGCGACCGAACCGCCCGCGGTCGACGAACTCGGAGACATCCTCGGGACCGTCGGGGACCACGACTATGTCGCGATCCAGGCGTTCATCGACCCAACGGACGAGAACGCGGAGGTGCTGGAACGGGCCCGTGTCGCGATCCGTGACCGGTACAAGGTCGCGGTGACCGTCGGGTTCGGACCGCGGTTCATGCATTCGACGGGCCAGCTGCACAAGGGCGGCCCGGCCACCGGTGCGTTCGTGCAGGTGGTCGACGCCGAGCGTGGCACCGACGTTCCGATCCCGGACGCTCCCTACACCTTCGGCGAACTGATCGATGCGCAGGCGCTCGGCGATCTCCGAGCGCTTCGGGCTCGCGACCGGCGTGTCGCGCGGATCCATCTCGATCAGCTGTCCGATCTGGGCTAAGACGCCTGGTCGGGGGCCGCTCGAGTCCACGCATGGGGGCGAGCTCGGTCTCGCTCCTCACCGGGCGGGCGCTCCGTCGGGAAGCGCCGCTCGATCGACGATGGCACGCTGGTCGGCCGCGTGGATCCGCGCAGCCGGGATGCTCGGATCCCGCGCGAGGAGCTTGCGCAGCGCCGGGGCCTTGTTCCGACCCGCCACGAGGAAGAGCACAATCCTCGCTTCATCCAATGCCCGATAGGTGAGCGTCATCCGGCGGCGTCCCTGATAGATCCCGGTCATCGCAACATCGCGAGCGTGCACGTCCAGCACCGGGTCGTCCGGCACGAGCGACGCGGTGTGACCGTCGTCGCCGATACCGAGATGCACCAGGTCGAAGCGTGCCGGTAACCCCGCGGCGTACGTCGCCGCTCTGGCTTCGAGTCCATCCGGTGCGCCATCGACCGGCATCTCGTGAACGCGAGCCGCCGCGGGCAGTGCCGCCAAGAGATGTTTGAGCGACCTGTCCTCGTCGTCGCGGGAGGCGACCCGTTCGTCGACCTGCCAGATACCGAGCGCCTCCCACGGGACGTCCTCCTTGGCGAGTCTTTCGAACATCGGCACGGGTGTCGCGCCGCCGGACACCGCAATCGCACACCCGGCTCGTTCCCGCACGGCCTCACGCACCGCGGCGGCGATCAGTTCGGCGCCGCGTCGGGTCGCGGCCTCTTCGTCCGGCAGCGCCTCGAGCTGAACCGTGACGGCATCCGCCGGCCCGTCCATCAGGACGGCTTCTCGACGTGCCCGCCGAACTCGTTGCGCATCGCCGACAGAACCTTGTTGGCGAAGTCGTCCTCGCCGCGCGACGAGAAGCGCGACGCGAGCGCCGACGTCAACACCGGCGTCGGCACGCCGGTCTCGATCGCGGCGACCGCGGTCCATCGCCCTTCCCCGGAGTCGCTGACGCGGCCCGCGAAGCCCTCGAGCGTCGGCGCGTCGTGCAACGCGGCCGCCGTCAGGTCGAGCAACCACGAGCTCACGACGCTTCCTCGGCGCCACACCTCGGCGACCTCGGCAACATCGATCGAGTAGCGATACCGCTCGGGATGCTCGAGGGGGGCGGTCTCGGCATCGGCCTCACGCGCCTGCACGCCGGCGTCGGCGTTGACCAGGACGTTCAGTCCCTCTGCGTAGGCGGCCATCAGGCCGTATTCGATCCCGTTATGCACCATCTTCACGAAGTGACCCGCTCCCACAGGCCCGCAGTGCAGATACCCGTGCTCCGACGGCGCGACCTCACCATCGCGTCCGCGCGTGCGCGGAGCCATGTCGACCCCCGGGGAAAGCGACCTGAACACCGGCTCCAGTCGTTGGAACGTCTCGTCATCGGCGCCGACCATCAGGCAGAATCCCCGCTCCAGTCCGAACACGCCGCCCGAGACGCCGGCGTCGACGTACTGGACCCCGAGCGGTTCCAGCGCTTGGCCACGCGAGATGTCGTCGATGTAGTGCGTGTTCCCCCCGTCCACGATCGCGTCGCCGGGCTCGAGCAACTGTGCGACGTCGGCCACCGCTCGCTCGGTGATCTCGCCGGCGGGGAGCATCAACCACACGGTGCGCGGAGCGGGCAACGCAGCCACCAGTTCGTCGAGGGAGCCGGCGCCGGTCGCGCCGTTATCGACCAACGCAGCGACCGCCCCCGAGGCGACGTCATATCCGACGCAGGTGTGTCCGTCGCGCATCAAGCGGAGCGCGATGTTCGATCCCATCCGGCCGAGCCCCACCATCCCGACGTGCGTGGGCTGATCCGTGGCCATCGACAACTCCTTCTCATCGCCGGCAGTGCAGCCATCGTACGTCCCGCGATGTTCAGGCCCGGCGGTAGCCTGGACGCATGAGCGGCATGACCGGTGGCCTACGCGAGGGCCGCTCGGACGCCCTCGTCCTGTTCGGCGTCACCGGCGACCTCGCGTATCAGAAGATCTTCCCCGCGCTCCAGGCGATGGTCCAACGGAAGTTCCTGGAGGGACCGGTGGTCGGTGTCGCGCGCTCTGGGTGGACCCGCGAGACGCTGCTCGATCGGATGCGCCAGAGCCTCGAAGAGCACGGGGGTGTCGATCAACCCGCGTTCGAACGGTTGCAGGAGCTGTTCGAGTACGTGGACGGCGACTACCTCGACCACGGCACGTTCACGCGGCTCCGCGAGACGATCGGCGACGCCGACAGTCCGCTGTTCTACCTCGCGATCCCGCCGTCGTTGTTCGAGCCGGTGATCGTGAACCTCGAGGGGTCGGGATGCACGAAGAACGCGCGCGTCGTGATCGAGAAGCCGTTCGGCCGTGACCTGGCGAGCGCCCGCGAGTTGAACGCGGTGCTCCGTCGTACGTTCGCCGAGGACGCCATCTTTCGCATCGACCACTTCCTCGGCAGGGAAGCGGTGCAGAACCTCGCCTATTTCCGGTTCGCGAACGCGTTCCTGGAACCGCTGTGGAACCGCAACTTCGTCGAGAGCGTGCAGATCACGATGGCCGAGGACTTCGGGGTCCGCGACCGAGGCGGGTTCTACGAGTCGGTCGGCGCGACGCGCGACGTCGTGCAGAACCACCTGCTGCAGGTGCTCGCCTTGGTGGCGATGGAGCCACCGAGCGGCTTCGACCGCGACGTGTTCCTGACCGAGCGCGTCCGGCTGCTCCGAGCGATCAGGCCGCTTGGGCCCGACGACGTCGTCCGCGGGCAGTACGAGGGGTATCGGGACGAGAAGGACGTCGCCAGGGACTCAACGGTCGAGACGTTCATCGCGTTGTGTCTGCGCGTGGAGACATGGCGGTGGGCGGGCGTGCCGTTCTACATCCGAACCGGCAAGAAGATGGCGGTCACCGCGTCGGAGGTGCTGGTGGAGTTGAAGCGGCCGCCGCGCGACGTGTTCGACGAGCCACTGGCGAGGCACCCGAACCATGTCGTGTTCCGGTTGGGTCCGGACCAGCGCATCTCGCTCGGCGCGCGAACCAAGATCCCCGGCGACAAGATGGTCGGCAAGGAGGTCGAGCTGGTCGCAGCGAATCCACCGGCCGAGGAGATGTCGCCGTACGAGCGATTGCTGACCGACGCGATGGAAGGCGATGCCGAGCTGTTCAGCCGTCAGGACGTGATCGAGCGCTCGTGGGAGATCGTGGGTCCGGTGTTGGACGACGCGACCTCGGTGCACACCTACGCTGCGGGTTCGTGGGGTCCGGCGGAAGCCGACCGCTTGGTGGACGACGTCGGCGGCTGGCACAACCCTCCACCCGCACCTCGGTAGAACCTCGCGCGCGTTCCACCCCTTGCCGCAACGGACGACCGGCGTTGAGCGCGGTTTGACCTTCGTCGCCGGGGAGAGGTAGCGTGGCAACGGTTTCCGAGGGGAGCGCCTAGGGGAAGCGGAGGGTACGCCATGAACAAGGGCGGGTTGGTCGCAGAGGTCGCGAAGCGCACCGGAGTCTCGAAAGCCGAGGTCGC
>DASYOY010000045.1:0-3612 GCA_036007245.1 Actinomycetota bacterium | reverse complement strand
ACCGCGACTCGTGGAGCAGCGTCTCGCCGACGTCGAATACGACCGCCTGCACCCGTCCCGGAACCGTGCCGGCTGCTACCCCGAGCTCGCCTCCTCGAGCGCCCGCCGGGTGAGCACGCGGGCCAGATGCCTGCGGTAGTCCGCGGAGCCGGCGGAGTCGGCGGGCGGGTCGAGACCCTCGGCGGCGAGCTCCGCCGCCTCCGCCGCGTTCCCGCCTGAGAACGCCCGCTCGGCGGCCCCGGCGCGCACCGGGGTCGGGCCGACGCCCGTGAGCGCGATCCGGGCGGAGCTCCCGTCCACCACGGCCGCGACGCCGACGATCGCCCAGTCCTGAGTCCGGCGGTTGAACTTGACGTACGCCCCCTTCGGCGCCTTGGGCACGCGCACGCCGGTCAGGATCTCGTCCGGGCGCAGCGACGTCGTCAAGAAGCCGAGGAACAGGTCGCCGGCGGCGATGGTGCGCATCCCGTCCGGACCCTCGGCTGACACCTCGCCGTCGAGGGCGAGCAACACGGTTGGCAGGTCGCCGTGGGGATCGGCCTGTGCCAGCGAACCGCCTATCGTGCCGCGGTTGCGCACCTGCATGTCGCCGATGCTCGCGGCCGCCTGCGCCAGGACGGGGCAGGTGGAACGCACGAGGGCCGACTCCGCCACGTCGACGTGGCGAGTGAGCGCGCCGATCACGATGTGCGAGCCCATGTCGGAGATGCCGCGCAGGCTGGTGATGCCGCCGATGTCGATCAGCGTGTCCGGCGCCGCCAGCCGCAGCTTCATCATTGGCAAGAGCGAGTGCCCGCCGGCGATGACGCGGGCGCCGTCGCCGTGCGTGCGCAGGAGGCCGGCCGCGTCGGCCACGGACTCGGGCCGCTCGTATGCGAATGCGCGCGGGATCATGCCGCGCCTCCCTTCTGGATCGCGTTCCAGACTGTCTCCGGCTGGAGCGGCATGTCGAGGTCGCGGACGTCGAGCGCGTCGCACACGGCGCTCACGACCGCCGGCGAGGCCGCGATCGTGCCCGCCTCGCCGATCCCCTTCACACCCAGCGGGTTCGTCGGCGAGGGCGTGACGGTGCGGTGCGTCTCGATGTGGGGGACGTCGGCGGCCGACGGGATCAAGTAGTCGACCAGCGTTCCGGTCACGAGCTGGCCACCCGAGTCGTACTCGGCGATCTCGTAGAGGGCCTGGCCGATCCCGTGCACGACGCCGCCGTGCACCTGTCCAGCGACGATCATCGGGTTGATCACGTTGCCGCAGTCGTCCACGGCGATGTAGCCCGTGATCTCGACTTTCCCGGTCTCGCGATCGACCTCGACCTCGCATCCGTGCGCGCCGAACGGGAACACGCAATTGGGCGGGTCGAAGAAGACCGTCTCGTCCAGGCCGGGCGTCACGCCCTCGGGCATCCCGAACGCCTGCCAGGCGCGGAAGGCCACCTCCTGGATGGTCGTGCGCTTGTCCGGGCTGCCCTTGACCGCGAACGCGCCGCCCTCGAAGTCCAGGTCGTCGGGCGACGCCTCGAGCATCTGGGCGGCCACCAGCCGGGCCTTGTCGCGGACCTTGCTCGCGGCGAGGTGGACCGCCGTGCCGCCGACCGCCACGCTGCGGCTGCCGTACGTGCCGAGCCCGTAGGGGGCGAACGCCGTGTCGCCGTGGATCACCTCGACGTCGTCGAACGGCACGCCGAGCTCGGTCTCGACGATCTGCGACCACGAGGTCGCGTGCCCCTGTCCGTGCGGCGACGTGCCGGTTATGACCGTGATCTTGCCGGTCGGGTGCATCCGCACGGTGGAGCTCTCCCACCCGCCCGGCGTCAGCCCGAGCACGTTGCGGGCGACGTCCGACGGGACGAACCCGCACACCTCGACCCACGTGGAGAGGCCGCGGCCGAGCAGCTTGCCGCGCGCGGCCGCCTCCGTCCGCCGCCGCTCGAACGTCTCCTTGTCGTCGGAGAGCTCGAGCAGCCTGTCGAGCGTCTTGCCGTAGTCGCCGGAGTCGTACACGAGGCCGATCGCGGTCGTGAACGGGAACTCGACCGGGAAGTTGCGCCTGCGCACCTCGGTGCGGCTCATGCCGAGCTCCCGGGCAAGGATGTCCATCATCCGCTCGATCGCGTGGGTGGCCTCCGGACGGCCGGCGCCGCGAAGGGCGTCGGTCGGCACCGTGTTCGTGTAGACGTTCGTCACCTTGACGTCGACCTCGGGGATTGCGTATGCACCGGGAGACATCAGGAACGTCAGCTGCGAGATCAGCGGCGTCAGCATCTGCAGGTACGAGCCGTAGTCCTGGACGTAGTGGGCGCGCATGCCGAGCACCTTCCCGTCCTTCGTCGCCGCGAGCTGCATGTGCGCGACCTGGGCGCGGCCGTGGCAGGTGGCGAGCATCGCCTCGGAGCGCTCCTCGATCCACTTCACGGGCGCGCCCACCTTGCGCGAGGCGGCCGCGGCGATGAACTCCTCGGCGTAGGCGTTCAGCTTCGAGCCAAAGCCGCCGCCGACGTCGGGCGCGATCGCCCGCACCTTGGCCTCGCTCACCCCGCAGACGATCGCGAGGAACGTGCGCAGGAAGTGCGGCACCTGCGTCGAGCTGTGGACGACCAGCTCGTCGTTCGCGGTGTTCCAGTCGGCGACCACGCCGCGGGTCTCGATCGGGACGTGGATCAGGCGCTGGTTCCGGATCGTGTGCTCGACCACCACCTCGGCCTTCGAGAACGCGTCGTCGATGCCGTCGGTCCTGTGCGTGAGCACGAGGGCCACGTTGGAGTCGAGCTCCTCGTGCACCTTCGGCGCGCCGTCGGCCTGGGCTGCCTCGACGTCGAGCGCCGCAGGCAGCTCCGCGTAGCTCACCTCGACGGCGTCGGCCGCGTCGCGGGCGGCGTAGCGGTCGCCGGCGATCACGACGGCGATCGGCTCGCCCACGTGGCGGACGCGGCCCTTGGCCAACGGCGGCCGCACCGGGTGGACCATGTCGCCGGTGGGGTTCGAGGCGCACGGGACGCCGGCGGCGAACTCCAGGTCGTCTCCGGTCAGCACCGCCGTGACGCCCGGCATCGCCGCCGCGGCGGCTGTATCGATCCCGGTGATGTCGGCATGCGGGAACTGGCTGCGCACGATCGCCATGTGCAGCATCCCGGGCAGCTTGAGATCGTCGACGAAGCGGCCGCGGCCGGTGAGGAACTTGCGATCCTCCTTGCGCAGCGCCGCGACGCCGATCCCCTTCGCGTGTTCGGCCGTCGTCGCCATCAGACCGTCACCCCCGACGCGGCCCGGACGGCCGCGACGATGTTCTCGTAGCCGGTGCAGCGGCACAGGTTGCCCTCGAGCCCGTGGCGGATCTCCTCGTCGGTCGGCGCCGGGTTCGCCTCGAGCAGCTTGATCGCGGTCATCACCATGCCGGGCGTGCAGTAGCCGCACTGGAGGGCGTGGTGCTCGTGGAAGGCCTGCTGCATCGGATGCAGGTCGCCGTTCTCGGAGATGCCCTCGATGGTCGTCACTTCGCGGCCGTCCGCCTGGACGGCCAGAAGGGTGCACGACTTCACGGCCTCGCCGTCGAGCCAGACCGTGCACGCCCCGCAGTTGGAAGTGTCGCAGCCGACATGGGTGCCCGTCAGGTTCA
>DASYOY010000044.1:0-5744 GCA_036007245.1 Actinomycetota bacterium | reverse complement strand
CCTCCGGTACATGGCGCTGCCTGTGCTGGCGCTGGCGTTCGGCGAGGCCGCGTACATCCTGCGGACGACCCGCGGCGCGATGGAGGAAGTGCTCGGGACGCATTACGTCCTGTTCCTGCGGGCGAAGGGGGTGCGCGAGCGACGCGTCGTCTACCGGCACGCGCTCCGCAACGCCGCTCCCCCGATCGTGACGGTGATCGGCATCCAGTTCGGCGTGCTGCTCGGCGGCGCGATCGTGATCGAGTCGTTGTTCGCGCTGCCCGGTGTCGGCCGGCTGATCGTGACGTCGATCCAGCAACGCAACTACGTGGTGGTGCAGGGCGGCGTGCTGGTCGTCGCGATCCTGTTCATCCTCGTGACGCTTGTCACCGACCTGATCGTCGGGTGGCTCGACCCGCGGACCGAGGAGGGTGACGCGACGTGAGCGTTGCCGTCGTCGCTGCCGGTGGGAAGCCTCGGGCGGTCTGGCGCCGGGGCATCCTGGCGTCGCGGAAGGGCCGGTGGGGGTTCGGGATCCTCACGGTGCTCGCGTTGATCGCGATCTTCGCGCCGGTGCTGGCGCCGCACGATCCGAACGCGATCAACGCCAACCGGATCTTGTATGCGCCCTCGCTCGCGTACCCCTTCGGGAACGACGCGCTCGGTCGCGACGTGTTGTCGCGCGTGCTGTTCGCGTACCGCGTGTCGCTCACAGTGGCGGTCGGGTCCACGTTGGCCGCGTTCCTGGTGGGCGTCCCGCTCGGGTTGTACGCGGGCTATCACGGCGGGTGGGTCGACACCGCGATCATGCGGCCGATCGACATGGTGCTCGCGCTGCCGGCGATGCTGCTCGCGGTCGCGCTGATCGCGATCATCGGACCGGGTTCGAACATCGCGACGCTCGCGATCGCGGTGATCTACATGCCGATCCTGGCGCGCGTCGTGCGGAGTTCGACGCTGGTCGTCGTCTCCCAGACGTACATCGAGGCTGCGCGGGCCCGCGGGACGCGCCAGCGGTCGATCATCGCGCGGCACGTGCTGCCCAACGCGATCGGCCCCGCGATCGTGCAGGCCACGATCCTGATGGGGTTCGCGATCCAGATCGAGGCAGCGCTGTCGTTCCTCGGGCTCGGCGTGCAGCCGCCGACCTCCTCGCTGGGCTCGATGCTTGCCGACGGGCGCGACGTCCTGACCCAGGCTCCGTGGGTCGAGGTCTTCCCCGGGCTCGCGATCGCGATCACCGTGCTTGCGTTCAACTTCCTCGGCGACGGGCTCCGCGCTCGGCTCGACCCGAAAGGGGTCAGCGAGTGAGCGACCTGCTGACCCTGGCGCACGTCAACGTCGGCTTCGCGACCGATGAGGGAACGGTGTCCGCGGTGAGCGACGTATCCCTGACCGTGGAGGAGGGCGAGATCTTCGGCCTGGTCGGCGAGTCGGGGTGCGGCAAGACCACGCTCGCGATGGCGCTCATGGGGTTGCTGCCGGCGACCGCGTCGGTGGCGGGGTCGGTTCGGTTCGGCGAGCGCGAGCTGTTCGGGCTGGAGGACGAGGAGTTCCGGCAGCTCCGTGGCGACCGGATCAGCATGATCTTCCAGGACCCGATGACCTCGCTCGATCCGACGTTCTCGATCGGCGGGCAGGTCGCGGAGACGATCACGGCGCATCGGGATGTGTCGAAGCAGGCGGCGCGGGAGCGGGCTTTGCGGCTGCTCAGCGACGTCGGGATCCCGGAGGCCGAACGTCGGTACGACGACCCGCCGCACCGGCTGTCCGGCGGGATGCGGCAACGGGTGGTGATCGCGACCGCGCTCGCGAACGAGCCGTCCCTCGTACTGGCCGACGAGCCGACGACCGCGCTGGACGTCACGATCCAGTCGCAGGTGCTGGATCTGCTCCGCGACCTGAGGGGGCGGCTCCGGACGACGATCGTGCTGATCACGCACGACCTGGGGGTGGTCGCGCAGATCTGCGACCGCGTCGGCGTGATGTACGCGGGCCAGCTGGTCGAGGTCGCTCCGGTGAGCGAGATCTTCCGGACGCCGAGGCACCCGTACACACAGGCGCTCTTGGCCGCGTTGCCGTCTGACGAGCACAAGCCCGGGTCACTTCGAGTGATCGGCGGGCGCGTGCCGAACCTGACGGCGCCGCCGCCGGGGTGTCGCTTCTCGACGCGGTGCCCCTATGTGATGGACGAGTGCGCGACCGTGCCACCGCTGGCGCACGAAACCGACGACCACCTCATCGCCTGCTGGCTCTCCGAGGCGACGAAGCAAGCAGCCCACCCCGACCGCGCATCGGCGGGAGGCGCCGCGTGAGCCAGGTCGCGTTCTCCGACCAGATCGCGCCGGCGCAGTCCGGGCAGCCGATCCTGCGTGTCGAAGATCTCGTGAAGCACTTCCCCACCGACCGCGGCCTCCTCGGGAGCGACGCCGTCGTGCACGCCGTCGACAACGTCGACCTCGAGATCCACCCGGGCGAGGTACTCGCGCTGGTCGGCGAGTCGGGGTCGGGCAAGTCCACCCTCGCACGGTGCGTCCTCAGGCTGATCACCCCGACCTCCGGCCGGGTCGTGTTCGACGACCGCGATGTGACCGGGCTCAAGGGCCGCCAGCTCGCGAGCTTCCGCCAGCAGGTCCAGCCGGTGTTCCAAGATCCGTTCAGCTCGATCGACCCGCGCTGGCGGATCGGCCACAGCATCGCGGAGTCCCTCGACGCGTTCAAGATCGGGACGAAGGCCGACCGCAAGGAGCGAGTCGTCGAACTCCTGGACCGGGTCGGGCTCGATCCATCGTTCGCGCGCCGTCGGCCGCACGAGCTCTCGGGCGGGCAGCGTCAGCGCGTCGGGATCGCCGCCGCCCTCGCACCAGAGCCGAAGCTGATCGTCGCCGACGAGCCGGTGTCCGCTCTCGACGTCTCGGTGCAGGCGCAGGTGCTCAATCTGCTCGCGGAGCTGCAGCGCGACCTCGGCCTCGCGGTCCTGTTCGTCGCGCACGACCTCTCGGTGGTCCAGCACATCAGCCACCGCACCGCCGTGATGTACCTCGGCAAGATCGTCGAGACCGGCCCCACCGACCGGGTCTTCCGCGACCCGCGTCACCCCTACACGCAGGCACTCCTGCAGTCCATCCCGCACCCCGACCCAGAGCGGCCGCTCGTCGCGGCGCCGCTCACCGGCGAGATCCCGAGCCCGATCTCTCCCCCATCCGGATGCCGGTTCCGGACGCGGTGCCCGGTCGCGATCGACCGCTGCGCCACCGACGAGCCCGAGATGACCCTGTTCGGTACCGGCCACACGGCTGCGTGCCACGTCGCCCGCGCCGAGCTGGAACGTTCGGCTTCATAGGAAGGAACACAGTCATGCCCATGGTCCAGACGAACGGCATCGATCTCCACTACGAGCTCGACGGTGACGGCGACGAGACGATCGTGATGATCAACGGACTCGCCGATGACCTCGAGACGTGGGTGCTCCAGCTGGAGGACTTCCTCGGCGCCGGCTACCGCGTGCTCCGGATCGACAACCGCGGCGTCGGCAAGTCGGACGCACCACCGGGGCCGTACACCGCGCGGATGCTGGCCGACGATGCGAAGGCGGTGGTCGACGAGCTCGGCCTCACCGGCTTCCATCTGATGGGCACGTCGATGGGCGGCATGATCGCGCAGGAGTACGCGATCAACCACGGCGCCGACCTGAAGACCGCCATGTTCTCGAGCACCTACGCCAACCCAGGGCCGTTCTGCTCGCGAATGTTCTCGATGTGGCACGACATGGCCACGATCACCGGCGTTCCCTTCATCATGCGCGACGTCACGCTGTGGGCCTTCACCCAGGACTTCTTCTGGAACCGAGAGGACGAGCTGAAGGAATTCGAGATGGAGATGGCCGACATGCCGATGTCGGTCGAGGCCTATCTCGCGCAACTCCACGTGATCCAGGCGCACGACACGGACGATCGGCTCGACAGGATCCAGGGCTACCCCGTGCTCGTGATGGCAGGTGAAGAGGACATCCTGATCCCCGTCTCGCTCTCGAAGAAGCTGCACGAGGGCCTCCCCAAGGCGGACTGGGCGACATCGAAGGGAGGCCATGCATCGATGTGGGAGCACCCAGCTGACTTCAACCGCACGTATCTGGGCTGGCTCGGCGAGCACCGCTGAGCGGAGAGGGGGGACACATGCAACGCAACGATGAGGAGCAGCGGGCGGAACGGCTCGCTCGGAGTTTCCTGACCGGCAACATCTCGCGGCGCTCGTTCATGGCGCGCGCGGCGGGGTTCAGCACGTTGGCGCTGAGCGCCACGAGCCTGGGCGCGGTACTTGCGGCATGTTCGAACGGGACCACGACGTCGAGCGGTTCGGTCGCCGCACCGGCGACCGGCGCACCGACGGCCGGCGGCACGCTGCAGGCCGCGCTGACCGGTGAGCCCGACACGATCGACCCGGCCACGTCGACGATCTACACGGGCGCGCAGGTCTACGACAACATCTTCAACAAGCTGATCGACCTGGACGAGAACAACAAGTTCTACGGACAGCTCGCCACCAAGTGGACCGCGACCGACGACAAGACCTGGGTCTTCGACCTGGTCGACGGCGTGAAGTTCCACAACGGCGAGTCGTTCGGGCCGGACGATGTCGTCTACACGTTCAACCGGATCCTCGATCCCAAGACGGCGAGCTCGTACGCGCCGCTCTACGACGCGATCTCGAGCATCGAGGCGACCGGGGCGAGCCAGGTCACGTTCCACCTGAAGACCTCGTTCGGGCCGTTCCTGTCCAACCTGGCGAACAACGGCGAGATCGTGAACCAGGCCGCGATCGAGGCCAAGGACCCGTCGCGCAACGCCGTCGGGACCGGCCCGTTCGAGTTCGTCGAATGGGTGCAGGGCGACCACATCACCTTGAAGAAGAACGACAGCTACTTCGAGTCGGGCAAGCCCTACCTCGACGGGATCCAGTTCAAGTTCCTGAACGTCGACCAGAGCCGGATCGACGCGCTCCAGTCGGGCGATCTGAACTGGGCCGACGCGGTGCCGCTGCAGCAGCTCAACACGTTGAAGGACGACCCTGCGTACAACTACGTGACATCGGCGACGGCCGGGATCCCCGACTACATCGCGATGAACACGACACAGCCGCCGTTCGACAACAAGATGGTTCGGCAGGCCGTGTACTGGGCGCTCGACCGCGATGCGATCCGACAGGTGGCCTACTTCGGCGCCGGTGAATCCGGGATCGAGGAGGTGCCGACCGGCTCGAGCTGGTACGACGGCGCGCCGCTGGTCACGCCGGACACGGACAAGGCCAAGTCGCTGCTACAGCAGTCCGGGGTCACGCTCCCGGTGGAGGTCGAGTTCCTCGGGTTGCCGCAGTACCCGGAGCTGTTGAAGACCGGAGAGGTCGTGCAGCAACAACTGGAGCCGGTCGGCTTCAAGGTGAGTATCAAGCAGGTCGAGGTCGGCGTGTGGTTCAACGCCTTCATCAAGCAGAACTATCAGATCACGTCCGCGTACCAGGAGCGCACGATCGACCCCGACAACTTCTACGCGTTGGTGATCCACACCGGCGGCGACATCAACTCGACCGGATACTCCAACCCACAGGTCGACAAGTTGATCGACCAGGCGCGCACGGAGACCGACGATCAGACACGGTTCGGCCTGTACAAGCAGATCAGGCAGATCGTGTTCGACGACTCGCCGATCATCTTCGCGCACTACGAGACGATCAACTATCTGATGCAGAAGAACGTCGTCGGCTCGACC
>DASYOY010000043.1:0-14204 GCA_036007245.1 Actinomycetota bacterium | reverse complement strand
CATCCCGACCGGCAGCGTCGGCGGAGGTGCGATCGCGATGCCGCGCTGTGTCGGCGGGTTCGGCACGGGCTCCTGCTTCCAGATGAACGCGAGCTCACCAAGCACCATCTGCGCGGCCCGCACGGGATCCTCGAGCAGGTCGGTTCGGTCGAACAAGGCTTGGGTGCTCGGATCGGGGAGTACCAGCGTGGGGCCGGCGGCCGTCGGGACGGTCGGTGCCGGCGCATAGATGCCTTGCCACGGCGACCGGTCGACCGTATCGGCGGACCCCAGCGCGATGTCGAGTGAGGAGCGCGCGAGCCAATCCAAGGTCTCGTCGTTGAAATCCGCACCGTTCGGAGCGAACACGCGCGAGCTGGGCGTCGCGTTCACCGTTGAGAGCACGTCGCTCGCGGAGGCGCGCTGCGCGTCGAGCTGCGTTTCGAGCGTGGGCGTTTCTCCGGCCGGGAAGCCGCTGTACGTCGCAAGCATCGACGGGATGTTCGGGTTGCCGAACGGGTCGGCCACGGTCTCGACGTTGTTTGTCGCACCGACGACGCTCGTGAGTTCGGCGATGAAACGCGTCGCCTGCGTCGCCTGCGCCGAATCGGGTGGCACCTGTACACCGTCGGTCGTGTGATAGCCGGCGGCGACCTGCCGGGCCTGCGTGACCACCATCGGGTCGGTGATCAGGTCGACGACCCCGCGTGAGTGCCGGGCGCTGGCGCTGCCGGCGATCGCATCCAGCGTTGCCCGAAGGGAGCCGCCCTTCCCGAGTGAGGTCGGGAACGCGGTGTCGACCAGGGCATCGTCGGCGCCGAACGCGATCGGAGCGGGGAGCGGCACCGCGATGCTCGACAGCATCGACTTGTCCGGAGGCTGAACCAGGTAGATCACGGGGGTGACGAGGCTGGTCACGACCGTCGACTCCGAAAGCAGCGTGATCGCTGCTGGATACACCTGGGAGTCGACTTGGCTGATCTCGCCGATCGCCGTCAGGTCGACCGTCATCGGGATGGTGCGGGGACTCCCGGGGTCGATGGAACCGTGGATCGTCTTCGTGGGGCTGAACGCGACCGGGGTTACACCGGTGTTGAGCATCGCATCGAAGTCCGCCTGTGTGCCGATGTGATCACCGAAACCGACCTGAAGCTCAAGGTCGCGAAGTGGCTCGGTCCCGTTGTTCGTGATCTCGACCTGAACGTCGAGGGCGGCACGGTGTTGCTTCGAGCTCCAGGGCGACTGCGAGACCAGCCGGAGCGTGACGTCGGCGTTCTGCGCGGCGGCGGGGGGTGGAACCGCGACCACGCAGACCGCCACGAGCGCGGCGGCCACCGCGCCGAGGAAGCGTCTCACGGGCGGCATCGTAGTCGTCGCACCTGGGCGCCCGGCGCAGCGCCCTAGCGGGTGAGTTGCACGAGTTGCGCTGCGGCGTATAGCACCGCGATCACCAGCATCCCGCTGCCGACCACCGTTCGCAGCAGCCGCTCCTGCGCCGAGAGCGCCACGAGCGCGCCGAGGCGAGCGCCCGGAACGGCCCCGATCGTTAGGAAGAGCGCGACCCACCAGTCGATGTTGCCGAGCCAGGCGTGGACGACCGTGCCGGGGATCACCAGCGCCCAGATCGTGAGCAACGAGGTCCCGAGCGCACGTTTGAGCGGCATCCCGCACCACCCGGCGAGCAGCGGCACCATGATGATTCCGCCGCCGATGCCGAGCAGGCCCGACACCACCCCTGCCGCGAACCCGATCACGCCGAAGGTCGTCCGTGGGATCTCGGGGCCCGGCGTCTCGGACCCGGTCGCGACCTGCGCACGCCCGCCCCGGATGATCCCGATCGACTGCCATCCGAGCAGCCCGGCGGTCACCAATAGCAAGAGCGTCGGATCGATCCACTGGGTCGCGAGCGCACCGAGCACCGAGCCGACGAGGCCGGCAGGCGCCATCCACCATGCCGCGCGCCGATCGACCTGCCCGGCTTTGGCGTAGGTGTATGCCCCGGTGATCGAGGTGGGGACGATCACCGGCAGCGGGGTCGCGATCGCCTGGATCGAGGTGACGGGCAGGAATGCATCGATCGCGGGGGTCATCACGATCCCGCCGCCGACGCCGAAGATGCCGGACAGCACGCCGGCGCCGGCACCGATCGCGATCGCGATGATCGCGTCGGCGACCGTCACTGCAGCAGCTCCGAGGCTTTCACGAGCATGTCGCGTTCACCTCGGTAGGCGGCCCGCTTGATCGCCCGTTCCATCGGGAACCAGCGGATCTCCTCCATCTCATCGTCGCGGTCCTCGACGTTGCCGCCGGTGTGCCGCATCAAGAAGAAGTGCACGGTCTTGCGGATCCGGATGTCGTCCCAGACGTACATGTACTTCGTGTCGCCGAGGTCGGCCTCGATCACCGCGGTCATGCCGGTCTCCTCGCGGACCTCGCGGATCGCGGCGACCTCTTTGGTCTCGCCCTCCTCGATGCCGCCTTTCGCGAGACCCCACGCGAGCTGGCCGCGGCGTGTTCGCCTGGATGCCAGCACGACCTCGATGCCGTCGTCGGTCTTCCGATAGACGACGCCGCCAGCCGAGACCTCGCGTGTCGTCGGGATCTTCTGCCGGCGTGGGGGGGGCTTCGCGCCTCCTTTGGCGCCGCCCTGCTTCGCCCCCATGCCTTTCGCGCCGGCGGTTCGTGGCGTGCCGCCCCGCTGCTTCTTGCGTGACCGCTGCTGCCCTTTGCGCTTGGCCCCGCCGCCCGAGGACGAGCCCCGGCGGCTCGCCGACGCGGCCTTCCCGCCGCCGGACTGACCGCCGGTCTTCTTGGCCTGCCCCTGGGACGCCGTTCCGCCCGTGGATGTGCCGGGCTTGCGGCGAGGACGACGCCGGCGCCGCCGCTTCCTCCCGCCCCCCGAGCCCGCCTTCTCTTCTTGCGATGCAGAGGCTTTGGTCGGTTCGTCGGCGGCCATGACGTGCGGATACTAGCCGCGCTCAGGGCCGAGGCTCTCGTTGCCGACAACCAAGCGGGGATGAACATCGACGACCTTCTCCGGCACACCGTGGAACGCGGTGCGAGCGACCTTCATCTGAAGGTCGGCAATGTGCCGTTCCTGCGGATCGACGGCGAGCTCCAGCCGACGTCGCACGACGTGCTGACGCCGCCGGACACCGTCGCGTTCGGGAACACGGTGATGAGCGAACACAAGCGCCGTGAGTTCGAGGCGCACAACGAGGCCGACATCGGCTACACCCTGCAGGGCGTCGGCCGGTTCCGGATCAACGTGTTCCGCCAGCGAGGGCTCGTGGGCCTGGCCGTTCGCCGCGTGCGCTCCGAGATCCCGACGTTCGAAGAGCTTCGGCTGCCCGAGGTGATGCGGACGCTCGCCGACAGCCCGCGCGGCCTCGTGCTGATGACCGGCCCGACCGGAACCGGGAAGACCACGACGATCGCCTCGATGATCGGCTACATCAATCGGTCGCGCCGGGCGCACATCGTGACCATCGAGGACCCGATCGAGGTCGTGCACGACGACGAGATGTCGATCATCCAGCAGCGCGAGATCGGGCTCGACACCGATTCGTACGAGGCGGCGCTTCGCCACGTGGTGCGGCAGGACCCCGATGTGATCTTCGTTGGGGAGATCCGTGACGCCGACTCGGCGCTCTCGGCGATCCAGGCGGCCGAGACCGGGCACCTCGTGATCTCGACGCTGCACACGATCGACTGCATGGAGACCATCAACCGTGTGCTCGACCTGTTCCCACCGCAGCAGGCCAAGGAGGTGCGGACCTCGTTCGCCGGCGCGCTCCGTGGGATCGTGTCGCAGCGTCTCGTGCAGAAGGCCGACGGGAAGGGCCGCGTGCCCGCGGTCGAGGTGCTCGTCAACACCGGACGCGTGTTCGACCGGCTGGTCGATCCCGAGCAGACGGACTCGATCGTTGATGTGATCGCCGACGGCGGCTACTACGGGATGCAGTCGTTCGACCAGGCGCTCGTGCAGCTCGTGAAGGACGGGCTCGTGACCGTCGACGAGGCCCGGCGCACGGCGACGAGCCCGCACGACTTCGACCTGCAGCTGTCGGGCGTGCTGGACCGCGGGTCGGCGTTCAGCGACGAGCAGCGCGCCGGGCTTCCCTTCTAGGCGCACCCCTCACCGCTCGCGGCGGGCGCGCGACTATCCTCGCCGCATGCCGGACGGACCCTCGATGCTCGATGTGCCGCCGATCGCCAAGGAGCTCGGCGCTCGGTTCGCCGAAGCAGGGAAGGAGCTCTTCATGGTCGGCGGAAGCGTGCGGGACATCCTGCAGGGCAGGCCGTCGCCGGACCTCGACTTCGCGACGTCCGCGCACCCGACCGAGACCACCCGGCTGCTGCGCGGTTGGGCCGACCGGAAGTACCTCGTCGGCGTGAAGTTCGGGACCGTCGGCGCGCTGAAGGACGGTGTACGGGTCGAGATCACGACGTTCCGCAAGGAGATCTACGCCGAAGAACACCGCAAGCCGGCGGTCACGTTCGGCGACGACATCCTGGTCGATCTGTCGCGCCGCGACTTCACGATCAACGCGATGGCGGTGCGGCTCCCCGACGGTGAGTTCGTAGACCCGTACGGCGGGGTGAAGGCGCTGTCTGCCGGGGTGCTGGATACGCCGCTCGACCCCGAGACGTCGTTCTCGGACGACCCGCTTCGGATGATCCGCGCGGCGCGGTTCGTCGCGCAGCTCGGGGTGCGCCCGGCGGAGCGGGTGGTCACGGCGATGCGCGACATGGCCGAGCGGCTCGACATCGTGTCGGCCGAACGGATCCGCGACGAGCTCGACAAGCTGTTGGTCGGCGAGCACGCGCCCGACGGGCTCGAGCTTCTCGTCTCCACGGGCCTGGCCGACCGGTTCCTCCCGGAGCTCCCGGCGCTCAGCCTCGAGCAGGACCCGGTCCATCGGCACAAGGACGTGCTGCGGCACACGTACGCGGTCGTCGACCGGTGCGAGCCCGACGCAGTGCTGCGGCTTGCGGCGTTGCTGCACGACGTCGGCAAGCCGGCGACGCGCAAGATCACGCCCGAGGGCGTCACGTTCCATCATCACGAGGTCGAGGGTGCGCGGATCGCCCGCTCGCGACTGACCGAGCTGCGGTATCCGAAGTTGGTGATCGACGATGTCTGCACGCTGATCGAGCTCCACCTGCGGTTCCATGGGTACGGCGACGGCGCGTGGTCCGACGCGGCGGTGCGTCGATTCGTGCGCGACGCAGGCCCGCTGCTCGACCGGCTGAACCAGCTGACGCGCGCCGACGTCACGACGCGCAACGAGAAGCGCGCGCACGCGTTCGCGAAGCTGCAGGACGAGCTCGAGGAGCGGATCGCCGCGCTCGCCGAGCAGGAGAACCTCGAGGCGATGCGGCCGCCCCTGGACGGCAAGCAAGTGATGGAGATCCTCGGTCTGCAGCCGGGCCCGGAGATCGGCGAGGCGCTCGGCTACCTGATGGAGGTTCGGCTGGAGCGCGGCCCCATCCCCGAGGATGAGGCGATCGAGCTCCTTCGCGCGTGGGCCGCGGCACGCGCCGGCACGACCTAGTCATCCGCGGGTCGGCCCGCCGTCAAGCCTGCCTGGAGCGCCGCGTAGGCTCAGGACGTGGACACGGCCCGGCGATCGGCGGTGGATCCGGAGCGCGGCCTGAGCGCCGCCGAGGTCGCGGACCGTGTCGCCCGTGGCGAAGTCAATCGCGTGCCCGCGGCGCCCAGCCGAACCGTCGGGCAGATCGTTCGCGCGAACGTCTTCACACGATTCAACGCGCTGCTCGGCGGGATGCTCGTGTTGATCCTTCTCGTCGGACCATTCCAGGACGCGCTGTTCGGCCTCGTCCTGATCGCGAACACGTCCATCGGCATCGTGCAAGAGCTCCGCGCGAAGCGAACGCTCGACCGGCTGACGCTGCTGACGGCCCCGACGGCCACCGTCGTGCGCGACGGCGCATCGACCCGGGTCGCGCCCTCGGCGATCGTGCGCGACGACGTGGTCGCACTCGCGCCGGGCGACCAGGTGGTCGTCGACGGCGACGTCCTGACCAGCGAACGGCTCGAGGTCGACGAGTCGCTCCTCACCGGGGAGTCGGAACCCGTGGTCAAGGAGGCCGGCGGTGGCGTGCTCAGCGGGTCGTTCGTCGTTGCCGGAACAGGTCGTGTGCAGGTCCGTGAGCTCGGCGTCGAGGCGTACGCCGCTCGGATCGCGGAGGACGCGCGTCGGTTCACGATGACACGATCTGAGCTTCGCAGTGGGATCGATCGGATCCTGAAGTACGTCACGTGGGCGATCGTGCCGACGGCCGCGCTGCTGTTCATCAGCCAGTACCGCGCGCTCAACGCCTGGCGGCCCGCGCTGTCCGGCGCGGTCGCGGGCACCGTGGCGATGGTTCCGGAAGGTCTCGTGCTGCTCACCTCGATCGCGTTCTCGGTCGCGGTGGTGCGGCTCGCCGGGCGTCGGGTGCTCGTGCAGGAGCTGCCTGCGGTCGAGGGACTCGCACGCGTCGATGTGCTCTGCATCGATAAGACGGGAACGCTCACCGAAGGAAAGCTCACCCTCGACCGGATCGAGCGGCTGGACGACGGCTTGGATCCCGAGCCCATGCTGGCTGCGCTCGCCACCGCCGATCCGGCACCGAACGCGACCCTGCGTGCGATCGGCGACGCGCTCCACAAACCCAGCGACGGTTGGACGGTTGAGGAGGCCGTGCCGTTCTCGTCTGCGCGCAAGTGGAGCGCGGCGGCGTTCGCCGGCCACGGGGCGTGGGTGCTCGGCGCTCCCGAAGTGGTCACCGACGATCCACCGACCTTGGAGAAGGTGGCGGCGCACGCCGAGGCCGGCGCCAGGGTCGTGCTCCTTGCACGGTCCGACGCGCTGAACGGTGACGCGTTGCCCGCGGTGCGCACGCCCGTCGCACTCGTCGTCTTGGCCGATCGTGTTCGACCCGACGCCGCCGACACGCTCCGCTACTTCGCCGAGCAGGGCGTCCGCGTGACGGTCATCAGTGGTGACGCCCCCTCGACCGTCGGCGCGATCGCATCATCGCTTGGTCTCGAGGGAGCCGACGACCCGGCCGACGCCCGCCGGCTGCCGGACGATCCGGCGGCGCTCGCCGAGGCGCTCGAGACGCACGCCGTGTTCGGCCGGGTCACGCCGCAGCAGAAGCGCGCCATGGTCACGGCGCTGCAGACCCGCGGCCACACCGTGGCGATGACCGGCGACGGCGTGAACGACGCACTCGCGTTGAAGGACGCCGACATCGGTGTCGCGATGGGAACCGGCGCCGACGCCACGCGGGCGGTCGCGCAGCTGATCCTGCTGGACGGAACCTTCGACGCGCTTCCGAGTGTGGTCGGGGAGGGGCGCCGTGTGCTCGGCAACATCGAGCGCACCTCCAACCTCTATCTGACCAAGACGGTCTACGCGATGGTGCTGTCGCTCGCGGTCGGCGTCGCGACCGTCGCGTTCCCGTTCCTTCCGCGGCACCTGACGCTGATCGCTGCGCTCACGATCGGGATCCCGTCCTTCTTCCTAGCGTTGGCGCCGAGCGCCCAACGATTCCGTCCCGGCTTCGTCCGCCGGGTGCTCCGATTCACGATCCCGACCGGCATCCTGGCCGCGACGGCGACCTTCCTCGGGTATCGCCTGGCCACGCATGAGCCGGGCGTCACGATGCTGCAGGCGCGGACAACCGCCGTGATGACGCTGATGTTCGTCGGGCTGCTCGTGCTGTCGATCGTCGCCGCGCCGCTCAACCGATGGCGGCTGGCCCTCGTGTGGGCGATGGGTGTGCTCGCGGTGCTCGCGTTCGTGCTCCCCGTGACGCAGACGTTCTTCGCGCTGGATCCGCCGCCGCTCACGGTATGGCTCGCGTCGATCGGGATCGCGGCGCTGACGTGGACGCTCGCGCGCTTCTTCGTGCCGGAGGAACGGCCGGTCGGCACGCGCTGGCGCGCTGAGGGGGACGAGCGCTAGAGCGTGCCCCAATGGGACTTGGGCCACACGATGACCCACGCCTTGCCGATGATGTTGTCCCGCGGGATGAACCCGATCCCCGGCTGTGTTTTCGGATCCGCGATCAGACCGAGACCGAATCGTGAGTCCATCGATTCCTCCCGGTTGTCGCCCAGCACGAAGTACATGCCCTGCGGCACGTGCACCTTGCCGAAGTCAGCCGTGTTGCCCTTCACGTAGGGCTCGTTGATCGCGACGCCGTCCACGTACACCTGGTTGTTCTTCGCCCAGACGGTGTCACCCGGCAAGCCGATCACCCGCTTGATGTAGTCCGGGTTGTCCGGCTTCTGGACGCCGATGCCTTCGAAGATCCAGTGCGCGATCCCGCCGATGAAGCTGCGTTGCGGCTGCTTCGCTGGGTCGGGTTCCGAGAACACGATCACATCGCCGCGCTGCGGATCGTGGAAGTAGTAGGGGACCTTCGACACGAGCACGCGGTCGTTGACCTTGAGCGTGTCCTCCATCGACTGGCTGGGGATGTAGAAGGCCTGGATCAAGAAGGTCTTGATCAAGATCGCCAGGATCAGCGACATGATGATCAAGCCGGGCATCTCGCCCAGGAAGCGCAGGATGGGGTTGCGACGCTTGCCGGACCCTTCGTCCGGCTGGGGGGAAGCGGCGGCCGAACGATCGGTCTCGGTCTTCACGGCCTACAGGGTATCGGGTTCCTCGCCGGGCACCATGAGTCGGATCTCGACCGCCTTGCACGACGCCCAGACCTCCCGACCAGGCACGATGCCAAGGCGGTCGACCGATCCCGTAGTGAGTTCGGCCACCAGCGGCGGGGCCGTGCGCAGGCGGATCCGTGCGCGGCCGCCCACCGTCGCGACCTCTTCAACGGCTCCCCGGAACACGTTTCGCGGCGAGCCATGGGGTTCCTCTGTATGGAGCGCGATCTCGGCGGGGTTCAGTGTGGCGCGGACGTCGGCGACTGGCTCAGTCCTGAGGCCGTCGGGCCAGACGACGGTCAGCTCGCCGCCTCCGGTCCGAAGGATCCCGACGCCCTCTTGGTCTGGCACCAGCTCGCCCTGGAAGAGATTGGTGCCGACGAACTCGGCCGCGTAGCGAGTGGCCGGCCGGTGGCGGACATCGTCCGGGGTGCCGGTCTGCGTCACACGACCGTCCTCGAGGAGCACCAAGCGGTCGGCGAGCGTCATCGCTTCGACCGGATCGTGCGTGACGAGGACGCGAGGACCGGCGAAGTCGGCGAGCGTACGACGGAGCAACGCGCGGAGCTCGGGCTTGGCCTCGGCGTCGACCGCCGCGAACGGTTCGTCTAAGAGGAGCACCTTGGGCTCGGCGGCCAGTGCCCGCGCGAGGGCGACCCGTTGACGTTCACCACCGCTGAGGGTTGCGGGTCGCGTCGCCGGATCGACCGTCGGTGCCAGTTCGGCGAGCTTCTCGTGGGCGCGCGTGCGGGCGGTCTCGCGCGCGACACCGGATGCGCGCAGCGGGAACGCGACGTTCTCCAGCACGCTGAGCTTCGGGAACAGCATGCCGTCCTGGAATGCAACGCCGATACCGCGGCGCTCGGGCGGGAGGTCCATCAGCGACCGGCCGTCGAGGACGACGTGGCCGGTCGCGTCTGCGATCCCGGCGATGGCCTCAAGAGCCGAGGTCTTGCCCGCGCCGTTGCGTCCCACCAGGGAGACGGTTTCGCCGTCGTCCACGGAGAACGCAACGGCGATCGTCCGGTCGCCGCGCCGAACCTCGACGTCGACATCGATCGGCATCAGCCGGTTCCGGTGATCCGGTCCCGGAGCGCCACCAGCACGCAGATCGACAGGACCACGAGTACCAGCGACAAGGCGATCGCTCCCTCCTGGTCGCTCTGCAGCGTTTGGAACACCGCGAGCGGGATGGTCTGGGTACGCCCCTCGAGGTTGCCGGCGAAAGTGATCGTCGCGCCGAACTCACCGAGCGCGCGCGCCCACGCAAGGACGGCGCCGGCGACGAGCTGCGGCGTGACCATCGGCAGGATCACCCGGCGGAGCGTGTAGCTGGGCTTCGCCCCGAGCACCGCCGCCGCGCGCTCGAAGCGCGGATCGAGGCTGCGGAACCCCGCCTCGGCCGACAACACGACCAACGGGATCGAGACGAAGGTCGCAGCGACCACCGCACCCGCGGTGTGGAACGTGAGCTGGATGCCGGCGAACCGCTCCAGCCATCTCCCGACGATCCCTTGGCGGCCGAGCGCTTGCAGGAGTCCCACTCCCGCGACCACTGGCGGGAGCACGAGCGGCAATATCACCAGCGCGCGAAGCACCGCGCGTCCCCGGAACGTTCCCCGCGCGAGGATCCATGCGAGCGGCACGCCGAATACGACCGAGCACAGCGTCGCCAGCAGCGAGACCTCGAGTGACAGGCGGAGCGCGGTGCGTGCGCCCGGACCGGTCAAGATCTCAACGATCCGCCCCCACGGTGCACGCAGCGCCAGCCCGAGTACCGGGAGCGCCACGAAGGCGGCGCCGATCGTCCCGAGGACGATGAACGAGAGGGGAAGTCGGCGGTGCACCGGTCTACTCCGGGGGCGGCGGCCCGAATCCGAACTGCTTGAGCGTCGCCTGTCCTTGTGTGCCCGTCACGTACTCGACGAAGCTGGTCGCCATGTCAGTGTTCGATGAGCCCGTGACCGTCGCGATAGGGTAGGTCGCGGTGATGTTCTGCTTCGTCGGGATCGGCACCGCGCGCACGTCGGTGTTGCTCGCCACGTCGGATGTGTAGACGATCCCGGCGTCCGCCTCGCCCGAGCTCACCTTGGCGACCACCGACGCGTCGTCGGGCTCGTTCGACACCACGTTGGGCATGACCTCATCGGTCAGCTTGTTCAGGTCGAGCATCTGACGGGCATAGTCGCCCACCGGCACGCTGGCGGCACCGAGGACGAGTTGCACGCCCGGCTTGGTCAGGTCCTGCAGCGTCGAGATGCCGGCCGGATCATCGGTCGGCGTGATGATCACCAGCTGGTTGGTCGCGAAGTCGACGCGGTTCTCGACACCGGGATCCTTGGCGACGGTGTCCATCGCGGTGCCGCTCGCGGACGCGAACACGTCTGCGGTGCCCTCGCTGCCGATCTGTGTGGCGAGGTCGGTCGACGACCCGTAGTTGAACGTGACCGTGGTGCCGGGGTTCGCGCCCTCGAAGTCGCTGCCGATCTGATCGAACGCGGCGGTGAGTGACGATGCCGCGAACACCGTGAGCTCCGTCGAGCCGCCTGACCCGCTCGTGCTCGCGCTGCTCGTCGACGACGAGGAACACGCCCCGAGCACGAGGGTTGCCAGCACGACCGGGACGATCAGCAACCGCTTCATGCGCCTACCTCCACCATGACACTCGTCGCCTTGACGGTGGCCGTGGCCTCCATCCCGGGTTCGAGTCCGAGTTCGTCGGCCGCCTCGCGTGTGATCAATGACACGACGCGGTGCGGGCCGGCTTGGATCTCGACGAGCGCCGAGACCTTGTCTTTCGTGACGTTCGTGATGACGCCGGGGAACGAGTTACGTCGGCTCGTATGTGACGGCCCCGGCTCGATCGCTCGTCGCTCGGCCATGATCCGCCCGACCTCTGCCTGCGGAACGATCCGCTGCCCGCCTGTGGTCCTGTTCGTCTTCAGCTTGCCGGCGCGTTCCCACGTTCGGAGCGTTTCGACCCGGACGCCGAGGAGCTTCGCCGCCTCACCGATCCGATACCCATCCATAGGCGGCTAACCATACAGGTTTTCCTGGTGGCGACCTCAGGATAAGGTGGGCCGAAGACGAGTCCGGATCGATCACGAGGCGACAGGGGGGCGAGATGCGCACGAGCGCGAGGAATCAGCTTGGTGGGACGGTCACATCGGTCACCATCGGCGCAGTGATGGCCGAAGTAGTCGTCAACGTCGATGGAGTCTCGGTTGTCGCGGTGATCACGAAGGAGTCGGCCGAGAGGCTCAGCCTGGCCGAAGGCACGAAGGTCTCGGCCATCATCAAGGCGACCGACGTGATGATCGGCGTCGACGACTAGGAACTCAGACGGCGAAGCGGACGTTGAGGATGTCGCCTTCCTGCACGACGTACTCCTTGCCTTCGACGCGGAGCTTGCCGGCCGACTTGGCCGCATCCATCGAGCCGGCGGCGACCAACTCGTCGTAGGAGATCACGTCCGCTCGGATGAACCCGCGCTGCAGGTCGGTATGGATCACGCCCGCCGCCTCCGGTGCCGGCGCCCCTGATCGAACCTCCCATGCACGGGTCTCGTCCTCGCCGGTCGTGAGGAACGTGATCAGGTCGAGCGCCCGATAGCAGGCCGCGATCACCGACTCGAGCCCGGGCTCGGCGACGCCGAACTCCTCGAGCAGCGCCCGCGCTTCGTCGGGATCCATCTCGGCGACCTCGGCTTCGATCGCCGCGTAGACGCCGACCGCGTCTCCGAGCTCGGCAGGCGCCGACGTTCCTTCCTCCAGGTTCGCGACGACGACCTCTGGCTTCAGCGTGAGCGGTGCGATACCGCGCAGCTCCACCACGTGCTCCGGCGCGAGGCCCGCGTCGCGCAACGGTTGCTCTCCCTCGAGCGCCTTCTGCGCCGCTTCAAGCGCATCGACCTCGGGACCAGGCTTGCCCCGGGCCTTCTTGACGGCCTTCTCGAGGGCTGACGAGATCACGCCGAGGTCCGCCAGCAGCAGCTCCGCGCGGACACCTTCCAGCTCGGACGCGGGGGACGCGTCCGGACCGAAGCACCGGACGACCATCGCCAGAGCATCGACCTCCCGGAGCTTGGCCACGGACTGGGCGCTCGCCATCCCACCCGGAACGTCCACGAACCGGACCTGCGCCGCGACCGTCTTCTTCGATCGTTCGAGGTCGGTGAGCACCTGGAGCCTCGGATCGGGGACCGGGACCACCGCGATCGTCGCCTGGCCGCCGTGCGTGCCGGCGTGCGTCAGGGCTGTGAAGAGCGTGGACTTGCCCGAGTAGGTGGCGCCGACGAGTCCGATGTCCTTCACGGTCGCTCACCGTAGCAGCGGGGTCCTACCGGCTTGGGGGTACCGACCGGTCCCACCGAGGTCAGCCGGATGGCCCACACGTACCGACTTCTGACCACTGGCGTGGCAGGCCGGGTTTGACCGATGCTCCGTTCGAGACCGGATCCCGGCCGGGGCGCCGCCAGACCCGCCCCGGTCGGCCCGGCCTCCTACACCTGGTGTGCCAGGGCTGCGCCGAGGGGGGCGCATCGTGTGAAGGGCGGGGACCCGACGGCCCCGCCCTTCACCGCGTCTGGAGCTCTTAGCTCTTGGTCTCCCAGAAGACCTTCGCGATCTCGTCGACCGCGTCGAGCAGCTTCTGTCCCTGCGCGGGGTCCTCGGACTTCTTCGCGGCGCCGGCCTCCTTCGTCGCGTTCCAGAAGAGGTCGTGCAGGTTCGGGTGCTTCTCGATGTGCTCCGGCTTGAAGTAGTCGGTCCACAACACCCAGAGGTGGTGCTTCACGAGATCCGCGCGCTCCTCTTTGATGGAGATCGCGCGCTCCTTGAAGATCGGGTCATCGCTGCCCTGATACTTCTCTTGGCACGCCTTCACCGACTCGGCCTCGATGCGGGCCTGCGCGGGGTCGTACACGCCACACGGAAGGTCACAGTGCGCGTGAACCGTGCGGCGGGGTGCGAGGATGCGATGCAACATGGACCAACCCCCTCCTTCTGACGTCCCGGACGAACCGCCCTCCGACCAACTGCCCGAAGAGCCTGCGGTCGAATCCTATCGCCGTGGTCGGAAAGCGACGTCGGGCATCGTGGCGGGGGCGGCGCTGGTGGCAGGCGCGGCATTCGCGTTCGCGCGATATCACCCGGCGCGGATCGCGATCGAAGGCGTCTCGATGGCGCCGACGTTGCTTCCCGGCGACTGGTGTTTGGTCGTCACGCCGGAGCGGTTCCATCGCGACGACGTGGTCGTTGTCGAGCACCCGCGGAGGCCGGGCTACGAGATCGTGAAGCGGTTGATCGGCGTCCCGGGGAGTCAGGTCGCAGGCCGTGAGCTCGGTGACGATGAGTATTGGGTCGAGGGCGACTTCGCACACAGGTCGACCGACTCGCGCGACTTCGGCCCGGTCGCGCGAGATCAGCTGAAGGCGAAGGTCGTGCTGGTGTACTGGCCCCTCGAACGCCGCCGCCTCGTGCGGTAGTGCCGCTGTTAGCAGTTGATGTAGGTGTTGACCCCGGTCCCGCCGTAGCAGAGG
>DASYOY010000042.1:0-6995 GCA_036007245.1 Actinomycetota bacterium | reverse complement strand
TCGACGGCGCGCCTGTGGGACGACGGCGTGATCGACCCGCTCGACACGCGCAGGGTGTTGGCGCTCGGGCTCGACGCGGCGTCGCGCACGCCGATCGAACCGACGACGTTCGGGGTCTTCCGGATGTGAGCGCGCTGGTCGTCGCTCGCGACGGTGCGGTGGCCACCGTGACATTGGACCGGGCAGAACGCCGGAACGCACTGGATCCGTCGATGCTCGAGGAGCTCACGGAGGCGTTCCGCCTGCTCTCGGCTGACGACGACGTGCGGGTGGTGGTGCTGCGTGGTGCGGGACCGGCGTTCTGCGCCGGCGCGGATCTCGACTGGATGGCGGCGAGCCGCGACCTCTCGTGGGACGAGAACGTCGCGGACGCCGAGCGGATGGCCGACGCGTTCGAGGCGGTCGACGCATGTGCCAAGGCGGTCGTGGCGCAGGTGCACGGCGCGGCGTTCGGAGGCGGCGCCGGGCTCGTCGCGTGCGCCGACGTCGCGGTTGCAGCATCGGGCACAACCTTCGCGTTCTCCGAGGTCCGGCTCGGTCTGCTCCCGGCGACGATCTCGCCCTATGTCTTGCGCGCGATCGGCCCCGGGGCGACGCGGGCGCTGTTCACCACGGGCCGCCGTTTCGAGGCGGACGAGGCGCAACGGATCGGGCTGGTCCACGTGGTCGCCGCCGACGGCCAGCTGAATCCCACGGTGGCGGAGACGGTGGACGCGCTGCTCCACGCCGGTCCCGACGCCGTGATCGCGTGCAAGCAGCTGGTGCGCGAGGCGACTGCCGGGCTGACGCTGGGCGACCTTCCGGAACGGATCGCGCGCGCCCGAACCGGGGAAGAGGGCCGGGAGGGCGTCGCGGCCTTCCTTGAGCGGCGGAGCCCGTCGTGGTCCGTCGACTCCTGATCGCCAACCGCGGCGAGATCGCGGTCCGGGTGATCCGCGCCTGCCGCGAGCTCGGGGTCGAGAGCGTGGTGGCGTGCACCGAGCGCGAGTTGGGGTCGGTCGCCGCCGAGCTGGCGGACGCCGTCGCGCCGGTGACGTCGTACCTCGATCCGGCGGCGCTCGTTGCAGCTGCCGTCGACGCGGGCGCCGACGCGATCCACCCCGGCTACGGGTTCTTGTCGGAAGATGCGCGCCTGGCCGAGGCGGCGATCGCAGCGGGCGTGACGTGGGTCGGGCCGCCGCCGGACGCGATGCGAGCGCTCGGCGACAAGGTTCGGGCTCGCGAGCTCGCCGAACAGGCCGGCGTGCCGGTGGTGCCGGGCGCAACCGGGGACGACGAAGCACTCGCCGCCGCGGCATGCGAGCTCGGCCCGCCGTTGATGGTCAAGGCGGCGGCCGGCGGGGGAGGCCGAGGGATGCGCGCGGTCGACGATCTCGTCGACCTGCCGGGCGCGATCGCGGCTGCGCATCAGGAGGCGCTGTCTGCGTTCGGTGACGACCGCGTGTTCCTCGAACGGCGGATCGCCGGCGGGAAGCACGTCGAGGTGCAGATCCTGGCCGACGCGCACGGAGATGTGATCCACCTGAGTGAGCGTGACTGCTCGCTGCAGCGCCGCCATCAGAAGGTGTTGGAGGAGTCGCCGTCGCCCGCGGTGTCGGCCGATCTGCGTCACCAGCTTGGCGCGGCGGCCACCGCCATCGCTCGGGTGGCGGGGTACGTGAACGCCGGGACCGTCGAGTTCCTGCTGTTGGCCGATGGGACGTTCCGGTTCCTCGAGATGAACGCACGGCTGCAGGTCGAGCACCCGGTCACGGAAGGGGTGACCGGCGTCGACCTGGTGCACGCGCAGCTCGTGATCGCGGATGGCGCGCCGGTTCCCCAGGCCCCGGGCCTTCGGGGACACGCGATCGAGGCACGCGTCTACGCGGAGGATCCTGCGAACGGGTTCTTGCCGGCCGGCGGTCGTGTCTTGCGGCTCGACATGCCGCAGTGGCCCGGCGTTCGGATGGACACGGCGCTGCGGGTGGGTGATGCGATCACGTTCGACTTCGACCCGCTCCTCGCGAAGGTGATCGCGTTCGCCGAGGACCGGACGAGCTGCATCGCGCGGCTGCGGGCGGCGCTCGCCGCGATCCGGATCGTCGGCGTGCCGACCAACCTCGGGTTCCTGCTCGAGATCCTCGGCCATCCTGACGTCGTCGCCGGCGCCGTCGACACCGATTGGATCGAGCGAACCTGGGACGGGCACGCGCCGCCGATCTCCGACGGCATCAGCGCCGGGACCGCATCCGAGCGCGATCCGTGGCATGCGTTCGGCTCGACGGCGATGGCCGATCCGGAGGTTGTCGTCGCCGACGGGTGGGCGCAGTACCGGGGCTGGGCCTACCGGCTGGCCGGCGACGAGCTCGACCCCGTCGAATTGGCGCCGCCGGGCGGCTCGCTCACGGCGCCGATGCCGGCGAACATCCGCACGGTCCATGTCGCGGAGGGGGACCACGTATCCGCCGGAGATGCGATGGTGGTCTTGGAAGCGATGAAGATGCAGACGAGCGTTCGGACGCCGGCAGCCGGCACGGTCACCGCCGTGCGGGTGCGCGAAGGCGACGCGGTCGTCGCCGGTCAGGTCCTCATCGAGCTCGAGGAGGACGGCCGATGACGAGCCATCGCGCCGTCCGCATCGTGGAGGTCGGTCCCCGCGACGGTCTGCAGAACGAAGAGGCGGTCGTGCCCGCCGACGCGAAGGTCGCGTTCATCGAGGCGCTCGCCGCGAGCGGTCTCCAGGTCGTGGAAGCAACGTCGTTCGTGTCACCGCGCGCCATCCCGCAGCTCGCTGACGCCGACGAGGTGTTCCCGCGGATCGATCGCCGGCGCGGGGTTCGCTATCCGGTGCTTGTGCCGAACCTCCGCGGGCTCGAACGGGCGGAGGCCGCGGGTGTCGACGCGGTTGCGGTCTTCACCGCCGCGTCGGAAGCGTTCACACAGCACAACATCGGGATGTCGATCGAGGAGTCGCTCGCGGCGTTCGCCCCGGTGCTCGAGCGCGCCGCCGCGGCGAGGTGGTGGCGGCGTGGGTACGTCTCGACCGCGTTCGGGTGCCCGTATAGTGGCGATGTCGCCACCGGCGCGGTGGTCGACGTCTCGGTGGCGCTGATGAAGCTCGGATGCGATGAGATCTCGATCGGCGACACGATCGGGGTCGCGCACCCGGATGACGTCCGCAGGGTGGTGACCGCGCTCCTCGAGCGGATCCCTGCCGAGCGGCTCGCCCTACACCTCCACGACACGTACGGCCGCGCGCTCGAGAACGTCGAGGCCGGGCTGGACCTCGGGATCAGGATCTTCGACGCGTCTGCCGGGGGCACGGGCGGCTGTCCGTACGCGCCCGGCGCGCCCGGTAACCTCGCCACCGAGTCCCTCGTCGGGCTCCTCGACCGGCTCGGCTTCGAACACGGTGTCGACGCCGACGCGGTCGTTCGCGCAGCCACCGCGGTTCGCGCGTCGTTCGTTCCCGCCGCGTCCTGAGCGCCGGCGTCAGGGCAGCCGGCCGGTGTCGTCGGTCGGAACCCACCGCCGCAACGCGTCGCTCGACGGAACCACGTAGTACGCGCCGGTGATCGGGCGTGTGAACGCGGTCAGCGCATCGGGCGTGCCCGTCGTGATCCCGGCCATGCTCTCCAGCATCGCGACCAGACGGTGCTGATCCCGGCTGAACCCGACGAACATGGTGCCGTGATCCGTCACGGTGCCGAACGGCATGTTCCGACGGAAGATCGTGCCGAAGCGCTCCTGGTCGGTGCTCGCGACGTGCGAGTCGTCTGCCTGGGGATCGAGCTCCTCGCTGTCGGCCTTCCGCCGTCCGATCACGAGCTCCTGCTTGTCGACAGGGAGCGACTCCCACGCCGGTGCGTCGTGCATCCACTTCTGCAGAAGCAAGATCGTGCCGCCGGCGCCCGGGCTTCCCTCGGGGAGCAGGACCTCCTCGGGGGCATCCAGCAGCGTCGGGTTCTCCGTGCCGTCGACGAAGCCGGTGAGGTCGAGGTCGTGGTGGTACGGCCAGCTCGACGTTTCCTCCGCGACGGTTGCGATCGGTTCGAGCGCCGCGATCGCCGCCCGGGCGGTATCGAACACGACGTCGTAGCCGCTCCCGGACAGCCACAGCAAGGCGTCGTGCTGGGTCGCGGGCATCGTGTAGCCGTCGACGCCGACGATGTCGCGGTCGAAGCCGGTGACATCTGGCGCGTCGTCCGGTGCGGCGCGCCGCCAGATCTCGGGCCGGAACCCGGCGACCAGGTTGATCCCGCCCATCGTCGTCCGCGGCTCGCGGAGCCCGGCCACCGCGCGGACGAGTTGGTCGGCCGACTCCGGATCGTGGGCCGCGAACTCGAGGTAGGCGTGCGACGCCGTCCCGAGCGCGAAGATCCCGGTCTGCGGCTGGTCCACGTTGTGCATCCTTACGCGTCAGCGCGGCACCGTCGAGCCGCCGACGGTGTTCGTAGGCTGCGGCCTATGGCACCGTGGCCGGTCTTCGTGGGCGCGGGGGCCGTGATCGGCGGGTTGACCGGCCTGTTCGGCGTCGGCGGGTCGTCGGTCGCGACGCCGATCCTCGCGCTGCTCGGCGTGCCGCCGATCATGGCGGTGGCGTCGCCGCTGCCCGCGACGATCCCCTCCGCGAGCGCTGCGGTCATCCCGTACGTGCGCGCCGGCGAGGCGCGCCCACGCGCCGCCGCATGGACGATCCTTGGAGGCGTCCCGGCGGCGATCCTCGGCGCGTACGCGTCCAAGCTCGTCGGAGGACCGATCCTATTGATCCTGTCTGGGATCGCGCTGGTCGCCGTCGGCGCGCGCGTGCTGCAGGGGGTCGATCCGGCGATGCGTCTGCGCGGCGGGGAGCGTCGTCAGCGCCGGGGCGTGCTCGTCGCGGTGGCGGCGGGGATCGGTTTCCTGACCGGGTTGCTCGCCAACGGCGGTGGCTTCCTCCTCGTCGCCGTGTACATGTTGTTGTTCGGATTGCGGATGCGACAGGCCGCAGGAACAAGCCTGCTCGTGGTGATCGTGCTCGCGATCCCGACCCTGTTCGTGCACTGGTCGCTCGGGCACATCGACTGGGCGGTCGCCGGGGCGTTCGCGCTCGGAGCGGTGCCGATGGCGTTCGTCGCCGGGCGGTTCGCGCACATCGTCGACGGACCGAAGATCCGTCGTGCGTTCGGCTGGTTCCTCACCGTGAGCGGCGTGGCGTTCGTCGTGTACCGGCTCACCGTCCGGTCCTGACCGACGGTTGCTGCACGCCAGGAACGCGCAACAATGACGGTGAGAACATCCCTCGTCATGGCACGCCGATCTGCAGACGTCGCGGTCGTCGGGCTCGGGGTGATCGGGCTCTCGACGGCGTTGGCGCTCGCGCGTCGCGGGCTCCGCGTCGTGGGGATCGATCGGTTCGGCAGCGGGCACCCCGCGACGTCGTCGACCGGACCGTCGAGATCGATCCGGCTCGCGTACGAGCAGCAGATCTACGTGGACCTGGCCCGCGAGGCCGTCGAGCGATGGCACGCGTTGGAGCGCGACACCGGCGACCGCATCCTTCTGCTCACCGGCCAGCTCGATCTCGGGCCCGATGCGAAGCTCGATGCGCTTGCAACGGGCATGCGGGCGAGCGACGCGCCCTTCGACGAGCTCGGCCCGGACGAGGTCATCTCCAGGTTCCCCGAACTCAGGCCCCGCGCAGGGGAGCATGCGCTCTTCCATGGCGAGGCGGGCACCGTGCTCGCCGACGTCGGCATGCGCGCCCTGCGACGGCAGGCGGCATCGGCCGGTGCCGAGCTCTCGGAACCCGAGCGCGCCGTTCAGCTCGACGTGTCCGGCGAGGACGCCGTCATCCAGACCGATCGCGGTCGAACGATCAGCGCGTCGACGGTCGTGGTCTCGGCCGGGCCGTGGCTCGGCGGTTTGCTCACGCCGATCGGGATCGACCTCCCACTCGCACCCGCGGTCGGGCAGGTCACGTTCGTCGGCATGCCACGGCTTGACGACCGTCCGGGCATCGCCGACTGGCAGGTCGACGAGCACGGCGTCGGCGTCTACGGACATCCGGTACCGGGCGTCGGTTACAAGGTCGCGTTCGACGCGGGGTCCGCCGACCCGTGGGATCCCGACACCGAGTCGTGGGAGCCGGACCCGGCCGAAGGGGCGGCGCTCGCCCGGTGGGTCGATTCGCGCATGCCCGACGCGTCGCCGCATCTGATCCGTTCCCAGCGGCACCCGTGGACCATGACGCCCGACAGCGACTTCGTGATCGACCGCCGCGGTCCGCTCGTGATCGCCGGCGGGTGCGCGGGCCATGCGTTCAAGTTCGGCCCGGCCCTCGGCGAGCTCGTCGCGGACCTCGTCCAAGGCCACCCTCGGCCGGGGAGCGAGCGGTTCGCGCTCGACCGGCGCGGCCTCGACGGCACGCACGCGGAGGCGACGGCCCCGATCGTCCGCTAACGAGCGGCGCAGATGACAGAACTGTCATCCCGGGCCGGGCGCCCTATGCCTAGCCTCCCGATCCGCACTACTGTTGGCGCGAGAGGGGTATCCATGCGCATGCCGGAAAGCTCCGCCGCACTCGCTCCAGCGTTATCCGGACGCATCCTCGTGATCGATGACGAGGAGCGGATCGTGCACTTCGTCCGGCGCAGTTTGGAGGCCGAGGGGCTCGAGGTCGACCCCGCTCGCGACGGTGAGGAAGGGCTCCGGCTCGTGCAGTCCCACTCCTACGACCTCGTGATCCTCGATCTGGTGATGCCCGGGCTCGACGGGCTGACCGTGTTGCGGCAGATCCTCGAGATCGAGCCCGGCCAACAGGTGCTGGTCTTGTCCGCGCGCGACGACACCCCCACGAAGGTCGCCCTGCTGGACCACGGCGCCGACGACTACCTCTCCAAGCCGTTCTCGCTCGACGAGCTCCTCGCGCGCGTCCGGGCTCGGCTCCGGGCCGCTTCCCGGCCGCACCCGGTCGAGCTTGTCGTCGGGTCGATGAGCCTGGATCTGATCCGGCATGAGGCCACCACCGGGTCCGG
>DASYOY010000041.1:0-5439 GCA_036007245.1 Actinomycetota bacterium | reverse complement strand
CTTGGCGTTCATCCTGCTGCTGTTCCCGACGGGCCACCTCCCGTCGGATCGCTGGCGTCCAGTGGCGACCGTTATCGTCGCTGCGGCGGCCGTCACACTCGTCGCCTTCATCCTGACCCCGCGCAACGTCGCGCTTCCCGCGCCCGGCGGCGTGTCGCTCACGTACCCCAACCCGTTCGCTATCGAGGCGCTGCGGGGGACATTTCTCGGGACGATTCCCGGCCTCGGCGCGGTAACGGTGCTCGCGTTCGGCGCGGCGGTCTCTGCACTCGTCGTTCGCTTTCGGTCGGGGGACGTAGAGCGGCGAGAGCAGATCAAGTGGGTGGCCTTCGTTGCGGCGCTGCAGGTCGCGGCGCAGGTCGCGCTCACGATCTCCATCATCGGCCTGGGCCCGGCCGCCGTAGTAACGACGGTCATCGGGTTCGCGTCCGCGTTGCTCGCCCTCTTCGGGTTCCCCGGGTCGATCACGATCGCGATCCTCAAGCACCGCCTGTACGACATCGACGTCCTGATCAACCGCGCGGTGTTGTACGGCATCGTCGCCGCGGTGATCACGTTGGTGTACGCGGCGATCGTCGCCGGTGTGGGCGCACTGGTCGGTGTGCACGGTGGCCCCGTCCTCACGATCACCGCTGCAGTGGTGGTTGCGTTGCTGTTCCAGCCCCTTCGAAGCCGCGCGCGGACGATCGCCAACCGACTCGTGTACGGGGAGCGAGCCACGCCCTATGAGGTGCTCGGCGCCTTCGCCGATCAGATGGCAGAGAGCGTTCCGCTGGAGCAACAGCTCGACATGCTCGTGTCGCTCGTTGCAAGCGGGATCGGCGCCGCCTGCGTCGAGGTTCGGTCGCAGACGTCGACAGGGGAGCGCGTGATCGCGACGTGGCCGGATGGCGCGACCGACGGCTCGAAGGGTGCCGTGACCACGGTGCCCGTTCGGCAGGGCGACGATCTACTCGGGTCCGTTGAGGTGACCAAGCCGGCGACGGAACCGATCACCCCTCCCGAGGCTGCGTTGCTGGAGCACGTCGCGTCGCAGGCCGGGATGCTGCTACGGAACCTCCGACTCACGACGGAGCTGCGCGCAACGATCGACGAGCTCCACGCCTCCCGTCGCCGTTTGGTGGAGGCGCAGGACTCGGAGCGCCGGCGGATCGAGCGCAACATCCACGACGGCGCGCAGCAGCAGCTGGTCGCGCTCGGGGTCAAGTTGTCGCTTGCCCAGCGTGTGCTTCGCGGCGACGTCGACGCCGCCGACCGGATGCTCGACGACCTTCGAGGTGAAGCGACGCAGGCGCTCGAGGACCTCCGAGAGCTGGCGCGCGGGATCTATCCACCGTTGCTGGCCGACCGCGGACTCGTCGAGGCGGTGCAGGCGCAGGCCCGGAAGGCGCCGTTGCCCGTCGATGTCGAGGCAGCCGGCGATATCGGGCGACAGCCGCAGGAGCTCGAGGCAGCCGTCTACTTCTGCGTGCTCGAGGCGCTGCAGAACATCGCGAAGTACGCGAGCGCCTCGCAGGTCCGCGTTCGACTCGTAGCGGCGAGCGGCGCGCTGACCTTCGACGTGAACGACGACGGCGCCGGGTTCGATACGAGTGCGACCTCATATGGAACCGGCTTGCAAGGGATGACCGACCGGCTCGGCGCCCTCGGCGGGGACCTCACGGTGACGAGCACACCGGGCGAGGGCACGACCGTCACCGGCAGGGTGCCTTGGAAGATGGCCGGAGACTGAAACGCAGACCGGCCCGCTTCAGGTCCGTGCGGCCGCGACCCTGATCGCGTCGATCGCCGACGGATCCTCCAGGGTCGAGACGTCGCCGGGATCTTCGCCCGTCACGGCGGCTCGGACCGCTCGCCGCACGATCTTCGCGCTTCGCGTCTTCGGGAGCGCCGCCGCGACGACCACCCGCGTCGGCATGAACGATCCCCCGAGGTGTTCGCGCACGAGGGAGCGGACCTGCGATTCCAGATCCTCGAGCTCGTCGTCGGACGGTTTCGGGACGACCACGACCCAGATGCTCTCGCCCTTGACCGGGTCGGGGACGGCGACCGCCGCGCACTCCGCGACGGCGGGGTGCATCGCAACGACGGACTCCACCTCCGCGGGCCCGATCCGCTTGCCCGCGATGTTGAGCGTGTCGTCGCTGCGTCCGTGCAGGTACCAGTAGCCGTCGTCATCGCGGCTCGCCCAGTCGCCGTGGACCCAGACGTCGGGGAACCGACGCCAATACGCGTCGAGGTAGCGCTCGGGGTCGCCCCAGATGCCGCGCGTCATCGACGGCCAGGGCTGACGGCAGACGAGCTCGCCCACTTCGCCCGACGCGACGCTGCCCCCGCCGGGATCGACGACGTCGACGGCCATGCCGAGCGACGGGCCGCCGACGGACAGCAACCGCGTCGGGACGACCGGGTGCGGCGACAAGAAGCACGCGCCGATCTCCGTGCCGCCCGAGATGTTGATGATCGGGAGTCGTTCGTTCCCGACCTCGCGCTGCAGCCACAGATAGGAGTCGGGGTCGATCGGTTCTCCGGTCGAGGCCAAGATCCGGAGCGAGCTCAGGTCGTGCTGGTCGGGCTTCGACCCTGCTGCGGTCAGCGCGCGGACGAGCGTCGGCGAGACGCCGAGCGTCGTGACCCGGTGGCGTGCGACCTGTTCCCAGAGCCGGTCGGGCGTCGGATGCGTCGGCGCCCCCTCGGTCAGAAGCACGGTGGCGCCGAGCGCGAGCGACCCAACGATCTCCCACGGGCCCATGATCCAGCCGAGGTCGGTCGACCAGTGCAGAAGCTCGCCGGGATGCAGGTCGGCTTGGTAGGCGACCTCCTCCGCGATCTTGACCAGGAACCCGCCGTGGACGTGCACGGCGCCCTTGGGGCGACCCGACGTGCCGCTCGTGTACCCGATGAAGAGCGCATGCTCGGCGTCGAGCGGGGTTGCGTCGAGCGGGGCGCCGGCCGGATCGACGATGTCGTCCCAGCGATGGTCACGGCTGTGGTTCAGCTCGCCGTATCCGGGGAGGCGATCCCAGATGAGGACGTGCTCGACCACCGGCGCCATCTCGATCGCGCGGTCGGCGATCGTCTTCATCGCGACGGGCGCGCCCTTGCGCAGGGAACCGTTCGCGGTGATGAGGACGCGACAGCCGGCGTCGGCGAGCCGGGTGGCGAGCGCATCGGGACCGAAGCCGCTGAAGATCGGGACGAAGATGGCTCCGATCTTCGCGCACGCCATGACCGCGGCGACCGTCTCGATCGCCATCGGGAGGTAGATCGCGACCGTGTCGCCGTCGTGCACGCCGAGCGCCATGAGCGCGCGGGCCAACCCGTCCGTCTGGTCTCGCAGCTCTCGGTAGGTCGCGGTGCGAACGTGGCCGTCTTCGCTCTCCCAGACGACTGCGGGCCCGTCGGGTGTTCGCTCAGCCCACCGGTCGACGCACTGCCGGGCGATGTTGGTGCGGCCGCCGACGAACCACGTCGCCCAGGGGACTCCGTTGGACAGGTCGAAGACGCGCTCGTACGGCGTCGAGAACTCGAGGTCGAGATCGTGGACGACGGCGTCCCAGAACCACCAGGGTTCGGCGATCGACCTGGAGACGAGCTCATCGAAGCGCGCGAGGCCCTGCGCCCGCATCAGCCGCGTGACGTTGGCGCTCTCGATCTGCTCGCCGGTCGGCCGCCAGACCTCGGGATGCGCCGTGCTCATCGATCGAGGCCGGTGAGCCCGCGCCCGATCAGCATCCGGCGGATCTCATTGGTCCCGGCGCCGATCGTGTAGAGCTTCGCGTCGCGCAGCAGTCGTCCCGCGCCGCTTTCGTTCAGGTACCCGGCGCCGCCCAACGCCTGGATCGCTTCGAGGGCGACGTCGACGGCTCGTTCCGACGCGTGGAGTAACGCGGCGGCCGCCTCGATCGAGCGCCGTGCGCCCGGATCGGCGTCGAACGCGGCCGCCGTGCGGTAGGCGAGCCCGCGCGAGGACTCGAGCGCCACGTACATGTCGGCGAGCTTTCCCTGCATCAGCTCGAACGAGCCGATCGGAACGCCGAACTGCTTGCGTTCGCGGACGTAGGGGAGCACCAGGTCGAGCGCGGCCTGCATGATGCCGATCGGTCCGCCGCACAGCACGAGCCGCTCGGTGTCGAGCCCCGACATCAGCACGCGGACACCGTCACCGGGCTCGCCGAGCACGTTCGCGTCGGGGATCAGGCAGTCCTCGAAGAGGAGCTCGCACGTGCCGGACCCGCGCATCCCGAGCTTGTCCAGGTGCTGCGCGGTGGTGTAGCCGGCCATCCCGCGCTCGACGACGAACGCGGTGATCGGCGATGCGCCGCCCGCATCCTCGGTCCGCATATAGACCACGAGCACGTCGGCCTGTGGCCCGTTGGTGATCCACATCTTTGAGCCGTTCGCGAGCCAGCCGCCGTCGGTGCGACGAGCCACGCATCGCATCGACCCGAGGACGTCGGAGCCGGCTTCGGCCTCGCTCATCGCGAGCGCGCCGAGGTGCGCGCCCGACAACAGCCGAGGAAGCCACCGCGCGCGTTGCTCGGGGCTCCCGTTCTGCCACAGGTTGTGGACGCAGAGGTTGGAGTGCGCGCCGTAGGACAGGCCCACCGACGCGGAGGCACGGGAGATCTCCTCCATGATCACGAGGTGAGCCTCGAAGCCGAGGCCGGCTCCGCCATCGGCCTGTGTCACCGTCGGACCGAGGACGCCGAGGTCGCCGAGCTTGGGCCAGAGCTGGCGGGGGAACGTGTCGGTGGCGTCGATCTCGGCGGCGAGCGGGGCGATCTCGCGCTCGGCGAACGCGCGCATGGCGTCGCGAAGTTCCTCGAGGGCGATGCCGTCCGTCGCGGTCTGGGGCGCTTCCATCGGTCGTCTCTTGCAACCCTACGCCGCAGCGAACCGAGGCGCGGGCCCCGCGGTAAGGTGGCGCAACGGCGCCCGCCGACGAGCGTCCGCGGAGGAGCGAATGCCCCGACTGGCCACCCACGTCGACACCGGCGCGCCGACCTTCCGTGAGAACGCCAAGGTGATGCAGGCGCTCGTGGACGACCTCAACGATCGGTTGGAGCGGGTGCGTCGTGGCGGGGGCGAAGAGGCGGTCGCGAAGCATCAAGGCCGCGGCAAGCTCACGGCCCGCGAACGGATCGAAGGACTGCTCGACCCCGGCGCCTCATTCCTCGAGTTCTCGGCGCTCGCCGCGGAGGACCTCTACGACGGCGCGGCCCCGGCTGCCGGCATCGTCACGGGCATCGGTCCGGTGCACGGCCGGCCGTGCGTCGTGATCGCGAACGACGCCACGGTGAAGGGCGGTACCTACTTCCCGATGACGGTGAAGAAGCACCTTCGTGCGCAGGAGATCGCCGCCGACAACCATCTGCCGTGCATCTACCTCGTCGACTCGGGGGGCGCGTTCCTGCCGCTGCAGGCCGACGTGTTCCC
>DASYOY010000040.1:0-3194 GCA_036007245.1 Actinomycetota bacterium | reverse complement strand
CGGCTCGAAGGCGCGCGACGTACTCATCACGCCCGAGGAGTGGGAAGAGCGCCGCAGCGCCTGACGCAGGTCGGGTCTAGAGTCGCGACGTGAGGAGCGTCACGGTCTCGACGACCGGTGGTCGCCGGCTCGATGTGCTCGTCGCCGAGGGGACCGGCACACCACTCATCTTCCATCACGGCACCCCGATGTCGAAGGTGCAGTTCGCGCCGTGGGCGGACGTCGCAGCTGCTGCGGGGCTCCGTCTCGTGACCTATTCCCGTCCCGGCTACGGCGTATCGGAGCGAGACGCCGGGCGCACGGTCGTGGATTGTGCCGACGACGTGGAGGCGATCCTCGACGCACTCGAGGCCGATCGATGCGTGACCGCCGGATGGTCGGGAGGAGGACCGCACGCGCTCGCGACCGGCGCGCGCCTCCCGTCGCGCACCGCGGCGGTCGCCACCGTCGCCGGGGTCGGCGAGTACGGACACGACGACCTCGATTTCCTGGCCGGGATGGGCGAGCTGAACGTCGAGGAGTTCGGCAACGCCGTGGCGCGCCGCGACGACGCGCTGCGTTCCTTCATGGAGGGCTACGTCGAGGATACCGACGGGCAAGACGTCGACGCGCTGATCGCGGAGCTTGCCTCGCTGCTGCCGCCCGTCGATGTCGCGGAGCTTACGGGCGCCTTCGGCGCCTTCATGGTCGACAGCCAAGCGGAGGCGTTCCGCAGCGGGATCTGGGGATGGTTCGACGACGACATCGCCTTCACCGTGCCGTGGGGGTTCGACCTCGCCGCGATGACCGTGCCCGTCACGATCTGGCAGGGCGCGCAAGACCTGATGGTGCCGTTCGCCCACGGGGACTGGCTCGCCAAGCACGTCGCCGGCGCGAAGCACGAGTACCGCCCCGAGCACGGGCATCTGTCGCTCGCGATCGCGGCGTTCGATCAGATCGTCGAGGACCTGGCCGCCGCCCTTTAGAGGGCGCCGACGCGCCGGGCGACCTGGAACATCGTGTCGGCGTGCTGCTGCGGGTCGATCATGATCGCGCCGGCCGCGCCCACCTGCGCCTGCCAGTAGCGGTAGATCTGTTCGTGGTTCCACCCGCGCGCGAGCGCGCTCCGGACGTTCCGCACCATCTCCGAACCCGGCCAGATCGCCTCCGGAGAGACGAGGAAGCCACCGCGCTTGCCGTCGATCGAGAGCCAGAACGCGCCGATCAGGCCCCAGGTCTCGTCGTCACGCGAGCCGGAGATCAGGAGGAACCGGACGGGTCCCTCGGCGAGCGCGTCGGGCGCGATGATCCGATCGCGCAAGGCGGCGAGCGGCGACTCGTCGTGGTGCAGCTCATCATCACGTGCCCGCACGCGCCCCCCCGGCTCGAACGTTCCAGACGCCTCTACATCCGCGATGCTACGGGCCAAACAGTCTTGGCCGCACCTTGCGGACGGCTCGATTCACGGGCGCCGGGTCGTGCCTCGGGCCTAGGCCCTGCGACGGGTCCTCGTCACCTCGAGCTGCGCGACGACCTCGTCCTCGAGGATCTCGCCGGTCTCGCGGAAGCCGAGCGATGTGTACAACCTGCGCGCCACGTCGTTCCCGGGCATGTATGTCAGCACGATCCGGCGGCACTCGGGCTTCGCGCGGAGCGCCTCCATCAGGGCGACGAGCGCCGAGCGGCCGTATCCGCGCCGCTGGTTCCTGCGGTCGATCAAGAACCCGCCGATCCAGTAGCTCCCGTCATCGGGGGAGCGCGCCCACATCACGAACCCGACGATGGCACCCTCGGCGCGGATCGCGATCGGCTGCCACTTCATCTCGAGCAGGCACGTCGCGAGGTACCGCGCGACCTCACCGATGAACGCGCGCTGGTCGCGCGCCACCGCGAGGTCGAGCAGTGCGCGCCGGTCTGCCGTCGTCACGTCGTGCAGGGTGACGTCGCCGGATGCCCCGAACACCGGCGGCCCCGGCTCGCGCAGCCGGACGTAGCCGACGTGATCGCGCCACTCGCCGTCGAGGAAGAGGTAGCGCGGAGAACGCGACCGCGGCTCGAATCCGAGGGAGCGGATCAGCTGCACCGAGGCGACGTTCTCGGGCCGGACGTTCGCCTCGAGCCGGTGCAGATCGAGATCCTCGAACGCATGCCTGACCGTCAGCTCGAGCCCCTCGTGCAGGTACCCCCTTCGCGCGTGCGGCGTGAAGGCGTAGTAGCCGAGGAACCCGCTCTGGAACGGACCGCGCACGATCGCGGAGACGTTCGCCACACCTGCGATCGCATCGTCGGCCGTCCGGCAGATCAAGAAGCAGGCGTTGTCGGCGCGGCGTGCCCGCCGCAGGTACCCGTCGAACGCCTCGGGTGTATCGGGCGCCTGGACCCACGGGCCGTGCAGGCGGCGAGACCGGCGTGCGGCGGCGACGAACGCCGCTCGATCCTCCGGTGTCGGATGGCGGATGAAGACGCGGTCCCCACTCGCGAGCGCGCGGTTCATCGCGGGGAGCCGGCGCGCGCGAACGCCTCGTTGATCACCCGCTCGGCGGCTGCCAGGTCTTCGAACCCATCCGTCTCGACGGCGTGGCCCTCCAGGTCCTTGTACACCTGGAAGAAATGCTCGATCTCGTCCAGGAGCGGCTGAGGGATGCCACCCAACCCTTCGACGTGGGACCACATAGGGTCGCGGAGCGGGACACAGAGGATCTTCTCGTCCTCGCCCTTCTCGTCGGTCATCCGGAACATCCCGATCGGCCGTACGCGGATCCGGCAGGTCGGGAATGTGGGCTCGCCGACGAACACGAGCGCGTCGAGCGGGTCGCCGTCGCCGCCGAGGGTCCCGTCGATGTAGCCGTAGTCGGCGGGGTATTGCATCGAGGTGAAGAGCATCCGGTCCAGGTAGATCGCGCCACTGTCGTGGTCCAGCTCGTACTTGTTCCGCGATCCTTTCGGGATCTCGACCACCACCGTGAGCACCTCGGGCGCCATCCGCGGAGTGTAGCGACGCCGGAACGGTCCAGAGCCCGGGGTAGCATGTGGCTCGTCATGGCCGGCACCATCGGAGTGGGAGCAGCGCTTCGTCGTGCCCGTGAGATCCGGGGGATCACGCTGGATGAGGCCGCCCGCGACACGAAGCTCCGCCCCGAGCAGCTCGAGGCGCTCGAAGGCGAAACGTTCGAGGAGCTCGGCGACGCGGTCTACGCGCGGGCGATGCTCCGCAC
>DASYOY010000039.1:0-10014 GCA_036007245.1 Actinomycetota bacterium | reverse complement strand
CGCACGGACCGCGCCATTGCTCGCCGTTGCGATGACCGCCTTCATGGTGTCGCTCGCCGGCGTGCCGCCGACGGGAGGGTTCTGGGGCAAGCTGGCCATCTTCGCGGCGGCGATCCAGCGCGGCGGCGTCGGCCCATGGCTGGCCGGGATCATGGTGATCAACTCCGTGATCAGCGTGGGGTACTACTTCTTGATCCCGAGGCAGATGATCTTCGAGGATCCGGACGAAGGCGAGACCCACTTCGCCACCCCGGCGCTGCTCGGATTCGTGGTCGCGGCCTCGATGGTGCTGCTCGTCGCGATCTTCATCGTGCCGAACGTGCTCTACCGGCTGGGTGAGCTCTCGGCCCTGGCGTTCGGCAGCTAGCGCTTCCTCGGCGGTTGTCGTTCGCGTCCTCGACGCGCACGCTTGAAGCACGTCTCTGGGAGGGGAGGTCCGGCATGCAGGACCCATCGGGTGTGCAGCGGATGATCGAGCAGGCGCGTGACACGATGACCGTGCGCCGCGTCTTCGGCGATCCATATGAGAAGAACGGGGTCACGGTGATCCCGGCTGCGCGGGTGCAGGGCGGCGCGGGCGGCGGTGGGGGCGAAGGCCCTGAGGGACAGGGCGCCGGTACCGGCGGCGGCTTCGGCGTGAACGCAAGGCCCGCAGGTGCCTTCGTGATCCACGGCGACGACGTCGACTGGCGTCCCGCGATCGACGTCAACCGCATCATCATGGGCGGCCAGCTGATCGCGGCCGCCGCGTTGCTGCTCGCGATCACCGTGGTCAGGAACCGCCGCCGCAGCTGAATCCGGCGTTTCCTGGTTGCGCATCTCCCAGGTTGGTAATACGTTTCGCCAACCACGGAGCATCTGGGAGGGAGGGGAACGCCGATGCGTACGCTTCGAACGGGTGTCCGGACGGTCGCCGCGGCGATCGTCGCCGTCCTGCTGCTGACGGTTCCGGCGATGGGCGCGACCGGCGTGCTCACCACGAAGGCCTACGAGTTCAACCCTGCCGCCACGGACACCTACATCTCGTGGAACGGGATCAACCACCGCCACTACGTCGTATACGCGAAGCCGTTCAGCGGGAGCCGGTTCCGCGTCAACCCGAAGGGTACCAACGCCTGGAACGGCAGCATCGAGGGCACGACCCTGATCTATCAGCAGTACGTGCCGTCCAAGGACCGGTCGGATGTCTACTCATACGACCTCGTGACCAAGACACGGACGAAGATCGGCAAGCCCGTGAGCACCGATCGATGGGAGTACGATCCCGTCGGTTCGGGCGACTGGGTCATGTACGCGCGCTACTTCCGCAATGCCGACCGCAAGATCTACCTGTACAACACCAACACCCACGAGCTACGCACCCTCGCGTCGACGTCGGGCAAGGCCTGGTACCTGGAGCCCTCGCAGATCAGCGATAACTACGCCGTCTGGGAGAAGGCCAAGTTCCGTAGCCGCCACGCTGTCGGATGCGACGTCTTCCTGTACGACATCGCGGGTCAAACGAAGACCAAGCTCCCGAATCCCAACGATCGGTGCCAATACTCGCCGGGCGTGAACCCCGCGGGCACCGTCTTCTTCGGTCGGAGCGGCTTCGGATGTGGGAAGAACGTCGTGCTCCGCGAGCAACCGCTCGCCGGCTCGGCCACCACCGTCGGGACGATCGGCGCCGGGCACGACGTCATCAGCCTGTACGCGGTCGACAACGGCGATACGACGACGGATCTGTACTACGACCCAACCAGCTGTACGAAGGTGAAGGCGGACGTCGTCAAGGTGACCCTGCCGTAAGGCGTTAGGTCATCGTCCCGAGGATCGCCCGGACGTGGTCCAGGGTGGTCCTCGGGTTGACGAAGCACAGGCGCGCGACCTTCTCGCCCTGCCACGACGTCGGCTGGACGAACGCGATCTGCGCGTCGAGCAGCCGGCGCCACCAGGTCTCGTAGTCGTCCGGTCCCCATCCGGTCCGGCGGAAGAGCACGACCGAGAGCTCGGGTTCAAGCAGCAGCTCGAGCTGCGGATGCTTTCGGATCTCGTCGGCCGCTTGCCTGGTGATGTCGAGGACCGTCTCAACCGCGTCTCGGTAGGCGTCGGTGCCGTACGTCGCGAGCGAGAACCAAAGGGGGAGTCCTCGGGCACGTCGCGTGAGGTGGTGGGCGTAGTCGCTCGCGTTCCACTCGGCGGTTGCGTTCAGCGAGTCAAGGTAGGACGCCTGTTGCACGTGGGCGGTCCGCGCCATCGCCGGGTCGCGGTAGAGGAGTGCACAGGCGTCGAACGGCGCGAACAGCCACTTGTGCGGATCGACGATGAACGAGTCGGCGTCCTCAACGCCGGCGAACCGGTCGCGGATGGACGGCGCCAGCAGGGCCGCGCCGCCGTACGCGGCGTCGACGTGCATCCAGATGCCTCGCTCGCGGCAGACCTCGGCGACACCTTCGAGGTCGTCGATCACCCCAGCGTTGGTCGAGCCCGCGCTCGCGACCACAGCGAACAAGCCATCGGGAGCATCGCTCAGTGCCTCCCGAAGCGCCGCGCCGTTCAGCCGCCCGGCGTCGTCGCTCGGCACGGCCAGGACGTCGACATCCATCACTCGGGCCGCCGACAACACCGAGGAGTGGGCCGAGTCGCCGCACGCGATCGCCCACCGCGCCGGCCGTTCGCCCCGCGCGACGCTTGCGGCATGGCGGGCCGCCACCAGCGCCGACAGGTTCCCCGCCGTCCCGCCCGATACGAAGACGCCGCCGGTGCCCTCGGGCAGCCCGGCCAGGTCGGCGATCCAGCGCAGCGCCTGGTTCTCCGCCCAGACGGCTCCGCCACCCTCGAGCCAGCTGCCCCCGTATGTCGAGGACGCGCTGATCACGAGGTCGAACAGCACGCTCGCTTTGGTTGGCGCGCCCGGGACGAACGCGAGGAACGCCGGGTGGTCGGTCGAGATCGTCGCCGGCGCCAGGACCTCCGCCCAGACCCGCAGCGCCTCGCCGCCGCCGATGCCCTCGGGGGTGATCGTCTGGCCGGCCCGCCGCTCCAGCTCCGACGCCGCCGCGGGCCCGTCGAGCGGCACCGGGTTCGCGATGCGCTGACTCGCGTAGGCCATCAAGGCCTTCGCCAGGTCCTCGGTGTTCTCGTCGAACCCGTGCATCGCGATCGCCTTTCAACGCGAAGGGCCGACCCGAAGGCCGGCCCCCGCTCTTTCGGTCGCTACCCCGTTCGGTCGCTGCTAGGAGGCGAGCTCCTGGCAGTACGAACCGAACGCCTCGATGTACTGCTGGATGTCGTCCTCGGTGTGCTGCACCGAGATCGTCCATTGCTCCTCGTCACCGGGGGTCATGAAGATGCCGCGGTTGACCATCCATGGGTACGAGGCCCAGTAGAGGTCGGTCACGGTCTCCAGGAAGTCCCGGTAGTTGGTCAACTTGGTTGACCGATACGACACGCAGCCCTTGGCGCCCAGGTCGACCGTGTGCGCCGGGATCCCGGTCTCGGCGATCGCCCGGTCGCAGCCTTCGGCGAGCATGGTGCCCATCTTGCCCAGGTTGGCGTAGGCGTCCTTCGTCAGGACCTGCGTGAGCGCGGCCAGCCCCGCGGCGCTCGACAGCGGGTTCCCGTTGAAGGTGCCCTGCTGGGCGGCGCCCTTGCCGACCCACTCCATGATCTGAGCCTCGCCGCCGAACGCCCCGATGGTCGAGCCGCCCCCGATCGCCTTGGCGTAGGCCGCGAGGTGGGGCTTCACGCCGTAGCGCTCGGTCGTGCCGCCGTACGCGATCGTCCCGCCGCACTTGACCTCGTCGAAGATCAGCACGGTGCCGTGCCGCTCGCACGCGTCGCGTAGCGCCTGCAGGTAGCCGGGCGCCGGCTCGACGATGCCGATGTTCATCATCACCGGCTCGAGGATCACCGCGGCGACCTGCCCCTCGTTGTCCGAGAGCGCCTCCTCCGCGGCCTCGGCGTCGTTGAACGGGACCACGATCACCGTGTCCCACAGCGCCTGCGGCACGCCCTTGGAGGTCGGCTGGGTCGAGTACCACTTCTGGTCGCCCGAGCCGCCGGTCTGGAACCGCATGTCGAGCACGTCGGCCTCGGGCACCACCGAGAACAGCACGGAGTCGTGGTGGCCGTGGTAGGAGCCCTCCATCTTGATGATCTTGTCGCGGCCGGTCGCAGCACGAGCCACGCGGATCGCGTCCATCGTGGCTTCGGTGCCCGAGTTCACGAACCGCATCTGGTCGAGCTGGAATCGCTCGCAGATGGCCTCGGCCAGCGCGATCGTGTCGGGCGTGGTGACGGCGAAGTGGATCGCGTTCTGCGCGGCCTTTGTCAGGGCCTCCACGATCTTGGGGTGGGCGTGGCCGACGACGTTGACCCCGAAGCCGCCGTGGAAGTCCTTGTACTCCTTGCCGTCGACGTCGAAGACGCTGGAGCCTTTCCCCTTCTCGAGATAGATCGGGTAGGGGTCGCCGACCTGGAAGTTCGAGGAGACACCTCCGGGCAGGCTCTTCACCGCGCGGGCATGCAGTTTCTCCGATGCCTTCGTGTTCGAAAGCAGGGTCTTGGTTTCCGTCTCGGCGATCTCCGCCGCACGTGCCTTGAGTCGTTCAAGGTCCACGCCTATCACCTCCTGAAGAGCGGAAAGCCTACCCGTGAGGGTCCTGCGCAGGCAATCTGACGCTACGCTGCATCGGATGATCCGATGCCAGGCCTGCGGCGAGGAGAACAGCGAGAAGGCCCGGTTCTGCCAGGCGTGCGGCACCCCGTTGGAAGCCCTCTCGGGCAACCGCCAGGAGCGTCGGGTGGTCTCGGTCCTGTTCGTCGACCTGGTCGGGTTCACCTCGAAGTCCGAGCAGCTCGACCCCGAGGACGTCCGCTCGTTCCTGACCGTCTACTACGAGCGGGCGCGGGCCGAGATCGAGCGGTTCGGCGGCCGAGTGGAGAAGTTCATCGGCGATGCGGTGATGGCGGTGTTCGGTGCCCCGGTCGCCTACGGCGACGACCCCGAGCGGGCGGTGCGGGCGGCGATGGCGGTCCGCGACTCGATCGCGGAGATGGATCAGGCCGACCCGCTCCTGATGCTGCAGGTGCGGGCCGGAGTCAACACCGGTGAAGCGATCGTGGAGCTCGGTGCACGCCCGGAGGCAGGCGTGGCGATGGTGGCGGGCGACGTGGTCAATACCGCTGCTCGGCTGCAGAGCAACGCGCCGGTCAACGAGGTGGTCGTCGGCGAGGAGACGTACGCGTCGACCCGCACGGTGATCGAGTACCGGCCGATCGAACCGATCACCGCGAAGGGGAAGACCGACCCGGTGCCCGCATGGGTCGCCATCGCGCCGCTCGTCGAGGCGGGGGAGCGCGTGTTCTCGGAGGTGCCGCTCGTCGGCCGCGGTGAGGAGCTCGCGAACCTGCGGAGCCTCTGGGACATGGTGTCATCGGAGAACCGGTGCTCGTTGGTGACGGTGTTCGGCCCGGCGGGGATCGGCAAGTCGCGTCTCGCGCACGAGCTCGCGCACCGGGCGACGGAATCGGGCGGACTCGCGATCCGGGGCCGGTCGGCCGGGTACGGCGACGCGGGTCCGTACAGCGCGTTCGCCCAACAGGTGGCGCAGATCTGCGGGTTCGACGGGGACGATCCTGCGGCGGCGCTCGAGAAGCTGCGTGCGAAGGCCGCGGAGCTGGCGGTCGCCGACGATCCGAACGAGGTCGCGGATGCCGTCGCCGTCCTCGCCGGGTTACCGGTCGAGGGTGGCGACCCTGATCGCGACGGCCTCTACTTCTCCGCGCGGCTGTTCGTGGAGGCGGTCGCGCGACAGCAGCCGACGCTGCTCGCCTTCGAGGACATCCACTTCTCCGATCCCAGCTTGCTGGACCTGATCGAGTTCCTCGCCTCGCGGGTGCAGGACGTGCCGCTGCTCTTGGTCGCGACCTCGCGTCCGGAGCTGCTCACGTCTCGACCGTCGTGGGGCGGCGGGCTGCTCGCCTCGAGCACGATCTCGCTCGGGCCGTTGAACGACGAGGACGCCGTCGAGTTGACCGGCAAGCTCTTCGAGCAGCGCGGGCTCGACGAGCTGAAGGATCGCGCCGAGTCGCTCGCGAGCTCGAGCGACGGCAACCCGTTGTTCATCGAGGAGCTCACGGCGTCGCTCGCCGAGCGGTCGACGCGGGACGCGAGCCAGCTTCCGGGTTCCATCCGCGGCATCGTCGCAGCGCGGCTGGACGCGCTGCCGGCGCCGGAACGATCCGTCGTGCTCGACGCGTCCGTGGTCGGGAAGGTGTTCTGGCGCGGGGTGCTCGAGCATCTTCGATCCGACCGCGATCAGGACCTCGGTGCGCTGCTCAGCTCGCTCGAACGGCGCGACTTCATCCGTCGCGAGGGTTCGTCACTGATCAAGGGCGACCAACAGTTCACCTTCAAGCACGGTTTGATCCGTGAAGTGGCATATCTGACGTTGCCGCGCGAGGAACGGAGACGCTGCCACGAGATCACCGCGAAGTACCTGGAGGACGTGCAGCTGCCGGCGGGTGACGCAGACGCCACGCTCGCCTACCACTGGCGCGAAGGTGGGGACAACGCCAATGCCATCCGGTACCTGATGGCGGCCGCGGAGGTCGCCGGCCGGGGCTGGGCGAAAGCACGGGCGGCGATCCTCTACACGCAGGCGCTGGAGATCGTCCCCGAGGACGACGCGGCGCTCAAGAAGGAACTCGGCAAGAAGCAGGCTGTTGCCACGGTGGCGGCGTTCCACATCCGCGACGTGGAGCGGGACCGGGGGCGCCAGCAGCCCGCCGCGGAGGACTGAGACTCAGGCCTGGTCGGGGATCGGCGGGAAGTCGGCCGGCGTCACGTCGCCCGCGACCTCGAACACCCCATCGATCGTGTGCTGGCCGAGCAGCTCGGAGTGGGCCTGGATCGCGTCCATGTCGGGTGCCTCATAGAGGCAGAAGGTCCGGACATTCCCGTCGTCATCAACGGTCACGTGGCTGTGGATCCATATGACGTTCGGGAACTCTTCCTCGATGATCCGGCGGGACCGACGGCCGACCTCCGGCATGTCATCCTCGCCGACCTCGAATCGACGATTGATCACGTACTTGGGCATCTTCCAGCGCACCCCCTCGGGAGGCTACGAGTGTAGGTCGGGGTAGCCGAGAGCGCAACGGAAGGTGACGTAGGCCTATCAGCGGTAATTCGTGAACTGGAGCGCGATCCCGAAGTCGTGGTCCTTACAGGCGGCGATCGCGGCCTGGAGGTCGTCCTTCGATTTGCTCATCACCCGGACCTGGGAGCCCTGGATCTGCGTCTGCGCCTTGGGAACGGCCTGGCGGACGAACTTCGAGATCTCCTTAGCCTTCTCGTCGGAGATGCCGGTGACCAGCTTCACCGTCTGGCGGACCGAGCCCTTGGCGGCCGGCTCGACCGCTCCGGGCTGGAGCGCCTTGAGCGGCACCTGGCGGCGGACCGCCTTCTCCTCGAGCACCTGGTAGGCCGCCTTGAGGCGATCCTCGGTGCCGGAGGCCATCTCGATCGCATCCTCTTTGAGCTCCAGCGTGGTGTTCGTGTTCTTGAAGTCGAAGCGCTGGTGGATCTCGCGGCCGGCCTGATCGACGGCGTTGCGGACCTCTTGCATGTCGATCTCGGAAACGATGTCGAAGCTGGATTGGGCGGCCATGGCCGCAGGATAGCGTCGCCGTCCTTCGACCGACCCCCGGCTAGGGTGGAGAGATGGAGTACGAGGGGTTCGTCGAGCAGGTGCGGGCCGACGGGCAGAAGCTCGCCGATGCGGCCGACGGGAATATCGACGCGGACGTGCCGTCGTGTCCCGGCTGGCAGGTGCGCGATCTGGTTGCCCACATCGCGCAGGTGTACGAGCACAAGATCGAGTGCACGCGTCTGGGGAAGGCGCCCGATCCGTGGCCGCCCGAGTGGCCGCAAGCCGGCGATCCGTTGCCGTGGTTCCGAGATGCGCACGCGCGGCTGCTGGACATGTTCGAGGCGAACGAGGCATCTTCGCCCTCGGCGACGTGGTGGCCGGCGGACCAGACGGTCGGGTTCTGGGCACGGCGGATGGCGCACGAGACGGCGGTGCATCGGGTCGACGCCGAACTTGCACGCGGCGCGGCGACGCCGGTAGATGCCGGCCTCGCAACGGACGGCGTCGACGAGATCCTGCACATCATGTTGGCGGGGGATTGGTCGGAGGACGCCGACGATGCGATGACCGGCCAGCGCGTCGCGATCGAGACGGGTGGTCGCGCCTGGCAGGTCGTGCTCGACCGCGAGGCCATGACGGTTCTCGACGGAGATGGAACGGCCGACGCAACGCTGTCGGGCTCGCCGTCCGATGTCCTCCTGTGGCTGTGGGGTAGGGAGCCGGACGATCGAGTCGAGATGTCAGGCGATCAGGAGGCGCATCGGCTCATGCGCACGCGGCTCGTGATGGCGACGCAGTAGGAGCCGATCACCCGCCTCTGATCAAGCAGAACTCGTTCCCTTCCGGGTCGGCAAGCACCACGAACGGATCCTCGGGGTCTTCGCTCACCCAGCGCCGGGTGGCGCCTATCGCTTCGAGCTCGCGTGCGGTTGCTTCCTCGTCGCCTGCCCAGAAGTCGAGGTGCACGCGGTTCTTGACCACCTTGCCTTCGGGCACCCTCTGGAAGCCGATGATCATGGCCTTGTCGGGGCTCTCGATCGTCGACCAGTCGTCCCTTGTGGTGCGCGGCGTGTAGCCCGTGAAGTCGGACCACCACTTGGCGAGCGTCGGCGGGTCGGCGCAGTCGATCACGACCTCGCGGAACCGAACGTCGACCATCGCGCTCCTCCTAGTCGATCAGCCTGCCGCCGAGCATGCGGAACGCGGGCCGTTGCAACACGCCCAGTTCATCCCGCGGGTCGTCACGGTAGGCGACCAGGTCGGCCCAGGCTCCTTCTTCTATGCCCGGGAGCCCGAGGAACGACCGGGCCGTCCATGATCCGGCGCCGAGAGCGACGTCGGCAGGGACGCCGGCAGTGTTCAGCAGCGAGATCTCCTCACGGATGCTGCCGTGTGGGACCGCGCCGGCGTCGGTGCCCGCCAGGATCGTGACGCCGGCGTCGACCGCCGCGGCTACCATCGCTGGCTGACCGTCGAACCCTCGATCCAGGTCCGCGATGGCATCGTCAGGCCAGCCCATCTGGCGAACCATCGAGCGCATCAGTTCGTCGATGGACAAGGTCGGCGTCCACGCGATGCCTCGTTCCGCAAGCAGGCCTAGTTGGCCTTCTTCCATGTAGGACCCGTGTTCGATCGAATCGAATCCGGCATCGATGGCGTCGGCGATGACCCCTGCCGACATCGCGTGGATGGCGACGCGGCCTCCGAGTGCGTGGATCCGTTGAACGGTGGCTTCGAGCGCGTCGCTCGGAAACGTTCGTGTGATGCCCGGCCCAGGGACGAATGTGTCCCCGATCACCTTGACCCACCCGTCTCCGGAGCCGAATTCACGCTCGGCTTCGTCGGGAAGGCGGTCAAGTGGTACCTCGAGGTCCGAGGCCCGGAACCCCGTGACCGGGCGCGGAGAGGAATCGGCCGGACGTGATAACGCGGGGGAGCAGCGCGTCCGGTCCGATCCCACGCGAGCCGATCTCGGGACTTCCCGGTTCCCGGATCAGCAGGACTCCGGCATCGAGATGGGCCGCTGCGTTGGTCGCCGCTCGCTCCTCCGGCGGCAGATCGGGTTGTGGGAAGGACATGGTGAGGTGCGCGTGGACATCGACCAGGCCGGGGACAAGGACGCAATCCTCGAGCAAGGTCTCGACGCCGTCGGCGCCCTGGTACGTGATCCGACCGTCGACGATGAAGATCTCCCGAACGTCGCCGTCCGGCAGCACCGTGCCCCGGATCCGATAGGCCTTGGAAGTCGCCACGGGTTCGCACGGTAGCCGTTCGCTATCATGCGTGCGCTATCCGGGAGGATGCCCGAGCGGCCAAAGGGAGCGGTCTGTAAAATCGCCGGCGATGCCTACGGAGGTTCGAATCCTCCTCCTCCCAC
>DASYOY010000038.1:0-4952 GCA_036007245.1 Actinomycetota bacterium | reverse complement strand
CTTCCGGATGGTTGAGGCCTTCGGCGAGCACCTCGAAGCGGTCGATCACGTGGCTCCCTCCATCGCAGCGAGCTCTTCCTCGATGACCCCGTAGGCCATCCGCAGGGTCTCGACGGGCAGGACCAGCGACGGCTGGATGTTGAGCGACGTCGTGCTCGAGTCGGCGAGGATGCCGCGGCGCGCGAGCCATTCGGCGAGGTCATGCTGCCGGGTCGCGTCACGCTCCTTCGTGTCGCGGTCCGTCACCAGCTCGATCGCCTGGAAGCACCCGACCGAACGAACATCGCCGATCGCGGGGAACCTACCCGCGAGCCGCTTGAGCTCCTCGGCCCCTGCGGCCTCCAGCGCCAGGACGTTGTCGAGCACCGGTTCGTCGCGGAACACCGCGAGCGTCTCGAGCGCTGCTGCGCACGACGCGGGGAACCACGACCACGTCGACCCGGTGGACAGATCGTCGAAGCCCATCGCGCGCTCGGTGCCGAGCACGGCGCCGATCGGCATGATGCCGCCGCCCATCGCCTTGCCGAGCGCCATCAGATCCGGCCGCACGCCCCAGCGCTGCACGGCGAACATCGCACCGGATCGTCCGTAGCCGCTCTTGACCTCGTCGACGGCCAACAGGAATCCGAACTCCTCGCAGAGCTCGGTCAGCGCGGTCCAGAACGTCGGCGGCGGCGCAACGCAGCCGCCCGACCCGAGCACCGGCTCGATCACGATCGCCGCGACCTCGCCGGGATCGGCCGCGTGGAACAGCAGATGGTCGCGGATGAAGTCCACGGTGCCGTCGCCGGTGCCGCCGGGCCGTGCCTCGAACGGCGAGCGGTAGGGGTTCGGATACGGGACGTGCACGAAGCCCGGCATCAGCGCGCGATACCCCGCCGAGAGGTCGCTCGTCTCGGCGCCGACCGCGCCGGCGGTACCGGCCTCGCCGTGGTACCCGCCCATGAACCCGATCACGATCGGCCGGCCGGTGGCGCGACGGGCGAACCGGATCATCGTCTCGACAGCCTCCGTGCCGTTCAGCGAGATGTCGACGCGCGTCAGCCCCTCGGGCGCGACGTCGAGCAGCTGTTCGGCGAGCGGCAACATGTATTCGTGCGCGTAGAAGTGCGCGTCCTCGAGGCCGGTCCTGCGCAACGCCTCGACCGCCGCGTCCATGATCCGCTTGTTGGCAGCGCCGAGAGGCACCGACGCCATCCCGCTGATGAGATCGAGGAACACGTTCCCGTCGACGTCCTCGATCCACGACCCGTCCTTGCGCCTGATCACGAACGGACCGAGGTCCTTCGCGAGGCCGGGATAGAGGACCCGGCTGAGGTCGTCGAGGATCGCGGCGCCGTCCGGGCCGGGCAGCGAGGTGTGGACGTTAGGCCCGTTCACACCCTGCCCCGCTTGGCGTGCCGAAGGATCACGCGGGCGGCGTTGCGGCCGTTCGCGCCGGTCACACCGCCCCCCGGGTGCGTGCCCGCGCCGCAGAGATACAGCTCGCGGATCGGCGTCGTGTGGTCGGCCCAACCGCGCGCCGGGCGCAGGAACAACAGCTGGTCGGGCGCCATGTCGCCGTGCAGCGCGTGGCCACCCGTGAGGCCGATCCGCAGCTCGAGGTCCAGCGGCGACAGCACCTGGCGATGCTCGATCATCGCGGGCAGCGTCGGGAAGTGCTCGGCGATCGCCGCGATCGCTCGGTCGGCGCGATCCTCCTTGATGTCGTCCCACTGCTGATCGCGGAGCGTGTACGGCTGTGAGTTCACATCGATCGTGATGATGTGCTTGCCCTCCGGCGCGAGCGACGGGTCGTGCACGGTCGGGAAGCACAGCTCGATGTGCGATGGGTCGGCGGCGACACCTCGCGTCGCCTGCGCCTGCTGCTCGTCCATGTCGGGGACGAACGGGTTCAGCTCCATGATCCCGCGGTGGTACGGCTGGACGACGCCGTCGGGATCGCCGGTCACACCGGGAAGGCCGCCGATCCCGAGATTGATCTTCATGCTCGTGCCCATGCAGCGGTAGGCCTCGATCCGCGTAAGGAACGTGTCGGGCAGGTCGGCCGGGTCGGTGAGCTGCAGGAACGTGCGCTTCGGGTCGGCGTTGGACACGACACGGCGCGCGCGGATCTCCTCGCCGGACGTCAGCCGCACACCCGTCGCTGCGCCGCCGCGCGAGAGGATCTGCTCGACCTCTGCATCCATACGGATCTCGCAGCCGGCCTCGCGCGCAGCCTCGCCCATCAGTTCGGTGACGACGCCCATCCCGCCGCGGACGAATCCCCACTGGCGAACGCCGCCGTCGGCGGCCTCGCTCGCGTGGTCGTGCAGCAACACGTAGGCGGTGCCCGGCGTCGAGGGGCCGACCGCGGAGTCGTTGATCGCGTGCCAGCCGAGCGCCGCGAGTACGTACGGCGACGAGAAGTATTCGGAGAGGTACTGCGTCGCGGACGTGGAGAACAGGTACGCGAGATCGGCGATCGTCCGGCGGTGGCGGAACCCGAGCCGACCCCAACGTGAGATCTCGCGGAGATCGTGCAGCGACGACATGCCGAGGTCTGGCGCGATCCAGTCGAACGTCGGCACCACGCCCTTCACGAGTCGCGCGAGATCGTCCTCGAACCGGTCGAGCTCGTTGGCGTCAGACGGCGAGAACCGCTTCGTCTCCTCGACGTTGTCCGCCATGTCGTCGCCGAGCTGATAGCGCGCGCCGTCGGGGAAGACGTTCAGAGTCGGGCCGGCCGGGTCGACCTGGACCCCGCGATGGACCAGTCGCATGTCGCGCCAGATCGCCTCGCGAAGCATCGACAGGACGTAGGCGCCGGTCGATGCGCGATAGCCGGGAGCGAACTCCTCCGTGTTGCAGGCGCCGCCGAGGATGTCGCGCCGCTCCAGCACGACGCACCGCATGCCGGCGCGCGCCAGGTAGAACCCGGTGACGAGGCCGTTGTGGCCCCCACCGATCACGACAGCGTCGTAGATCTCTCCCATCGAGCCCTTCACCTGTGTCGCCCGCCCGGGCGCTTCGCAGCTCTCGCGGATTGTTAACAGTCGACCGCAAGGGGGGTCAAGCCGGCCATTCACACGTCCGGCTCGCGGATCCGCATGTGGCCGGCGATCGTGGCGATCGCGCCAGCGCCGAGGATCAGGACTCCGCCGACCATCACAGACGCGGTGATCGGTTGCCCCAGGAAGACCGCCGCGAGCAGCGCGACCGTCAGCGGTTCGATCACGCCGATGATGCCGTTGCGCACTGCCCCGATCCGCCGGAGGCTCGCCATCATGCAGAGGAACGCGCCGGCCGTGAACGCCGCCATGGCGAACACACGCAGCGCTGCGAGCCGTCCGCTCGGCACGGTCCACGACGTCGACGCCAGCGCATAGGTGAGGTTGGAGACCGACGCGAAGGCCGCGACCCACAGGCCCGTCGTCATCGGGTTCGTCGAGACGGCGATCCGCTCCGTCGCTAGGAGGTAGCCCGTGTAGGCGAGCGAGCACCCCAGGGCAAGCGCGATCCCCGCCGTTTCGATGTCGACGCCGGCCCCGCCGGCGATCACTGTCGCGCCACCGACGAGCGCCATCACGAGCGACAGGACCAGCGTGCGCGCGGGTACGCGTCGGTCAAGCAGGCTCGCCGCCACCATGACCCACACCGGGTACAGGTAGAACAGGAGCGTCACCGTCGCGGCGCTGCCGTGGTTCAACGCGCCGAAGTAGAGCGCGGACTCGGTGCCATAGCCGAGCAGCCCGACGAGCGCGAGACCGAGCGGCTCCCCGGGAGCCGGGAGCACCGGGCGGCCGGTCGCGAGCGCCAGCAGGCTCAGCAGGATCGCGGTCAGGCCGAAGCGGAGGAAGAGCAGCGTGAACGGCGGCTCGCCGTGCAAGAGGCCGGCGCCGACGATCACGACGCACGCGAACAACACGCCCATCCCGACCGCCAACAACGAACCCAGCAGGTCACTGCGGTCCATTGCCGTGCCGGTCACCCGCTCTCCGCGAGGAACGCGGCGACGCGAGTGACGAGTTCTGGCAGACGAGCCATGAGCTCGTCCTCGGAGCCCAGCTCCACGAGTTGCGCGTTCGGCATCAGGTCGACCAGGAGCCGAGCGAGCGCGATCGGATGGATCTCATCGTCCTCCTGCCCGAGGACGAGGGTCGGTGCGGTGACCTTCCGCAAGAGCTCGCGGTCGCTGATTGCCGTGTCCCGCGTGATCTCGCGGATCGATCGCGCGACGCCGACCGCGTTGAGGTCCTGCCACAGGAACAGGTCGAGCTCGCGGAGCCACGGCTTCTCGTCGTACTCCGCACGCCGCCTCGAGTCGGCAACGATCGCCTCGACGGCTTCGTCGACGGGCAGCGTCTCGAGCAGATCCGCGACGTGGTCGAACCGCGCGTGGTCCGTCATCTTCAGATCGAGCGCGGCCGGCAAGACGAAGACGATCCGCTCGAACCGGTCGGGGTCACGCTCCAGCAGATGTGTGATCGCTCCCTGCCCGAGTGAGGTGCCGACCGCGCGCGTCGCGCCGTACGTCGTCGCGACCGCGTCGAGGTCGTCGGCGAAGTCCGCGAACGCGTAGTGCCCGGGTTCGGGTGTACCGGAATGCGCGTGCCCGCGGAAGCAGAAGCGCACCTTGGTGCCGGGCGCCATCGGCGTGAACGCCGCGAGCTCCATGCAGGAATTGGTCAGGCCGTGTGCGAACACGGTCACCGGCTCGCCGTCGCCCTCCACCTCGACGTGCAGCCGCGTTCCGTCGCGCGACGCGATCTCAGGCACGCCGGCCCCGAAGCGCTTCGACGAGATAGACGACGACGATCACGAGCACGGAAAGGTTACGGGCGGCCAGCACGAGTTGGTTCCAGCCGGGCCCGAGGTTGATGTCGACGTACCAGATGGTGACGAGCGCGCCGGTGATGATCACTGGTGCGGCCCCGAGCCAGGTCCACCGGCGGCCGTCGCCTCCGGCGACG
>DASYOY010000037.1:0-2804 GCA_036007245.1 Actinomycetota bacterium | reverse complement strand
GCGTACGTGCCCAGCATGACCCGGCGCTTCACCTCGGGGCCGAAGCCTTGGCCGCGCGTCGCGAACATCATCTCGATGCTGTCGGCGTGCTCGCCCGGTGCGCGGTAGCCGTACCGGACGCCGTCGTATCGCGCGAGGTTGGAGGAACACTCGCTCGGCGCGATCAGGTAGTACGCCGACAGCGCGTACGCGGCGTGCGGCAGCTCCACCTCGCCGATCGAGGCGCCGAGGCTCTCGAGGCGATCGATCGCGGAGCGCACCGAGGCCCCGACGCCGGGCTCCACCCCTTCCCCGAACGCCTCGGTCACGACGCCGACGCGCAAACCGGCGACGCCTCGGTCGAGGCCGTCGGTGTAGTCCGGGACCGACACGTCCAGCGACGTCGCGTCGCGCGGGTCGTGACCCGCGAGCACGCCGAGCATCCACGCCGCGTCGCGCACGGTGCGTGTGAAGGTTCCGACGGTGTCGAGCGACGACGCGAAGGCGATCAGGCCGTAGCGGCTGATCCGCCCGTACGTGGGCTTGAGGCCCACCACCCCGCACAGCGACGCCGGCTGCCGGACGCTCCCGCCGGTGTCGGTGCCCAGCGCCCAAACGGCCTCACCCGATGCGACGGCGGCGGCCGATCCACCGCTCGAACCACCGGGCACGCGGTCGGGGTCCCACGGGTTGTGCACAGGCCCGTAGGCCGAGTTCTCGTTCGAGGAGCCCATCGCGAACTCGTCGCAGTTGGTCTTGCCGACCAGCATGGCGCCGGCACCCGCGAGACGCGCCCAGGCCGTCGCGTCGTACGGGGGCACGTACGTCTCGAGGATCTTGGACCCGCACGTCGTACGGACGCCGTTCGTGGTGAACACGTCCTTCAACGCGACGGGGATACCGGCAACCGGAGATTGTGGCGCGCCGGTCGACAGATACGCATCGAGCTCCGCGGCGCGCTCGGAGGCGAGTTGGTCGGTCCTGGTCAGGAACGCACCGACCGTGTCCTCGACCGCATCGATGCGCGCCTGGCTCGAGGCGAGCACCGCGCTCGCGGACGTCTCACCTGCCGCGAGCCGGGCGGACAGCTCGGCGCCGGTCAGATCGCAGAGCTCGGCGCTCACGCGCCCGTCTCCGCGATCCGGGGGACGCGGAACCGGTCGCCGTCGCGCTCGGGCGCGTTGCGGAGCGCCTCGTCCACCGGCAGCGACGGCTCGGCGACGTCGTCGCGGTAGACGTTCGCTCGTGGGATCGGCGAGGCGGTGGGCACCACGTCGGCGGCCGCAACCTCCCCGACCAGCGCCGCGTGCTCCAGGATCTGCGCGAGCTGGGTCCGAAGACGCGCGATCTCGTCGTCGGTCAGGTCGAGCCGAGCGAGCTTCGCGACGTGTTCGATGTCGATCTCGACGGGCATGGCGCGCAGTCTAGACGGGGGGAACGGTCCCTCAGACGCCCAGGTCGGGCCGCATCGGCACCGGCACGAGCGCGTGCTCGGACGGAGCCGACAGCATCGCGGTCTGTGCCTGCGTGATCCGCCGGACCACGGCGATCGCCAGCCCGGCCGAAACCGCGGAGAGGATGCCGAAGGCCAGGAGCCACGGTGCGGCGGTGTGTGCGAGCGACGTCAGGTCGAAGACGGTCTCATCTCGGTTCGCTCCCCCGAAGACGTCGACCAGCCCGGACCACAGCGCACTGAACAGGCCGATCGTCACCACGAGCGATCCACCGATATAGACCGCCCACCACGCGCCGACGAGCGGGCTCACGGGCCGCGGCGACCCGTCGGAGGTACTCCGGCGATCGAGCTCCACCATGGCGACGCACGGCATCACGAAGTTCGCGAACGGGATGAACCACCATCCCACCGCCCATCCCGGACGGATGTGGAGCTCTCGATATCCGCGCGCCCACAGGTTCGACGTGGCGTGGTGCTGCCAGATCAACCACACGACGATCGTGGCGAGCGACACGGGCTGCACGATGATCCCGATGCTGCTGAGCTGTGACCCCGACAGATACGCGCGTTGCCCGAACGACCCTTGCGGCGGCATGTGGAGCACGAACGAGCCGTTCCGAAGCTGCGACCAGAGCCAGATGTCGTTGATCGCGCCCAGGACACCGATGACGGCGAGCAGGATCTGCAACCCGCGGCCGAGCTTTTCGACCGGCTGTTCGCGGAACGGATCCATCAGCCCATGCCGTCCTTCAGCAGGCGAAGGAACGTATCCTCGTCGATCACGTCCACGCCGAGGGTCTCGGCCTTGGCCAGCTTGGTGCCGGGATCCCTGCCGGCAACCACGAACGTGGTCTTGCCGGACACGCTGGACGCCACCCGCGCGCCCGCCGCCTGCGCCATCGCGGTCGCCTCCTCGCGGCTCACCGTGTCCAGACCGCCGGTCAGGACGAGCGTGACGCCCTCGAGGGTCTTCGGCGTGCGGTCGGGCACCGTCCGCTCATCCACGAGACGGACGCCGGCCACCCGCAGCTTGTCGATCAACTGCTTGTTCTCGTCTTCGTCGAACCACTCGCGCACGGTCGCCGCTATCTCCGGTCCGATCTCGGGGACGGTGTCGATCTCGTCCTCGGTCGCCGCGGCGATCGCGTCCACTGACCCGAACGCCTCCGCCAGCACCTGGGCGACATGCGCGCCGACGTGGCGGATGTTCAGGCCGACGAGCAGCCGCCAGATCGGGCGGTCCTTCGACCCCTCGACCTGCTCCAGCAGGTTCGTGATCGACTTGTCCTTGAACCCCGGGATCTGCGACAGCTTGTCGGCGTCGAGCGCGTAGATGTCGGCCGGGTCCTCGATCAGACCCTTCTCGAGC
>DASYOY010000036.1:0-9264 GCA_036007245.1 Actinomycetota bacterium | reverse complement strand
TGAGCGATCGGCCCGCCCGTCCATCTGGGCCGCCTTTCGGCGACGAACCCGTCGTCCGAGACTGCATGACCTTCGGTTCTCGAAGGGTCGCCGCTCGAGGAGAGGACAGAGCCCCTCTTCGCATTCGTTGACTGCGCTTCGGAGTCCCGATCGGGTGCGTCAAGACGGTCGGGAAGGTCGGCTCTAGACTGCGAGGCTGCGGGCGGGAGTTTCTTGCCACGTTTCCGCTGGCCTGGCCGGAGTAGCTCAGTCGGCAGAGCGCCTCCATGGTAAGGAGGAGGTCAGGGGTTCGATTCCCCTCTCCGGCTCTTCGAGTCGATGACCCAAAGACGATCGTCCTGGCCCGCTGCCCGTTCACCGACGTGATCCTTCTTGACGCCACATCCGACGTGGGTGTGGCATGAACGCAAGCGCAGGTCGAGAGGGAGGAGCGCGAGATGAAGCGCATCGTGTCGATCGTCTCAGCGGTTGCGGTGGGTGCAGCGGCGATGTGGGTGCTCGCGATGTCGGTCGGGAATGCGTCGCCGGGGCCTACCACTCGTGCAACAACAACGGACATCACTTACAAGGAAGGCCTCTGCAGCTCCAAGGGAGCCGCGTGCAAGACCATCAAGGCCGGCAAGACGCAGTTCGGCTTCGGCTCGCGCCTCGACTTCATCATCCCGATCTCCTCAGGCGGCTCGAAGATCGGGCGCGAATCGGGCGAATGTGTGTACCTACCTCCGAAGACCGGAACTTCGTACTGCAACTACCAGATCGTCTTCACCGGGAAAGGGTCGATCAGCGTCCAAGGGGTTCTGCCGGCGACGTCGGCCATGGCAGGCACCATCCCGATCACCGGTGGTACGCGGATGTTCGAGGGCGCGTACGGAACGTTGACGCTTCGCAAGGGGTTCCCGTCGATCTATGACGCGCACATCCTCACACCGTGAGGCTCTCGCCTCGATCTTGACGATGACGCGTCGGCCTGAGGATCGCTTCGCCCAGGTTCAACGCCGCCTATAGGCTTCCGCGCATGGCGACCGAACGGCCCGCCCCGCTTCGGCGGCTCGCGGCGATCGCGGCGATCGTCCTCATCGCGGTGGTCGTCGTCGTCACGATCGCCCGCGGGCTCGCGGATCCGGTGCGCTTGCTCTTCGAGCTGTTCCTCTTCTCGGCCGCGTTGAGCGCGGCGTGGATCGCCTTGACGCGCCGGGCGACCGTCCGCGTCATCGCGGTGACCGTCGTTCTCGTGGCGGTCGGGCTTATCGCGGGGGGACTCGCGCGCAAGGAGGGATCGTTCGTCGGGACCCTCCTGCTCGGGATCGCCGTGCTGGGGGTCGCGACCGCGCTCGGCCGGTACGCGCTCGGGACGACGATGCGATCGCTCAAGGGCGCCGGACTCGAAGGGGAGGACGTCCAGCCAGCCGAGCGAGGGGTCCTGTTCATGAACGTGCGATCCGGAGGCGGCAAGCCCGAGCGCTTCGATCTGGTCGGCGAGTGCCGGCGCCGAGGGATCGAGCCGGTCGTACTCGAGCCGGGTGAGGATTGGCCCGCGCGCGTGCGAGCGGTGGCGGCCGACGCGGACGTCGTCGGGATGGCGGGTGGCGACGGCTCGCAGGCGATGGTCGCCGCGGTCGCGGCGGAGTTCGACCTTCCGATGGTCGTGGTGCCCGCCGGCACGCGGAACCACTTGGCCCTCGATCTCGGCTTGGACCGGGACGACGTCGTCGGGGCTCTCGACGCGTACGGCGACGCCGTCGAACGCCGGTTGGATCTCGCGGACGTGAACGGCCGAGTGTTCGTGAACAACGTGTCGCTCGGTGTCTACGCCGCGATCATCCGCTCTCCCGACTACCGCGATGCCAAGGTCGACACCACGCTCGCGACGCTGCCGAAGGTGCTCGGCCCCGACGCCGAGCCGTTCGATCTGCGATTCACCGAACCGGACGGCACGACGCACGACGGCGCACACGTGATCCAGGTCTCGAACAACCCGTACGGCGGGAACGCAGGAGGGCTCACCAGCCGTCCACGGCTCGACACACGCGAGCTGGAGATCATTTCGCTCACGGTCGACCACGACGCGGCGGCGCTCTTCGCCGCGATCGCGGTCGGCCGTCCCGATCGCTTCTCAGGCTTCGCATCGTGGAGCGCGCCGACGTTCGAGGTGGCGTCCGGCGGCCCGGTCGACGTCGGACTGGACGGCGAGGCGATCGAGCTGGACCCGCCGCTCCGGTTCTCCATCCGTCCCTCGCAGGTGCGCGTTCGCCTGCCGCACCACGCGATCGGCTACTCGCCGGCCGCGTTGTCACTCGGATGGCGGCGAGGGCTCTGGGAGCTCTGGGGCGTCGCCCGGGGGCGTCCCTCCAGCTTCGAGACCGCCTGACTCCTCCTCGATCGTCGCGAGCGCCGTCTCGATCGACGGGAACACGTGCGTCCGGTCGAGCGTGGCGAACAAGCCGTATCGGTGCAGGAGATCTTGGAGCCGGTCCCGGAGTTCGACGAACGCGAGGTTGATCCCCTGGTCGTTGAGCTCGATGTCGAGGGCCTCGAGCATGTCGGCGGCCGTGACGTCGACGTCGGTGACCGCCTCGCACTGCAGCACGATCCACCGTGGTCGATCGCGGTGGACGATCTCGCGGATCAGCTCGCGGAAGATGCCCGCGTTCGCGAAGAACAGCGGGGCCTCCCACCGCAGCACGACCACGTCGTCGATCCGTTCGGCGTCGGGGTACCGGCCGACGTTGTGCCACCCGCCGATCGATGGCACGTGACCGAGGATCTCTCCGTGCGGCCACCAGTTCCGGCGGAAGAACAGCAGGATCGACAGCACGACGGCGATGAGGATGCCCTGCAGGACGCCGAGCAGGATCACGGCGAGGGTCGCGACCACCGAGATGACAAGCGCCGAGCGCCGCATCCGCAGATACGTGCGCAGGATCGGGATGTTCGCGAGCGAGAGCGCCGCGGCGATCACGACGGCTGCCAACGTGGGCTGCGGCAGGTCCTGCAGCAGCCCCGGCAGGAACAACAAGAGGACGACCACGATGACCGCGCCGGCCAGACCCGTGACCTGCGACTTGGAGCCCGACTGCTCGGCTACCGCCGTCCGAGAGCCGCTCGCCGAGATCGCGAAGCCCTGGAAGAAGCCGGCGAAGACGTTCGCCGCCCCGACCCCGACCATCTCCTGGTTGGGATCGATCTCGTCGCCGCGCCTGGCCGCGAAGCTCGTCGATGTCGCGATCGTGTCGGTGAGCGACACCAGCACGATCCCGAGCGCAGCGATCAGCAGCGGCCCGAGATCGCCGACGCGGACGGACGGCAGCGCCGGCGCCGGCAGCCCTTGCGGGAGCGTGCCGACCGTCGAGACGCCGTGGGCCGCGAGATCGAAGACCCCGGTCACCACCGTCGCGGCAACGACGGCGACGAGCACCGCGGGGATCCGCTTGGTGATCCTCGGCAGGATCAGCAGCACGAGCAGCGTGCCAACGCCGACGGTCAACGCGGTCGCGTTCCGGCCGCCGATCCCATCGACGAACGCCTTGCACTCGTTGATGAACCCGTCGGCGTCGGTCGAGAAGCCGAAGAGCTTCGGGAGCTGGCCGACGACGATCGTGATCGCGAGGCCGTTCATGTAGCCGACCTGCACCTCTTTGGACAGCAGGTCGGCGACGAACCCGAGCTTGCCGATCCCGAGGCCGATCTCGATCGCGCCGACGAACAGCGCCATCATCCCGGCGAGCGCGATGGCCGTCGACGGGTCGGGCACCGCGAGCAACGGCAGGATCGCGGCGAAGATCAGCGGGGACACGGACGAGTCGGGCCCGAGGACCAAGATCCGCGACGGCCCGAACAAGGCGTAGCCGGCGAGGCACGCGACGGTCGTGTACAGGCCGGTCACCGGCGGCAATCCCGCGAGCTCGGCGTAGGCCATCCCCTGCGGCACCAAGATCGCGGCGAGGACGACGCCGGCGATCAGGTCCGCGCGCAGCCACGGCGCACGGTAGGTGCGGAGCATGCGGATGCCCGGGACCCACCGCTCGAACGGTCGTGCGGGCGTTGCCAGCTGCTCGGCCATCGGAGCCGAACGATAGCGATGCGCGGGATGGGTAGCATCGGCGCGTGAGCGACCCCACCGATCCTCCGCCGCACGGACCCCCCGAGGAACGGCTCGCCGCACGGCTCGAGGCCACCGGCACGCCGGCGAGTTCGCCGTTCGCGCGACTCCTCCGCGAACTCGGTGAGCTGGACGTCGCGATCTACCGCGCGATCGCCGAGACGCCGACGCCGTCGATCGACGAGCCGCTCCGTCGCCTGTCGAACCTTGCGAACAACTCGAAGCTGTGGTTCGCGATCGCCGGCGGGCTGTTCCTCGTCGGCGGGCGCGCAGGACGCCGTGCAGCGCTCACCGGCGCTGCGGCGATCGCGGTCAACTCCGCCGTGGTGAACGTCCCGATCAAGTACGCGAGCCGTCGCGCCAGGCCTGATCGGCCGGGGATCGGCGTCCCCGAGCAACGGTGGGTGGACATGCCGACCTCGACCTCGTTCCCGTCGGGGCACTCGGCGTCGGGGTTCGCGTTCGCGAGCGCGGTCGCGGCGACGATGCCGGTCGCGGCGGTGCCGATCCGCGGGCTCGCGACCGCCGTCGCGTACTCGCGCGTCCACACCGGCGTGCACTATCCAGGTGACGTCGTGGTGGGCTCGCTGATCGGTGTCACGATCGGGGAGGCAACCGCCGTCGTTGCGCGCGGCCTCGCGAGGCGGCGTCGTCAACGCCGCGAAACGCTCTCTTGAGCGCCGATGTGTGAACGCACCGCGCTGCCAGTTACGCGGGGTGGCTGTGCGCCGATCTCGTGCGAGACGACCACGCTCGCATCAGCACCGCGAGTGCCACGATGATCGCGATGGCAAGAGCGATACCCGTCGCGACGAGCGCGATCGAAACTCCGATCGGTGTCACGGATGCCGTGTCGGCCCAGGGCGAGCTCGGAGTGGCCTGTCTCGGGACGCCGACATCGACCAGGACCTGCCGCATCTTGGGACCTGCGACGTACCAGCCGCCGGCCGTCTCTTGGTGCCAGAAGGGCTGACCCGGCACGACATACGTGACAGGCGCCGGGTGTGCGAACGGATACACGTGCTGCTCGACCCACCTGGTCGGTCCGCCGATCAACGAGGGAACCCGATAGCGGATCTTGAACATCGGGCCGAGATCGGTGGACGTCGGCTGTCGTGCGAGAAGCTCGGGACACGCGCGGCACCAGAGTTGATCCATGATGCCCGATGCGTTGATCAGGGTCGCCATCCGCTGCCCGATCGTGGGCGAGCCGGGCGCACGAACCACGATCGGCTGATCGACACCCGGTCCAGTGATGACGGCTTGGTCGGGCCCCTTCGCAGCGGCGCCCGCTGCCGAGAACCAGATGAACGCACAGGCGACCGCCACGCACACGCTCGCCGTGGTCAGGCCACGTGTCATGGATTGATCATGCACGCGGGGATCCGGCGTGTCGAGGGTTGTTCATCCGACGGGGCTCGCGTGGCTACGAGCCGTCCGCGGCGCAGACCACTTCTCCCCATGTTCGTTCCCGACGTTCGGCGATGGGACTACCCTCGACCCATGCCCAGAGCGGTGTGGACCGGGACCATCAGCTTCGGCTTGGTGACGATTCCGGTGCGCCTCTACCCGGCAACCTCACCCAAGGACGTGCGTTTCCATCTCGTCGACGACCGTGGCGCGCGGGTGCACCTCCGTCGATACGTGGAAGCAGACGAGACGGAACCGGGAGCCGGAACGGACGTCGACACAGGGACGGCGGAAGGATCGGTCGGGACGGCAGGCCGGGCCCCGGGTGAGCGGGAGGTCGCGTTCGAGGGGCTCCAACGTGGCTTTGAGACCGACGAAGGGATGGTCGTCGTCAGCCCGGAGGAGATCGATGCCGTCAGGCCGTCGCCGAGTCGCGTCATCGCCATCGAGGACTTCGTCGACCTCGCCGACATCGATCCGATGTACTTCGAGAAGAGCTACATCGTCTCGGCCAGAGGCGAGGCGGCGAAGCCGTACGCGCTGCTGCTGCGCGCTATGGAACGCTCGGGCCGAGCCGGGATCGGACGGTTCGTGCTCCGGACGAAGCCGCATCTCGCAGTGATCCGTCCGGCGCGAGACGTGCTTGCACTCGAGACGATGTTCTTCGCCGATGAGGTGCGCGACGGGCGCTCGCTCGCGCCCGACGTCGAGTCGGTGGGGATCGCCGACAAAGAGGTGGAGCTCGCGCAGGTCCTCATCGAGACGCTGAAGACGGACTGGGACCCGACTCGCTACGAGGACATGTATCGCCGGGAACTTCTGGAGCGGATCGCCGAGAAGCGCCCCGTCCCGGGGGTCGCGCCCCTCGGATCCGACCCGGCAGGTGCGCGCATCGACGAGCTCCTGGAAGCGCTCAAGGCGAGCGTGGATGAAGCGAAGAAGACCAAGGCTCGGACCGGCAAGCGCTCAGCCTGATCGATCGATGCCCGTTCACGACGCGCGCTCCGGGTTCACTGGGCCGGAACGCGATACGCCGCTGGTGGGTGCGGAGCCCCGTTCCCGCAGGTAGACTGTGCCGCTGCGGCGGCGGGGTAGCTCAGAGGTAGAGCAAGCGGCTCATAATCGCTGTGTCGCGGGTTCGATTCCCGCCCCCGCTACGGACACAAGCATCCAAGGAGCGACGACAGATGGGCAAGAAGAAGTTCGAGCGCAACAAACCCCACGTGAACATCGGCACGATCGGGCACATCGACCACGGAAAGACCACCCTCACGGCCGCCATCACCAAGCGCCAAGCCGACAAGGGCATGGCCGACTTCACCCCCTTCGACCAGATCGACAAGGCCCCCGAGGAGCGCGAGCGCGGCATCACGATCGCGATCGCCCACGTGGAGTACGAGACCGACAACCGGCACTACGCGCACGTGGACTGCCCGGGCCACGCCGACTACGTGAAGAACATGATCACCGGCGCCGCCCAGATGGACGGGGCGATCCTCGTCGTGAGCGCGGCCGACGGCCCGATGCCGCAGACGCGTGAGCACGTCTTGCTCGCCCGCCAGGTCGGCGTTCCCTACATCGTGGTCGCGCTCAACAAATGCGACACGGTCGATGACCCGGAGCTCTTGGACCTGGTCGAGCTCGAGGTTCGTGAGCTGCTCAGCTCCTACGAGTTCCCCGGCGATGACGTCCCCGTGGTTCAGGTCTCGGCCCTCAAGGCGTTGGAAGGTGACGACACCTGGGGCGAGAAGATCGATGAGCTCTTGGCGCAGGTGGATGCGTACATCCCCCAGCCCGAGCGCGACGTCGACAAGCCCTTCCTGATGGCGATCGAAGACGTCTTCTCGATCACCGGCCGTGGGACCGTGGTCACCGGCCGCGTGGAGCGCGGTGTCCTCAAGAAGATGGAAGAGATCGAGATTGTCGGGATCACCGACACGCGCAAGACCACGGCCACCGACCTCGAGATGTTCCGCAAGCTCCTGGACGAGGTCCAGGCGGGCGACAACGTCGGGGTCCTGCTGCGCGGGATCGACAAGGAAGAGGTCGAGCGCGGACAGGTGCTCGCGAAGCCCGGTTCGGTGACGCCGCACACCAACTTCGAGGCCCAGGTCTACATCCTGAGCAAGGAAGAGGGCGGCCGGCACACCCCGTTCTTCAACGGATACCGCCCGCAGTTCTACTTCCGGACGACGGACGTGACCGGCACCGCCAACCTCCCCGGTGGTGTCGAGATGGTCATGCCCGGCGACAACGTCGAGATGACCGTCGAGCTGATCAACCCGATCGCGATGGAGGACGGGCTCCGGTTCGCGATCCGTGAAGGCGGCCGCACCGTCGGTGCCGGCCGGGTCACGAAGATCCTGAAGTAACCCACGAGGAAAGAGCAGAACCATGGCCAAGAAAGAGGGGAACCGCCCCAAGATCACGCTCGCCTGCACCGACTGCCGGCGGCGGAACTACAACACGGTCAAGAACCGTGTGAACGATCGCGATCGGATCGAGTTCAACAAGTACTGCAGGTGGTGCCGCAAGCACACCCTGCATCGTGAGACGCGCTAGCGCGTCTCACGAACCCCTGACGCACGAAGGGCCGGCTCTGCGGGCCGGCCCTTCGTCATTCCTCGAGTTGACCCCTTCCCGCAACCCGGCATAGCGTCGTCCCTCTTCACGGGAGGGGGATGCGATGCGTCGGGTCTGCGTCGTGATGGGTGTGATCCTCGCACTGGTCGTGCCGGCCGTGCCGGTGCATGCGGGAACGACCGGGATATTGGTCTTCTCCGTGTTCTCACGGTCCGATGCGAAGGCCGGCCTGCACACGATGCCGGCGACGGGTGGCACCGAGACCAAGCTCGCGGGCACGACCTCCGCGTATCGGCCGCGGTGGGCGCCGGACGGCAGCGGGCTCGCGTACATCCACGCGCGAAGCATCCGCTGGATCGATGCGGATGGCTCGAACGATCATGTGTTGGTCGGCCACGCCGCGATGCCTGCGCATCACGACTTCCCGAGCACGATCGCGTGGTCGCCGGACGGGAAGCAGCTGTTACTCCCGCTGTATTCTTCCGGCTTCCGTACCGTCCGCCTGTACCGCGTCAACATCGCGACCAAGCGCTTCCACGTCGTCCTCAAGGGCGCCTACGATGCCGACTGGTCGACGGCGAACCGGATCGTCGCGGTCAAGGCCGGAACCATCATGACGATGGACCCCGACGGCTCGAATCGCACCGTGATCTCCACGCACGACGCCACGTGGCTTCGGTGGTCGCCCGACGCATCGATGTTGGTGCTTCAACGGAACCTCAACAGCGGCGGGGACATCTTCGTCATGGGTTCCGATGGATCGAACCCAACGAACATCACGAACTCGAAGTCCTTCGACTGGTGGCCGAGCTGGTCGCCCGACAGCTCGCGGATCGTGTGGTCGAAGAGTCGGGATATCTCGAGCCCCGGCAACTTCTTCGCGATGGATCCCGACGGATCCAACGTGACGCAGCTGACAGCCACGCCGAAGCTCGACGAGTACGAGCCGGACTGGGCGGCGTGAGCGCTTAGACGACGCGCTCGAGGCCGCTGTTGCCAGCGGCCTCGAGCGCATCACGATCCGACGGGGCGCGGCCGGGAGGGGTGGCCTTGCCGAAACGGATCGCGGCGACGACGGCGTCCGTCTTGGAGTGGACGCCGAGCTTGGTCAGGATGTTCTGGGTGTGCGTGCGCAGCGTGTGGCGCGACACCCCGAGCTGTTCGGTGATCTC
>DASYOY010000035.1:0-1561 GCA_036007245.1 Actinomycetota bacterium | reverse complement strand
AGCCATGGGCCGACGCCGCCGCGCTGGATCGCCGCCGCGAAGATGGCCAGCTTGCCCCAGAACCCTCCCGTCGGCGGCACGCCGGCGAGCGACACCATGAAGGCGGTCATCGCAACGGCGAGCAATGGCGCGGTCCGTGCGAGCCCCGCGAAGTCCTCGATCTGCAGGCTGGGGTGCCGCTCGGCGACCGCGGTCGACACCGCGTAGGCGCCGATGTTCATCACCGCGTAGATCAGGATGTAGACGACTGCAGCCTGGAACGCCGTGTGGTTGACCGCCGCATCGGCCGAGACCAATGCGAACGGCAACAGGATGTACCCCGACTGCGCGATGCCGGAATACGCAAGCAGACGGATCGTCTGGGTTTGGCGAAGCGCGACGAGGTTGCCCAGCGTCATCGTGAGCACCGACAGCACCGCGAAGATCGGGGCCCAGAACGTCGCCTGCCCGACGAACGCGACGAACATCAGCTGCAGCAGCCCTGCGAACCCGGCCGCGGCCGACGCGACCGCGAGGAACCCGGCGACCGGCACCGGCGCGCCTTCATAGGTATCCGGCGCCCAGAACTGGAACGGCACGGCCGAGACCTTGAACGCGAACCCGATCACGACGAACACGATCGCGACGTCGGCGAGCGTCTCGCGCGCACCGGTCAGTCCGGTCAGCCCTTGCGCGATCGCGTGCAGCTCGAGCCGCCCGGTGAGCCCGTAGATCAGGCTCATGCCGTACAGCATCACGGCGGTCGACAGCACCCCGATGATGAAGAACTTCAGCCCACCCTCGTTGCCGCGGATGTCCGACTTGCGGAACGCGGCGAGCAGGAACCCGGGCGCCGACACCAACTCGAGCGCCAGGAACAGCATCAACAGGTTCCGCGACGCGGGCATCAGCGTGCAGCCGAGGAACGCGGTCAGGAGCAGGAAGTAGTACTCCCCCTGATAGAACCCGCCGTCGCGCAGGTACCGATACGAGATCAGCAGCACGACCAGCGCGGCGATCAGGAAGAACCCCTGGAAGATCAGCGTGAACGCGTCGACGACGTAGGCCCCGCCGAACACGATGCGATCGCCCCCGCCGACGAGCGAGATCACCGCGCCGAGCGCGGCGCCGACCCCGACGAAGCCGACCCACATCGAGGCGGCCTTCGCTCGGAGTGGCAAGAACAGGTCGACCACCAGCACCAGCAAGATCGTCGCGGCGACGATCTCGACCGGCAGCAGCGCGTGGTAGTCGATGTTCACTGGGTCATCCCGTGAAGAGGTGCGAGACCGCCTCGGCCCCGTGCAGCGTGGGGTTCAGGATGATGCTCGGCACCAGCCCGAGGACGAGGGTCAGGGCGAGCAGCGGCACCCACGAGACCCACTCCACCCCGAGGATGTCCTTGAAGTGGTGTTCTCGCCACTTGATCGGCGCATCCCCCTGGTTCACCCGCTGCAACATCCATAAGAAGTAGCCGGCGGTCAGGATCGTGCCGATCCCGCCGATCACCATGAACGTTCGATAGAGCCCGACGTTCAAGACCGCGGCCGGCGTGAACGAGCTCAACAGCGCCATGAACTCG
>DASYOY010000034.1:0-5163 GCA_036007245.1 Actinomycetota bacterium | reverse complement strand
CACGTCGCCGAGCGTCAGCACGACGAGCCCGAGGTCGTTCACGGTCAGGCCGTCGGGGAAGGTGATCGTGTAGTCACCCGACTGTCCCGGGTCGAGCGCCTTCGCGCCGCCGGCGTTCCCGTCGACGTGGCGCTGGTCCTTCGTGACGATGTAGACGTCCGGCGCGCCGACCGGGTTGTCGCTGCCGTTCTTCACATGCAGGGTCGCGGGACTGCCTTCCTTCCAGTCGAAGGTGGCCTTCACGCCGAGGTACTCGTAGGTCCACTCCCCCGGCACGACTGAAACGTCGATCGTGTCCGTCGGAGGCGCGCTCGCCGACACGGTGGAGGCCGCCGGCGTGTCGGCCGACGATCCGCCGTTCGTGCACGCCACGGCTGTGACGAGCGCGAGCGGGATGAGGAGGGCGGGCAGGCTTCGGGCACGCATGGATGCGGCATGATACGCGAGCCCCTCGGCGCCGCCCCTGCTGAGCACGGGATCGTCACACGTTGGCTCGGGAGAGAACGATGGAACGATTGGAGCTCCGGCGCCATGCGCCGCGCGACGGCGAGCGCGACGTCCTGTCTGAGCGCGGCCGCGCGATGGCCGAAGACGTCGGGCGCTCGAGAGGCATCCGCTACGACGCGATCTTCGTGTCGCCCGCCGCCCGCGCGGCGGAGACCGCCGCCTGGATCCTTCGCGGGGCGGGCCAGCCGCTCCCACCGGACCACGCGGTGATCCCAGGCCTCGCCGGACAGGATGCGAGCGGCGGGTCGCCCGAGGGCATGGCCGCCGGCGTGCGAGCGCTGCTCGACCAGGTCCCCGACGATGGGATCGGGCTCGCGATCAGCCACACGCCGCTCGTCGAGCGGGCCGCCGCCGGCCTAACCGGCACGACGGTCGAGCCCATGCGCGAGTGCGAAGGGCTCCTGATCACCCGCGCCGACGACGGAACGATCACCGTGGACGAGCTTCGGCTCCCCGCGTAGCGCCGGGAAGTCGATCTAGAAGTAGAACGCGGGCCACGGCGCGACGTCGCAGCGGAAGAGCTCGTCTGCCCGCGCCAGCGCCCCGGGTGTGACTTCGAAGACGCGCTTGGCGCCGGCGAGCGTTGTCCACGTCACGCCGCCGACGTACGTCGAACCCACCGCGTTGGCGGCGCACCGCAGATCGGGCTCACGGTCGGTGCGCACGCACGTGCCGGCGCCGACGTCGACCTCGAGCAGGAAGGTGCCTGCCGACTCTGGCCGGAACGCGTCATCGACCTCGACGACCAGCGAGCCGCTGCCGGCGTACCCGCGCGCCGACCATGCGGCCGCGACGTCGACGGGGCGCAGGAACAATCCGTCCTCCAGATGCGGCCGCAGCGCCCGCGGCTCTTCGACGAGCCACTGCAGCGGTTCGTCCACGGGCCGGAGGTCCACCTTCACGCGCGCCATCAGATCGATCGCGCACAGGTATCGCCACATCCCGATGGAACTCTCCGGCGTCGTGGCTGCGAACCGCTTCACCTTGACCTCGGAGCTCGGGAGCCCGCGCGGCCACTCGTGCTTGATCCCGTACATCGCGAACGCGTCCGGCGTCCCCGCGTCGTCCTCATGGATCGCGTAGAACACACGCTCGTCGTCCTTGCTCGACTCCCAGAACCCGACGTCCATCCAGGTGTCGTCGACCTCGAGCGCCGCGGGCCGGCTCTGGATGGCGCGCTCGTAGATCTGGCGCATCACGGGAAGCGCCTCGGTGCGAGCGAGCAACGTGACGCGGCCCGTGGGCGCGGTGCCCTCGGCCCACGTGAGGTGATCGAGCGCGATGTCGAACTCCAGATAGTGCGCGGCATGCCCGAACCCGAACCGGCCGTAGATCGCGCCCTGCGACGCGAAGAGCGAGGCCATCGACTCGCCGCGCTCCGCCGCTTGGTCCAGCATCATCACCATCAGCTCGCGGAGGATCCCGCGCCGCCGGTGCGTCGGCAGCACCCCCACCATCGTGACGCCGGCGGTCGGCACCCGCGCGCCGCCCGGCACGACCATCTGCTGGGTGTAGATGCCGGCGCAGCCGACGATGCGATCGTCCTCGAAGGCGGCGAACGTCCGGTCGAGCTCGACGACCTTCTTGTCGGTCTCGACCTCTTCGGGATCGGGCCGCGGGTCGGAGAACGCGACGGCAAGCGACGCGAAGAAGTCGTCGACCTCGTCGGGAACGATCGTGCGGAAGAACAGGTCCGACATCGGGCTCAGCCTATCGGCCGCGACCAGGGCGCTTCAGTCGAGCAGCGCGTCGAGACCGACCGTCAGGCCCGGCCGGGTCGCGACCGAGCGCACGGCCAGCAGCACCCCCGGCATGAACGCCGACCGGTCGAGCGCATCGTGGCGAAGCGTGAGGACCTGCCCGGGGCCACCGAACAGCACCTCTTCGTGGGCGACGAGCCCGGGCAGCCGGACCGCGTGGACCCGGACGCCGTCGACATCGGCACCCCGCGAGCTCGGGTCGGCGCCGATCGCATCGGGTGCGGACCAGTCGCCCGCGCGGGCAGCGTCGATCGCGCGCGCGGTCGCCAGCGCGGTGCCGCTCGGCGCGTCGGCCTTGCCGTCGTGATGCAGCTCGATCACCTCGGCGGCGTCGAAGAACCGCGCGGCCTCCGCCGCGAACCGCAGCAACAGCACGGCGCCCAGCGCGAAGTTCGGCGCGATCACGCAGTTGGCCTCGGCGCCCTCGGCGACGGTGCGGAGGTCGTCGATGTCCTCCGCCGTCATCCCGGTGGTGCCGACGACGATGTGGACGCCATGCTCGAGGCACCATTGGACGTTCGCCTTCACCGCCGACGGATGGGTGAAGTCGACCGCGACCTCGGCCCCGGCATCGGACAGCGCGTCCACCGAGCCCGAGATCTGCACGCCATCGGCGTTTTCGCCGACATGGTCGGGGTCGACCGCGGCGACGAGCTCCAGGTCGTCGGCCGATGCGACCGTGCGCCGGACCTCCTGACCCATCCGCCCGGCGGCCCCCAGGACGCCGACCCGGATCACGCGTGAACCCCGCGCAACCCCTTCATGCTCTTGGGCCCTACCACCGCGAGCGTCATCGGCTGCGACAGTACCCGGTTGGCCACCTCGCGGGCATCGTCGATCGTCACCGCGCGCACCCGCTTGAGCGTCTCGTCGAGCGTGAGGATCTCGCCGTGCGCGACCTCAGACTTGCCAAGGCGCGACATCCGGCTGCCCGGGTCCTCGAGCGACAGCACCGTCGACCCCAGCACGTGGCGCTTCGCCCGATCGAACTCCTCGGGCGTGATGCCGCCGTCGCGCACGTCCTCGATCTCGTCGCGCATCACGCGGATCACCTCGTCGGCCTTCGCCGGCGTCGTGCCCGCGTACGCGCTGAACACGCCGGCCTCGGTGTACTGCGAGTGGTAGCTGTACGCGGTGTAGGCGAGGCCGCGCTTCTCGCGGATCTCCTGGAACAGTCGCGAGGACATCCCGCCGCCGAGCGCGGTGTTGGCGATCAGGAACGCGAACCGATCGGGGTCGGTGCGCGGCAGGCCGTTGGTTCCGTAGACGATGTGCGCCTGTTCGACCGGCTTGCGCTTGAGGGCGTCGTGGCCCGACGGCTTGGGTGCCCGCGCGGTGGAGCGCAGCGTCATCTTCGACTGCCCGCGCGGGCCGAGCGGCCTGCCCACCTCCATCCGGTCGCCGAGCAGCGCGAGCAACGTGTCGTGGCGCACGTTGCCGGCCACCGACACCACCATCCGGCCGGGCACGTAGTGGCGCCGGTAGAAGCCACGCACCGATGCCCGCGTTGACGACTTGATCCGGTCCTTCGTGCCGAGGATCGGGCGGCCGAGCGGATGCCCGGGCCACAGCGCTTCGGTGAACACGTCATGCACGAGGTCTTCGGGCGAGTCCTCGTGCATGTCGATCTCGGACAGGATGACGTCGGTCTCGGCGGCGAGATCCGTCGCCGCGATCGTCGAGTGCTGCAGCATGTCGACCAGGTGGTCAACCGCCATCTCGAGGTCGCGGTCGAGCACACGCGCGTAGTAGCACGTGTACTCCTTAGCGGTGAACGCGTTCACGTCACCGCCGACCGCGTCGAAGTCCTCCGCGATCTGCAGCGCTGTACGCCGGTCGGTGCCCTTGAACAGCAGGTGTTCGAGGAAGTGGCAGTGGCCACTGATCGCGGGGCGCTCGTCGCGGGAGCCGGCGAGCACCCAGACGCCGATCGAGACGGAGCGGACGCCGGGCATCCGCTCCGTCACGACACGCAGGCCCGAGGTGAACTCGGTGCGCGTGATCGACATCGAGATCAGCTGACGCTGCCGGTGTCGCCGCCGCCCTCGCGGTCGCGGAAGCGCTTGCCCTGCCGCGGCGGCCGGCTGCCCCGGTCGCGCGAGCCGCCGCGGTCGCGACGCTCGCCGCCACCGTCGCCGGATGAGGTCTCGGCGCCTTCCGGTGCCTCCCACTCGGACCCGACCGGCTTCAGGCTGATCTTGCCCTGGGGGTCGATGTCCTCGACCAACACGGTGAGGTCGTCGCCCTCCCTGACCGCCTCCTCGACGCTGGACAGGCGTTTGCCCTTCCCCAGCTTCGAGATGTGGACCAGGCCGTCGCGGCCGGGCACGAGGTTCACGAACGCGCCGAAGGTCGTCGTCTTGACGACGCGGCCTTCGTAGGTCTCCCCGACCAGGACGGGACGTGGGTTCGCGATCTCGTCGATCATGCGGGCCGCCTCGTCGGCGCCCTCGCCGCCGCTGGAACCGATGAACACGGTGCCGTCATCCTCGATGTTGATCTCGGCGCCGGTCATGGCGATGATCTCGTTGATCTTCTTCCCCTTCGGGCCGATCACCTCGCCGATCTTGTCGACCGGGATCTGGATCGTGATGATCTGCGGCGCGTTCGCGTTCACCTCTGCACGCGGCTCGGGGATCGCATCGAGCATCACGTCGAGGATCTTCAACCGTGCGTCCTTCGCCTGCTGCAGCGCCGCGCCGAGCACGTCGGCGGGCATGCCGGCGACCTTCATGTCGAGCTGGATGGCGGTGACGAACTCCTCCGTGCCGGCGACCTTGAAGTCCATGTCGCCGAGCGCATCCTCGGCGCCGAGGATGTCGGTCAGCGTCACGAACTTGCCGTCGTCCGCGATCATGCCCATCGCGATGCCGGCCACCGGCGCCTTGAGCGGCAC
>DASYOY010000033.1:0-28535 GCA_036007245.1 Actinomycetota bacterium | reverse complement strand
TGGGCGACGAGGATCGAGAGCGCGGCGAGCCACAGGGCCGGTGCGAGCCCGAGCAGCGCATAGCCGATGGCGAACGTCGCGAGCGAGCACGCGATCACCGGCAGCAACCGCCGGTGGCCCGGTCCGGCTAGGCGGTGGCCGATGAACGGACCGATCAGTGCGCCGACGCCGCGGGCGGCCATCAGGAGTCCGAACCCGACATCGCCCGCATGGAAGATCTCGCGCGCGAAGACCGCGATCATCGCGAGCACGCCGGCGGCGGCGCCGAAGCCGAACTTCACCGACACGAGCGCCCAGACGCGGGCGTCCTGTCGCGCGTAGCGAACCGTCTCGCGGGTCGCGTCGACGATCCCGATGTGCTCGTCGTGTTCGCGTGGCGCCGAGAACGGTCGGCGCACGCCGAGGAGCAGCAGCGCCGACAGCGCGAACGACACGGCGTCGACCGTGAAGGCCACGTTTCGTCCGAACAGCGCGGCCACGACACCGCCGAGCGCGGCGCCCACCGCGAGCATCGTGCCCCACAGCGACCCGCCCAGGGCGTTCGCGGTCGGCAGATCCTCCGGGTCGACGACGTTGGGCAGCGCCGCCGACTGCGCCGGGTCGAACACCGCTGCGAACAGCGACAGACACGCGAGCAGCACGTAGGCCAGCCACAGGTTGCTCGGTCCGACCAGCAGGAACACGAAGCAGATCACGGTCCGCGCCAGGTCGCACGCGATCATCAGTCGCCGCCGGTCGAGCCGGTCCGCGAGCCAGCCAGCCCACGGCGTCGCCAGGAAGATCGGGATCTCCTGCGCGAAGATCATGATCCCGACCGCGGTGGCCTCGCCCGTGACCTCGAGCACGAGCCCGCCCAGCGCCACGAAGAGGAACCAGTCGCCGCCGAGCGAGATCACCGACGCGATGAACAGCCGCCTGAAGTCGCGGTTGCGCTTGAGGAGGTCGACGGAGGCACGGGCGCCCGTTCGCCGCTCGGCCCGTCCTTCGCCCATGCGGTGCCAGACTATCGAGGTCTCCGCACAAGGAAGGTGGCGCGATGCTGGAGCAGCTCACGTGGTTCAAGCAGGCGGCGTTCCGGTGGCTCGACGACGAGCGGACGATCTACATCGATCCGTGGGGCACGCCCGATGATGCGCCACAGGCGGATCTGATCGTCATCACGCATGCCCACCACGACCACTTCTGCATCGAGGACATCGAGAAGCTCTCGACGCCGTCGACGAAGCTCATCGCGCCCCACGACGTCGCAGCGGAGCTCAGTGGCGATGTCACACCGGTGGCACCGGGGGAGTCACATGAGGTGGGTGGCCTGCGGTTCACCACCGTGCCGGCGTACAACACGCGGGAGGAAGCCCTCGACTTCCACCCACAGGCGAACCGGTGGGTCGGATACGTGATGGAGCTCGGCGGACGCTCCTACTACCACGCGGGCGACACCGACCATGCGCCTGAGCTCGACCACGTGAAGAGCGATGTTGCGCTCGTGCCGATCGGCGGGCACTTCACGATGAACGCCGAAGAGGCGGCGGGACTGGTGCTCGCGATGCGGCCGCAGCTTGCCGTGCCGATGCACTATGGGTTCGTGATCGGCGCGGTGCCGGACGCCGAGACGTTCGCCAAGGCGGCCGACCCCGTCGCGGTCGAGATGATGACGCCGGTCCAGCCGTTCGAGCGGTTCTGACTCAGGCGTCGGGAAGCAGCCCGCGGCGCGCGCGGATCCGCCGGTCGAGCTGGCCGAACACGACGTAGTCCACCGCGACACCGATCGCAACGATCACGGCGAGCGTGGCGAGCAACGCGGTCACGTTGGTCTCCTCGCCCGCGAGCAGGTGGCCGAGCCCGGTCGCGCCCGCGGCCACCACGATCAGCTCGCCCGCCATCAGCGCCTTCCATGCGAAGCCCCAGGCTTGTTGGAGGCCGGCCATCATCCCGGGCATCGCCGCCGGCACCACGATCTTCCGATAGAGCGTCCAGCCCCGTGCCCCAAGTGTCCGGCCGGCGCGCTCGTACAACGGCGGCACCTGCCGGATCGCCTGCAGCGTCGCCAGCGCCATCGCCGGGAACGATCCGACGATGGTCACGAACACCACCGCGCGCTCGCTCACGCCGAACCACACGACCGCGAGGGGCACCCACGCGACGAACGGCGTGATCTGCAACGCGACGATCAACGGGCGGATCGCCCGCCGCGCGAACTCGTTCAGCGCGAGCAGCACGCCAAGCCCGGTCCCAATGATGACCGCCACCACGAAGGAGAACGCCAGGCGGATCAGCGTCTTCAGTGCGGCTTCCTGGATCGTGCCGGCCCGGAGCCCGTCGATCAGCGCGTCCCACACCGCGAGTGGCGACGGGATCGACGCGGTCGTCGTCGTGGCCGCGATCACCGCCCACACGACGATCAGCCCGGCGATGCCGGCGAGCGGGGGCAGGATCTCATGCGCGAGCCTACGCATCGGGCCGCTCCAACTCGCCGAGCATCAGCGCGTGGATCTCAGACACGACACGGCCGACCAGCACGTCGTCGAGATCGCGCGGACGCGGCGCGTGGATCCGGAACTCCTCCAACAACCGACCCGGCCTCGCCGACATCACGAGGACGCGGTCGGCGAGCAGCACCGCCTCGCGCACGTTGTGCGTGATGAACAGGAAGGTCGTGCGACCGCCCGATCCCATCCAGGCGCGCTGCACCTCGTTCTGCAAAAGCTCGCGCGTCTGCGCGTCGAGCACGCCGAACGGCTCGTCGCCGAGCATGACCGATGGTTCGCACGCGAGCGCACGCGCCAGCGCGGCGCGCTGCCGCATCCCGGCGGACAGCTCGTGCGGCTGGGCGTCGATCAGGTCGTCCAATCCGACGCTCGCCAGCGCGGCGCGCGCACGTTCGCGACGGTCTTGCCCATCCACGCCGATCAGCTCGAGCGCCAGCTCGACATTGGCTCGGACGGAAAGCCAGGGGAACAGCGCCGGATCCTGGAACAGCACCGCGCGGTCGGGGCCGGGTCCCTCGATCGGTGAGCCGTCCAAGAGCGCGCGCCCGGCGCTCGGCCGGTCCAACCCGGCGAGCACATTGAGGATCGAGGTCTTCCCGCACCCGCTCGGTCCGAGCAGGCAAACGAATTCTCCGGCGGCGATGTCGAACGAGACGTCTCGCGCGGCGACGATCCGCTCGCCACTGGCCAATGTGCGCTCGACGGTGAGCGCGTCGACCGAGAGTTTCGGGACGCCGGCCTCGCGCGCCGGCGGCGTCAGCGTGGCGGTGGCGTCGCTCATCGCAGCCGGAACTTCTCCGCCATCTCGATCTGCACGACCTTGCCGTCCTGCACGACCAGCACCACCGTGCCGAAGTTGATGCGCCGCAGCACCTCGGCGACACGGGCGAGCACGACGCGTTCTTCGTCGGTCAGCTCGATCTCGTCGAGCGCCGGCTTGGCCGGCTCGGTCGTGTCCGACATGCCCGGGATGCTACGCCGCCCCGGTTCGTGTCGTGCTGCAGGCATCCTTCGGTCTCCACCATGAGAAGGGCTCATGAACGAACGAAGCCGCGACGCGATCGTGCGCCGCGGCCTCCAGTCGTCTGGTCAGCTGCTCGCCGCACGGTAGCAGCGGCCTCGGCCGGGGACAAGGCTGGCGAACACGCCGAAGTGTTGCGACCGCGTGGCGGTGCTTGACACCAAGGGAAGAGGTCCGGTATCTCTAGTCCTACGTCGCGTGACCGGACCACCGGAGCGCACATCCCTTGAGCTTCTCGGGTGCCATGACGCCCGAGTCGCGGTCGGTTGACCGGACCACCGGAGGCCGAGCCCCGTATCCCGAGCCGTACGGCGATGCCGCGCGGTCGATCGAGAAGGAGCCCGTATGCCTCGCAGGTTCACACGACGGATCGTGCCGCTGGTCCTCGCCGTCGCACTACCCACGCTCGCCGCATGCACGGCGTCGAGCGCCAACACCGCCTCCGGCACCTGCACGCCGGCTGCCGTGCCCACGCTGATCTTCGCCGCGTACAGCACGCCGCGCGAGGTCTACGACGCCAAGATCATCCCCGCCTTCAAAGCGTTGTGGAAGGACAAGACCGGCGTCGAGCCGCAGATCCTCGAGTCCTACACCGGCTCGACGACGCAAGCCCAGAACGTCGTGAACGGTTCTGGCGCTGACGTCGTCGCGCTGTCGCTCGCGCCCGACGTTCAGATGATCCAGAACGCCGGGCTCATCACGCATGACTGGACCCAGGCGCCCGACCACGGCATGGTCTCGAGCTCGGTCGTCGTGTTCGACGTCCGTCCTGGCAACCCCAAGGGCATCACCGACTGGAACGACCTCGCGCAGTCGGGGCTCGGCATCCTGACGCCCGACCCGGCGCAGAGCGGCGGCGCCCGTTGGAACCTCGTGAGCCTTTGGGGCTCCGCGATGCGCGGCGACGTGCCGGGGATCGCGAAGAACGACACGGCCGCGGCGACCAAGCTGATGGACGACATCGTCGGCAACGTGATCTCGTTCGACTCGAGCGCCCGTACCTCGATCCAGAACTTCGAGAGCGGCAACGGCGACGTCGCGATCACCTACGAGAACGAGGTCAAGACCGCAGATGCCGCTGGCCTGCCCGACCAGGCCGTGTATCCCAAGGGCTCGATCCTGATCGAGAACCCGGTCGCGGTCGTGGACAAGAACGCCGAGACGCACTGCGTGACCGATCTCGCGAACGCGTTCGTCAACTTCCTGCACACGAAGGAATCGAAGGGCTACTTCACGGACACCGGATACCTGCGCTCGACCGATCCGAAGCTGGCGCAGAAGGGTGACCCGGCGAACGGGTACCCGGCCATCAAGGACATGTTCACGGTGGAGCAGCTCGGTGGCTGGGACCAGCTGGACCAGACCCTGTTCTCCGACAACGGCGTCGCCACCCAAGCCGTGGCGAACGCGGGCTGACGGGAGGGACGCCCGGGTTGAGCAGCGCCACGCCGTCGATCGGAGGCCGCAGCCGTCTGGTGGGGACGCCCCACCGGACGGTTGCGGTTCTCCGCCACATCGCCCTGCGTGGCGCTGCGTTCATCTATCTGGGGGCCCTCGTCGTCCTGCCCGTCGCGGCGATCATCACCAAGGGGTTCGGCGACGGGTTCGCGACGTTCTCCCACGCGATGGCGGTCCCCGGCGCGTGGGCGGCGATCCGCCTGACGCTCGTCACCGCGACGGTCGTCGCGGCGATCAACGCCGTGATGGGCACGACGCTCGCGTGGGTGATCGTGCGCTACCGGTTCCCGGGGCGGCGCGTGCTGTCGACCGTGGTCGACCTGCCGCTCGCGATCCCGACGCTCGTCTGGGGCGTCATGATCCTCGTGCTCTACGGCCCGAACTCGTTCCTGGGCAAGGCGTTCGATGCGCTCGGGGTCCGGGTGCTCTTCACGCCGCTCGCGATCGTGCTGGCGCTGTGCACCGTCACCCTGCCGTTCGTGGTCCGCAACGTGCAGCCCGTGTTGCTCGAGCTCGACGACGCCGAAGAAGAGGCCGCGGCGACCCTCGGTGCCACGCGGCGGGTGACGTTCCGGCGGGTCGTGTTCCCGGCGATCCGCTCGGCGGTGATCGCGGGCACGCTGCTCACGTTCTCGCGATGCCTCGGCGAGATCGGCAGCGTCATCCTCGTATCGGGGAACCGGACCGGGCACACCCTGACGGCGCCGGTGTTCATCTTCAGTCTGACGTCGCAGTTCAGGTTCGCCGAGGCGGCTGCGGTCGCGACGTTCCTGTTCGCGATCTCGTTCGTGCTCGTTCTCGCGACCAGCAAGCTGGTCAAGACGCGGGAGGTGAGCGAATGAGCGTCGCGGTCAGCACGCAGGTCGCGAAGACGCGGCGCGGGCGCCGGACGATGATCGCGCTCGCGGTCGCATGGGTGGCGCTCCTGCTGTTGCTCCCACTCGCGGCGATCGTGTGGACTGTCGCCAAGGCGGGATTGTCGAGCGTGGCGCATACGCTGACGCAGCCCGACGTGCTGCACGCGTTCCAGCTGACGGCGATCATCACCGTGATCACGGTGTTGATCACCGGCGTGTTCGGCGTGATCGTCGCGTGGGTGCTCGTGCGCCAGCGGTTCCGCGGGCGGTCGCTGCTGAACGCGATCGTCGACATCCCGTTCGCGCTCTCGCCGGTGACGGTCGGCCTCGCCGCGGTCGTGCTGTTCGGACCCGGCGGCTGGTTCGCCCCGTTCTTCGCGGCGCGCGGGATCCAGGTGATCTACGCGCTGCCGGCGATGATCCTCGTGACGATCTTCATCTGTATCCCGTTCACGATCCGCGAGATCGTGCCGGTGCTCGAGGAGATCGGCCTCGACGAAGAGGATGCCTCGCGCACGCTCGGCGCCTCCGTCTGGCACACGTTCTTCAAGGTGACGCTGCCGAATATCCGGTGGGCGCTCGCCTACGGGATCGCGTTGACCACCGCGCGCGCGATCGGCGAGATCGGCGCGGTGCTGATCGTGAGCGGTCTCATCCAGGGCAAGACCGAGACCGCCACGTTGTTCATCTATCGCGCCTACGAGGAACGGCAGACCGCCGAGGCCTACGTCGTGGCGCTCGTGCTGGCCGCCGTCTCGGTCGGCCTGCTGATCGTGATCGAAGTGCTCCGGCACCGGCAGGAGAAAGAAAGGACCCGCACATGAGCACCCCGATCGTCGTCGACGGCATCTCCAAGCGGTTCGGCTCGTTCGAGGCGGTGCGCGACGTGACGTTCACCGCTCCGGCAGGCGCGATCACCGCGCTGCTCGGCCCGTCGGGCTCGGGCAAGAGCACCGTCCTGAGGATGATCGCCGGCCTCGAGGAACCGAACGAGGGCCGGATCTTCATGGGCGACGAGGAGCTCACCATCAAGAGCGTGCAGGAGCGCCAGGTCGGGTTCGTCTTCCAGCACTACGCGTTGTTCCGGCACATGTCGGTGGCCGACAACGTCGCGTTCGGCCTCCGTGTACGCAAGGAGTCCAAGCAGACGCGCGACGGTCGCGTCGAGGAGTTGCTGGACCTCGTGCAGCTGACCCCGTTCGCCAGCCGGTATCCCGATCAGCTGTCGGGTGGACAGCGTCAGCGGGTCGCGCTCGCCCGGGCGCTCGCGCCGCAGCCGCAGGTGCTGCTGCTGGACGAGCCGTTCGGCGCGCTCGACGCGAAGGTCCGCCAGGACCTCCGGCGTTGGCTCGACGAACTCCACCGCGAGCTCGGTGTGACGAGCCTGCTGGTCACGCACGACCAGGAGGAAGCGCTCGAGCTCGCCAACCAGATCGTCGTGATGCATGAGGGCAAGGTCGAGCAGGTCGGCTCGCCGGGCGAGATCTACGACGAGCCTGCGACGCCGTTCGTTGCCGGGTTCGTCGGCGCGGCCAACGTGTTGCACGGCGAGGTCGTGGACGGACACGTCCACCTCGGGTCGATCCGCATCCCGGGTGCCGCGCACCTGGACGAGGGTGCCGCCGCGGCGGCGTTCGTCCGTCCCCACGATGTGGTGGTCACGAACGACGACGACGGGACCGACGCGGTGATCGAGCGCGTGTCCTCGCTCGGGTGGCTGTCGCGGGTGGCGCTCCGCCTGCCGGGCGGCGAGACCTTGGTCGCCCACATCCCGAACGATGACCTGCACGGCGCCACCGAGGGCTCGACGGTGCGCGTCGACCTGCGGAACCCGAAGGCGTTCATGGCGCCGGAGCGCGACGACGAGGACGAGACCGCGTCACTGGTTTCGTAGGCCTCAGCGAACCAGCATCACGGGGCAGTGCGCGTGCTGCACGACCTTGTTCGCGACGCCGCCCAGCAGCATCGAGCGCCATTCGGTCATGCCGCGCGTTCCGAGCACGATCAGGTCTGCGCCGACCTCGGCCGCGACCTTCACGATCTGCTCGGGCGTGTTGCCGGGGTTCACGCGGCGGATCTCGCCGCGCGCCTCGATCCCCGCCGAGCGGAACCGGTCGAGCGCGCCACCGACCAGTTCGTCGGCAGGTGTCGCGGGACCGAGGTCGACGTCGGAACCCTCGTACTTCGTGTGCTCGCGGACGTGGATCACGGTCACCGCGGACCCGAACCGCTGCGCCATCTCGAGCGCGACCGGGAGCGTCTTGCCGCCCTCCGCCGATCCATCGATCGCGACGGCGATCTTGTCGAACATCAGGTGACCGCAGGCTGGCGCGCCGGGGCCGCCTGACCGCCGATGGCTTCGAGCTGCGGACGGATCCGCAGGAAGTACGCCCCGGCGTAGGCGGCGCCGACGCCGATCGGCGCGAGGTAGAGCTGTCGTCGCACCCAGCTCTTCTTGTCGAGCTCGATCTCCGCCCACTGGGTCTTCGGATGTTGCGCCGCGTCGATCGCACCCCAGACCGCGAAGCCGCCGAGGGCGAACAGCAGCAGGATCGCTCCGAGCTCGTCGGTCGGCACGTTGAGCAGCTTCAGCGCGGACGCGGCCAGCACGAACACGAGCAACGGCCGGATCACGCCATCGGGCGCGCGTGACGACACGCGCGCGCCGATCCACACCGCCGGGATCGAGCCGATCAGGATCGAGGCCGTCAGGCCGAGCTGGAAGTCGCCGACGAAGATGTGCGCGAGCGCCGCGGCTGCAACGAGCGGGACCGCTTGCACGAGGTCGGTGCCCACGAGTTCCGACCCGCGGAGCATCGGGTAGAGCAGCATCAGGCAGACGATGATGATCGACCCAGAGCCGACGGAGGTCAGCCCGACCAGCAGGCCGCCGATCAGCCCGACGATCACCGTCGGGATGATCCGCACTGCGAACGGCGGCAGATCGTCCTCCGGTCTGTTCCCCGCCATCCGCGCTGCGAGCGACCGCCGGCCCTGTAGCCACGCCTTGAACACCATCGCGGCGGAGGCGAGCAGCAACGTCCAGCCGAGGAAGATCTTGGTCAGGTTCTCGACCTGCTCGGTGTCGCCGAGGCTGTGGATGATGTACACGCCGGCGAACGCCATCGGGATCGACCCGATGCAGAGCCAGGCGACCAGCCGCCAGCGAACGGTGCCGCGCCGGATGTGCACGCCGCCGCCGATCGGCTTCATGATCATCGCGGCGACCAGGTCCGAGGACACCGCGGCGGTCGGCGTGACCCCGAAGAAGATCACGAGGATCGGCGTCATGAGCGCGCCGCCGCCCATCCCCGTCATCCCGACCGTGAATCCGACGATGGCGCCCGCCAGGACGATGCCCCAGTCGATGTGCATCGGCGGGAGTCTACGGCCGTCTCGGAACGTGGTCGATAGGGCCAAAGGCCGGACCGGGAGCCGGGGGTTGCGTTCCGTAGACTGGGCGGGTCATGCCTGCCACCGTCGTGCTCGGCACCCAGTGGGGTGATGAGGGCAAAGGCAAGGCGGTCGACTACCTGGCGGACCGCATGGACCTGGTCGTCCGCTACCAGGGCGGCAACAACGCCGGTCACACGATCATCGCCGAGGGTCGCCTGCTGAAGCTGAACCTGGTGCCCTCGGGCATCTTGTACCCGCACATCACGAACGTGATCGCCGACGGCGTAGTGGTCGATCCCGCGGTGCTGTTGGGCGAGCTCGACGAGCTCACGGCGGCCGGGCTCGACGTCTCCGGCCTTCGCCTGTCGCTCAACGCGCACCTGATCATGCCGTACCACCTCGAGCTCGAGAAGGTGACGCAGCGCTTCCTCGGCAAGAACGCGCTCGGCACGACCAAGCGAGGCATCGGTCCGGCCTACGCCGACCGCGCCGCGCGCGTTGGGATCCGCGTGCAGGACCTGTACGACGAGAAGATCTTCCGCGAGAAGCTCGACGTCGTCCTGTGGGAGAAGAACCAGCTCCTGACCAAGGTCTACAACCGGCTCGCGGTTGACGCCGACAAGATCTTCACCGACTACCTTGTCTTCGCCGAGCGGCTCCGGCCCTACGTCGCCGACACGTCGCGGCTCTTGCACGAGCGGCTCGAGGCCGGCGACGACGTCATGCTCGAAGGCGCGCAGGGCACGATGCTCGATCTCGATCACGGCACATACCCGTTCGTGACGTCGTCGACGCCGGTGGCCGGCTACGCGCTCGCGAGCGCCGGGATCGGCCCGCACCAGGTCGAACGCGTGATCGGCATCACCAAGGCGTATGTCACGCGCGTGGGCAGCGGGCCGTTCCCGACGGAGGCGCTCGATGCCGACGGCGACCGGATGGGGGAGCGTGGCGCCGAGTTCGGCACGACGACCGGGCGCAAGCGCCGGTGCGGGTGGTTCGACGGCTGCGTGCTGCGATATGCCGCGCGCTTGAACGGCCTGACGGATCTGGTGCTCACGAAGCTCGACGTCTTGAGCGGATTCGAGACGCTGCGCGTGTGTGTCGGCTACCGCGCCGGCGGCGAGAGCTACGAGGACGTGCCGCCCAACCAGACGCTGTTCCACGAGGCCGAGCCCGTGTGGGAGGAGCTGCCCGGCTGGGCTGACGAGATCGGCGATGTTGCTGCGTTCGAGGATCTGCCCAAGGAAGCGCAGCAGTACGTGCGGTTCCTCGAGGAGCTCGGCGGCGTGCCCGTCTCGATCGTCGGCGTTGGTCCGGCGCGTGAGCAGAGCCTCGTGGTGGACGCGTGAAGGTCCTGGTCGTCGGGGGAGGGGGGCGCGAGCACGCGCTGTGCTGGCGCCTCGCGCAGGATCCGACCGTGACGCGCGTGCTCGCGGCCCCCGGGAACGTCGGGATCGCGGCGAGCGCCGAGTGTTTCCCGTCGGTGGCCGCGGACGACGTCGCCGAAGTGGTCGATCTCGTTGACCAGCAGGATGTCGATCTCACCGTGATCGGTCCCGAGATTCCCCTCGTAGCCGGCCTGGCGGACGCGCTCAGGACGCGGGGCCGAGATGTGTTCGGGCCTTCAGCGGCGGCCGCTCGGATCGAGGGCTCGAAGGCGTTCGCCAAAGACGTCATGGAGCGGCGAGGCGTGCCGACCGCGCGGTCGGGCGTGTTCGACGACCCCGAGAAGGCGACCGCGTTCGTCGATGAGCTCGGCGGCGCGGCGGTTGTGAAGGCGGACGGCTTGGCGGCGGGCAAGGGCGTGACCGTCGCGACCGACCGGGAGACCGCGATCGAGGCGATCGAGCAGAGCCTGGTCGGCGGCGCGTTCGGCGAGGCGGGGCGCACGATCGTGGTCGAGGAGCTCCTTGAAGGCCCCGAGGTCAGCGTGTTCGCCGTCACCGATGGCGAGGGGAGCTGCGTGCTGCTCGATGCGGCGCAGGACGCCAAGCGCGTCGGCGACGGCGACAAGGGGCCGAACACCGGCGGGATGGGCGCGTACTCGCCGGTGCCCGCGCTGTCCCCGGCGATGGCGACCCAGATCCTGGACACCGTGCTCGCGCCGGTGGTCGACGAGCTCCGCCCCTATAAAGGAGTGCTCTTCGCCGGGATGATGCTCACGGCCGACGGCCCGAAGGTGCTCGAGTTCAACTGCCGGTTCGGCGATCCCGAGACCCAGGTGCTCCTGCCGCGGATGCCCTTCCGCGTGGGAACCTTGCTGGATGCCTGCGCCACCGGTCGTCTCGCGTCCGAGGCGGGCCACGCCGGGTTCGACCAGGGTGCCGCGGTGACGGTCGTGCTCGCGAGCCAGGGCTATCCCGGCGGCTACCCGACCGGGCTGCCGATCACGGGCATCGAGGCGGCGGAGGCGATCGACGGCGTCACCGTCTTCCATGCGGGCACGGCCCGCGACACCGACGGCCGGCTGGTGACGGCGGGCGGCCGCGTGCTCTCGGTCACCGGGACGGGCGCGAGCCTCGCCGACGCGTGCAACCGGGCGTACGCCGGTGTGCACGAGATCCATTTCGACGGGATGCATTTCCGCACCGACATCGCGGACCGGGCGTCCGAGGAGGCCGGATGAGCGACGAAGATCTGCTGGTCGGCGTGCTCGCGGCGTCACCGTCCGAGCTGCCGATCATGCGGCAAACAGGGTTCATCCTGGAGAAGTTCGACATCCCGCACGAGGTGCGGATCATGTCGTCGTCTCGGAACCCCGACCTGGTCGATGAGTACGCGCGGACAGCGTTCGAGCGTGGCCTCAAGGTGTTGGTCTGTTCGACCGGGCTGTCGGGGCACCTGGCGGCCGCGGTGGCGGCGCGGACGGTGCTCCCGGTGATCGGCATCCCGATCGCGACGTCGCCGCAGATGGTCGGGAACGAGGCGCTCGCCATCACCGCGCAGATGCCGACCGGCATCCCGATCGCGACGGTGGGGGTCGACGCAGCCGTGAACGCCGCGATCCTCGCGACCCAGATCCTCGGCGTCGGTGACGAAGAGGTGCAGGCGAAGCTCTGGAAGTTCAAGGACGACCTGGCCGAGGGCCTGAAGCTGTGATCGAGCGCTACGACGTGCCGGAGGTCTCGGCGATCTGGTCGGACGAAGCGCGGATGTGGAACTGGCTCGAGATCGAGCTCGCGGCGGTCGAGGCATGGGCCGTGCTCGGCGTGATCCCGAAGGACGACGCTCGGGCGTGTCGCGACCGGGCATGGTTCGACGTCGCCGCGGTGCTCGAGCGCGAGCAGGTGACGAGGCACGACGTCGCGGCGTTCGTCGATGTCGTCGCGGCGTCGATCGGGACCGAGGGCCGGTGGATCCATCACGGGTTGACGTCGTCGGACGTGCTCGACACGGGGCTCGCGATGCAGCTGCGCGCGAGCGCCGACGTGTTGCTCGCCGACCTGGAGCGGCTGCTCGGCGTCATGCGCCGGCGTGCCCTCGAGTTCCGCGACACCGTCTGTATGGGCCGCTCACACGGTGTGCACGCCGAGCCGACGTCGTTCGGGCACAAGCTCGCGGTGTTCGCGTTCCAGCTCGATCGCGACCGCAGGCGGCTGCGTCGCGCGCGCGATGCGATCGCCGTCGGTGCCATCAGCGGCGTCGTCGGGTCCTATGCGAGCGTCGACCCGCAGGTCGAGCAGATGGTGTGCGAGCGGCTGGGCCTCGCGCCCGCCGAGGCCTCGACCCAGGTGATCCAGCGCGACCGTCACGCGGAGTTCCTTGCGGCGCTTGCCGTCTGCGCGTCCACCCTGGACGCGCTCGCGACCGAGATCCGCCACCTGGCGCGCACCGAGGTTCGTGAGGTGCAGGAGCCCTTCGCCGAGGGACAGAAGGGCTCGAGCGCGATGCCGCACAAGCGGAACCCCGTGGTGTCGGAGCGGGTGAGCGGGCTCGCGCGCGTGATCCGTGGCCACGCCGTGACGTCCTTCGAGAACGTGGCGCTCTGGCACGAGCGCGACATCTCGCATTCGTCGGCCGAGCGCATCATCCTCCCGGATGCGACGGGGTTGCTCGCGTTCATGCTGCGCGACCTGTCGTGGGTGATCGACGGGTTGGTCGTGTTCCCCGAACGGATGCGCGAGCTCGTCGACAGCCGTGGAGGGATCGCGTTCAGCCAGGCCGTGCTGCTGGCGTTGGTCGAGGCCGGGATGGCACGGAACGACGCCTACGGGATCGTGCAGCGTGCGGCGGCCGCGGCCTGGGACGAGGGCGCGAGCTTCCACGACGAGATCGCGAAGAACCCCGAGGTGATCGCGCGGCTCGATGCGGGGGCGGTCGACGCGCTGTTCGATCCGCAGCAGTTCCTGGTGAACCTCGGACCGATGTTCGAGCGGCTCGAGGCGCTCGAGGTGTCGTCGTGACGCTCGTCGCCCAGGGCAAGGTTCGCGACATCTTCGATGCCGGCGAAGACCGTCTGCTGCTCGTCGCCACGGACCGGATCAGCGCCTTCGACGTGATCCTGCCGACCGCGATCCCCGACAAAGGGCGCGTGCTCACCGCCTGCTCGCTGTTCTGGTTCCACCGGCTGGAGTCGGTCGTGCCGAATCACGTGATCAGCGGCGACCACGAACTGTTCCCGCCGCCCTTCGACACGGATCCCGATCTCGCCGGGCGGGCGACGCTCGCGCGCGCGGCGGACGTGATCCCGATGGAATGCGTCGTCCGCGGCTACCTCGCCGGTTCGGGGTGGGCACAGTACCGGGAGCACGGCTCGGTGTGCGGGATCCGGCTGCCGCTCGGCCTGCAGGAGTCCTCGAAGCTGCCCGAGCCGATCTTCACGCCGACGACCAAAGCCACCGAGGGGCACGACCTGCCGCTGTCCCCGGACGAAGCGCGCGCGCTCGTGGGCACCGGTCTGTACGAGCGCCTCCGCGAGGTGAGTCTCCAACTCTATGCGCGGATCAATCAGCGGGCGTTCGGCGCCGGCGTGATCGTGGCCGACACCAAGTTCGAGTTCGGGTTCGACCGCGAGACCAAGGAGCTGTCGCTGATCGACGAGGTCGGGACGCCCGACTCGTCGCGGTTCTGGCCGGCGCAAGGCTATGAGCCGGGACATCCGCAGCCCTCGTTCGACAAGCAATACGTGCGCGACTGGCTCGACGCGAGCGGCTGGGACCACGAGCCGCCGCCGCCGGTCCTGCCCGATCACGTGGTCGAGGCGACGGCCGAGAAGTACCGCGAGGCCTACGAGCGCCTCAGCGGCGAGACGTTCGACGCGTATCGGGCGCGCATGGGGGTGCCGGCGTGACGACCTTCACCTTCGAGGTGTTGGTGTCGCTGAAGCCGGGGCTGCTCGACCCCCAGGGCAAGGCGGTGGAAGGATCGCTGCCGGCGATGGGCTTCGACGGTGTCGCCGACGTTCGTGTGGGCAAGCACATCAAGCTGACGGTCGAGGCGCCCGACGAGGCCGCGGCGACCGCGCAGGTCCACGAGATGGCGACGAAGGTGCTGTCCAACCCGGTGATCGAGGACTACGAGGTGCTGGCGGTGGCGGCGTCGTGACGCGGTTGCCTCGTGTCGGCGTGGTCACGTTCCCCGGTTCGCTCGACGATGCGGACGCGCGGCACGCCGTCGAGGCGATGGGCGGCGAGGCGGTCGCGCTGTGGCACGCCGATCACGACCTCGCCCGCGTCGACGCGGTCGTGCTGCCCGGCGGGTTCAGCTACGGCGATTACCTTCGCTGCGGCGCCATCGCCGCGCGCGCCCCGATCATGGCCGCGGTGCGCGACTTCGCCGGCCGTGGCGGACCGGTGCTCGGCATCTGCAACGGATTCCAGATCCTCTGTGAGGCAGGCCTGCTGGCCGGGGCCCTCGCGCGGAACGCGTCGCTGCGGTTCGTGTGCGAGGACGTCTGGCTCCGCGTCGAGACGGCGCAGACGTGCGTGACCCATGACCTGACGCCGGGCGAGACCGTGCAGATCCCGGTCAAACACGGCGAGGGGCGATGGGTGGCGACGCCCGAGCAGCTCGATCGCGTCGAAGGCGAGGGGCTCGTCGTGTTCCGGTACGCGGGGCGCGATGGGGTGTTGTCCGACGCCACGAACCCGAACGGCGCGACCAACCACATCGCGGGCGTGCGCAACCGGTCCGGCAACGTCGTCGGCTTGATGCCGCACCCGGAGCACGCGGTCGATCCGGACGTGGGCCCCACCGGTGGACAGCCGTTGCTCGCGTCGCTGCTCGAGACGGCGCTCGCCGGCGTAGGAGCGATGTGAGACCGCCTCGTCCCCCCGACACGTCGCCGGATGCGCCGTGGAAACAGCGGTTCCGCGCGTCCCTGTTCGGCGGCCTGCAGGTGGCACCGGGCGACCGTCGGTCGGCGGTGGTCTCGAGCAACGCGACGGGCGAGTTCCAGGCGTACGCGCTCGATCCTGCGACCGGCGCGATGACGCAGCTCACGCACGCAGACAGGGGCACCGTGTTGGCCTACCTGGCCGAGGATGGGCGGACGCTGCTGACGCTCGACGATGAGGGCGGAAACGAGATCGGACATTGGGTATCGATCCCGGTGCAGGGCGGCGCGAAGACGGACCTCACGCCGGACATGCCCGGCTATTCGTCCTGGGCGGTCGCGGTTGATCGTGCGGGAGCGCAGGTCGCGATCGCGATCTCTACCGATGACGGCACCGAGGTCTGGATCGCCTCGGCGACCGGAGATGCGGCACCGCGCCGCTTCCGTGCCGTGCGGGGCATCGTGCTGGCGCTCGCATTCAGCTCGAACGGGAAGACGCTCGTCTATCTCTCGTCCGAGCCGACCGGCTCGAACACCTACGCGCTGGTCGCATCCGATGTCGCGAGCGGTGCGCAGGTCGGCGAGCTGTGGGATGGCGCGCCGAGCTCGATGTACGGCCTGGTCGCGGAACCGGGCGGCACCAAGATCGCGACAGCGTCCAACATCACCGGCCGCGCGCGGCCACTGGTGTGGGATCCCCACAGCGGTGAGCGCGCCGACCTGCCATTCGACCTCGACGGCGACGTCGAGGTGCTCGATTGGTCGGACGACGGCAGCGAACTGCTCCTCGGCGTGTCGGACCGCGCCGAAGAAACGCTCATCCGGTACGACCTGGGGTCTCGCTCGGGCCGCGCGGTGGATCTTGGCGGCGGCTCGTTCGGTGAGGACGCGAGGTTCGGCCCAGCGGGAGACGTCCTCGTGGTCCGTTCGAGCGCGCTGCACGCGCCCGAGATCGTTGCGGTGACCGATGACGGTGTCCGATCCCTCGCGCGCCAGGATGCGCCGCCGGCTGCCGCGCCGTTGCGGTCGGTGTCGTTCCCTTCTTCGGACGGCACCTTGATCCAAGCATGGGTCGGCGAGCCCGACGGTGAAGGACCCTTCCCGACCATCCTGTCGGTGCATGGCGGTCCCGAGGGCGTCTCGAACGACCAGTACAGTGCGAGGCTCGTCTCCTGGCTCGACCACGGGTACGCGGTGTGTGCGCTCAACTACCGCGGCTCGACCACCTTCGGCAGGGAGTATCAGCAGGCCATCTGGGAGGACATCGGGCACTGGGAGACCGAAGACCTGGCCGCCACCGTGGCGTGGCTCACCGATCAAGGGATCGCCGAGCGCGGTGGCATCGTCCTGACCGGCGGCTCCTACGGCGGGTACCTGACGTTGCTCGGACTCGGCCGCCTGCCGGGCCTGTGGGCCGGCGGGATCGCGATCGTTGCGGTCGGTGACTGGACCTTGATGTACGACGAGACCGCCGATGCGCTGCGCGCCTACGAGGAGCAGATCTTCGGCGGTCCGCCCGACGAGTTCCCGGAACGGTACCGCGTCGCCTCTCCGCTCACCTATGTCGAGGGGGTGGACGCGCCGCTGTTCGTCTTCCAGGGCGACAACGATTCGCGGTGTCCGCCCGGGCAGTTCCGCGCCTACGAGGATGCGGCGCGAGCGGCGGGGAAGTCGATCGAGGTCGCGTGGTTCGATGCGGGCCATGTGGGTCCGACGATCGAGCAGACGATCGAGCAGCACGAACGCGCCCTCGGGTTCGCGCACGGGTTGTTCGCCGAGGTGGGTGCGTGATCGAACCGCTCCATCGGCAACTCGGCCTCCAAGACGACGAGCACGACCGGATCGTGGCGACGCTCGGACGCGAACCGAACCGTGCCGAGCTCGCGATGTATTCGGTGATGTGGTCGGAGCACTGTTCGTACAAGTCCTCGAAGATCCACCTGAAGACGTTGCCGACCGAAGGCGACGCGGTGTTGGTTGGGCCAGGTCAGGATGCCGGCGCGATCGATGCCGGCGACGGCGATGCGATCGTCTTCAAGATCGAGTCGCACTCGCACCCGAGCGCGATCGAGCCGTACCAAGGCGCGGCGACGGGCGTGGGCGGGATCGTGCGCGACATCGTGTCGATGGGCGCCCGGCCGGTCGCGCTGCTCGACCCGCTCATGTTCGGGCCGCTTACCGACGCGCGGAATCGCTGGCTGTTCGAGGGTGTGGTCGCCGGGATCGGTGGCTACGGGAACTGCATCGGCGTCCCGACGGTCGGGGGCGAGATCCGGTTCGCCGACGCGCATGCGTCGAACCCGTGCGTGAACGTGATGTGCCTCGGGTTCGCGAAGGCCGACGCCCTTGTCACGTCGCAGTCGTTGGCGCCGCACGTCGGCTCATTGATGGTGCTGTACGGAGCGGCGACCGGGCGCGACGGGATCGGCGGCGTGTCGGTGCTGGCGAGCGCCACGCTCGAGGACGGCGCCGAGGCGTCGCGGCCGTCGGTCCAGATCGGGGACCCCTTCGCGGAGAAGCTCTTGATCGAGGCGTCGCTCGAGTTGATCGGCGCCGGCTTGCTCGAGGGTCTGCAGGACCTCGGCGGCGCGGGGATCACGTGTGCGCTCAGCGAGTCGGCCGCGCGCGCCGGGATGGGCGCCGACGTCGACCTCGACGCCGTGCCGTTGCGGGCCGCCGACATGGAGCCGTTCGAGATCCTCACGAGCGAGTCGCAGGAACGGATGCTCGCGATCGTGCATCCGTCGAAGCTCGACGCGGTGCTCGGTGTGTGCGAGCGCTGGGGGCTCCAGACGGCGGTCATCGCGACGCTCGTCGAGGGCGGCATCCTCACGATCACGCGCCGCGGCGAGGTGGTCGCGCAGATCCCGGCGCGGTCACTCGTCGACGAGGGGCCGGAATACGACCGGCCGCGCGCGGCTCCCGCCCGAACCGATGCGCTCGACCCCGCGCTCACGCCGTTCGACGGCGACCTCGCCGCGGCGCTGCGGACGGTGCTCGCGGCGCCCGGCATCGCGTCGAAACGCTGGGTCTGGCGCCAGTACGACCGCGTCGTCCTGGGGAACACGGTCGCCGGTCCGGAGTCGGATGCCGCGGTGATCCGGATCCCGGGCTCGCTCAAGGGCGCCGTTGTCTCGAGCGACGGCAAGGGCCGCTTCGGCCGGCTCGATCCGTACCTCGGTGCGATGCATGCGGTCGCCGAGGCGGCCCGGAACGTCGCGGTCACCGGCGCTCGGCCGGTCGCGATCACCAACTGCCTGAACTTCGGCGATCCCGAGCGGCCCGAGGTGATGTGGCAGTTCGCCGAGTCGATCCGCGGGATGCGCGACGCCTGCGAGGCCCTCGGCACGCCGGTGACCGGCGGCAACGTGAGCTTCTACAACGAGAGCGGCGACAGCGCGATCGATCCCACGCCGGTGATCGGGATGCTCGGGCTCCTTTCGGACCACCGGCTCCGCGTGCCGGGCGCGTTCCCGTCGCCGGGGCTCGCGATCTACCTGCTGGGCGAGACGGGTGCCGAACTCGGCGGCTCGGAGTTCGCGGAGGCGGTTCTCGGCGACATCGGCGGGATGCCGCCCGCGCTCGACCTCGCGAAGGAGCGCGCGCTGCTCGACCTCCTCGTGGCGGCGGCCGCCGAGACGCTGCTGGCGAGCGCGCACGACTGCGGCGACGGCGGCCTCGCGGTCGCGCTGGCCGAGTGCGCCATCGGTCTAGGCCACGGTTTCGCGGTGTCGCTGCCGACCGATCTCCCGAGCCACGTGACGTTGTTCAGCGAGTCGGCCTCGCGGGCGGTGGTCTCGGTGTCATCCGTCGACGAGGATCGGTTCCGCGAGCGTGCCGCGGCGCACCACGTGCCGGCCGCACGGATCGGCGAGACCGGTGGGCCACGCGCACTGATCGACGCCGCGCTCGATGTTCCCGTGACGGAGCTCACGGAGGTCTGGGAGACCGCGATCCCGCGGTTGCTCGGCGAGGCCATGTGACGATCCGCGCTGTCACCTTCGACTTCTGGCACACGCTGCTGGCCGAGCATCCGGGGACGATGCGCGCCATGCAGCTGGATCGATGGACCCGCGTGCTCGCGCGTGCGGGCCATGCACGGGAGCGCGCGGACATCGAGGCCGCGTTCGCGAAGAACTGGCAGCGCTTCGAGGAGCAATGGTGGTCGAACGCAGGCCAGTACACGCCGTCCGATTCGGTGCTGTTCATCACGGAAGAGCTGTCCGTCGATCTGACGGACGCGCTTCGTATCGAGTTGACCGAGTCGTTCCGGGTCGTCGGTGAGACCGCGGAGCTCGAGGTCGCGCCGGGGCTCGAGGCATGCCTGCGTGCGTTGCGTGCGGCCGGGGTGCGCCTCGGCATCGTGTGCGACGTCGGCCTGACCGCATCCCCCACGCTTCGCGGGCGGCTCGGGCGCCTCGGCGTGCTCGACGCGTTCGACGCCTGGTCGTTCAGCGACGAGACCGGCGTGTTCAAGCCGGCGCCTGAGGCGTTCCACGCGGCTCTTGATCCCCTCGGCGTCGATCCACGTGACGCGGCGCACATCGGCGACAACGAGCGCACCGACATCGCTGGCGCCAACGCGCTCGGGATGGTGTCGGTCCGCTACCAGGGCCTGCTGCGGGTGACCGGCCTGCTCGATGGGCTGGGGTTCGATGGCCTCGCCGATCACGTCGTCGACGATCTCTCGGAGCTTCCGGAAGTCCTGCAGATCGTGTGATCCATCTCACGGGAGCGGTCACTCCCGCGTTGTTCCGAGTGTGGTTGCATCCCTGGCGATGGGTACGCGAACGCCGCCGCCGTTCGAGCGGTTCCTCGACGAGCACGGACCGACGGTGATGCGGTTCCTGGTGGCGGCCGTCGGGCCCGAGCACGCGGACGACGCGTATCAGGAGACGTTCCTGTCGGCGCTGCGCGCGTACCCGCGGGTGCGCGACGACGGACGGCTCGACCGATGGATCCTGCGCATCGCATCGCGCACAGCGATCGACGACCACCGGGCGCGAGCTCGGCGGCCGGAACCGCGGGCGACGGTCCCCGACCGGCCGGTCGCCGCGCCCGAGCCCCCCGACGCCGCGTTGCTCGCCGCGGTCGCCGCGCTGCCTCCCAAGCAGCGGGCCGCGGTGGCGCTCCGACACCTGCTCGATCGTCCCTATCCCGAGATCGCCGAGATCCTCGGGTGTTCCGAAGAGGCTGCCCGCGCGAACGTGCGCGCCGGTCTCGCGACCCTCCGGGAGCGTGTGTGATGAACAGCACGGAGCTGCGAACGATGGTCACGGCCGCCGACGCGAGGGTGAGGGCCCGCAGCGCCGACGAGTTGGTCCGCGCGGCGGCCGACCGCGGCGGCTTGATCGATGTGGCCGTCGGCACGGTGGGCTCGCCGGTCGGGGAGCTCTTCGTCGCCGTGACGCCGAAGGGCTTGGCCTGCGTCGGGTTCGACGACCAAGACCGGGCGGCGCTCGAGGACCGATTCGCCGACGACCTGTCGCCGCGCGTGGTCGCGTCGGCGCGCGCCACCGACGACGTCCGCAGGCAGCTCGATGAGTACTTCGGCGGCGAGCGCCGACGCTTCGATATTGGGATCGACCACCGCCTGATGTCGCCGTTCGTGCGCAAGGTGATGGCCCAGACCGCGAAGGTTGCGTTCGGCGAGGTCTCGACCTACGGCGCGGTGGCTAAGGGCATCCACCACCCCGAGGCGGCAAGGGCGGTGGGGGCGGCGCTCGGCCAGAACCCGATCCCGATCGTCCTGCCGTGCCACCGGATCATCGGTGCCTCCGGAAACCTCACGGGTTACGCGGGCGGCTTGCACCGCAAGGAGTTCCTCCTGCGGCTCGAGGGCGATCCGATGCTGTTCCCGGGTTGACCACGCGGCTTCGCGCTACCGGTGTGACACGCCTCACATGGTCTGCGCCCCAGCGCTGTCAAGATTTCGGCATGACCTACGCGATGCCATATATGGCGTATGGCATGCTCCCACCCATGGAGAAGACCACCGTGTACCTCGATCCGGAGGTCGCACGCGGCCTTCGTGCGATGTCCCGATCGACCGGCCGGCCGCAGGCCCACCTGATCCGCGAGGCGCTTGGCGCCTACCTGGCCTCTGCAACGCGCCACGAACTCCCCGGCTGGGTCGGCTCGTGGAAGAACGGACCGGTCACCGACGCGGCCGAGGTCAGGCGCGCCCCGGTGGGCGTGTGATCACCCTCGACACCTCGGCGGTCGTGGCGCTGGTGAACCGTTCGGACGTCCGCCACGGCGATGCCGCCCGGGCGCTGGTCGAGCACGGACCGACGGTGGTGCCGGTCGCGATCTTGGCCGAGGTGGCGCAAATCCTGGACAAGCGGCTCGGCCCGATCGCGACCATCGGGTTCCTCCGCGGGCTCGAGCAGGGCGATTCGTTGCTCGACTGCGGCGACGCCGACGTGCCCCGGATCCGCGAGCTGATGGGGCGGTTCACCGAGCCGCCGCTCGGGTTCACCGACGCCGCCGTCGTGGCGTGCGCGGAGCGCAACGGCGGTCACGTCCTGACGTTCGACCGAGCGGCCCTCGAACCCGTCGCCCGTGAGGTTCCGGTCAGCCTCGTACCCTGAGGCCACGTGACCGCTCACCCCGAGATGCCTGATCGATCGAGCCTGCGCCGCATAGCGCTCGGCCTGATCGCCTGCCTCGCCTTGGGTCTCGCGGCGTGCTCGGCGTCGGAGTCGTCGAGCGAGCAGCTTCCGATCGGCCCGGCGCCGTCGATCACCGTGCTGCTCCGCGTGGGCGGCGACAGTGGGACGAGCGTCCAGCTGCTCGGCACGGGCACCACCCAGAGCGCCCTCGACGCGGCAGCCGGCGCGGTCGCCAAGGCGGCGTTCCCGACTGCGCAGGTCGGAGCTCCGCAGGCGGCGAGCAGTACCGACGCCGGCCTCACCGTCGCGACGGTCCCGGTCCAGCTGTCCACCGACGCGATGGCCTTCACCCTGGACAGCGACAGCATGTCGAGCGCGCTCACGTCCGTGCATCCGAAGGCCGTAGGCGTCTGGGTCTGCACGGACGACCGGCGGAGCCTGACCGTCGACAGCGCCGCGCCCGGCGCGGTGTCGAGCGACGTGGTGAGCGGGCAGTGCCAGGTTGCGGGGTCCACCCTCGCGCACGACGGGCAGACATGGACGGCCAATGTCTCGGTTGGCCCGGTGGAGGCGCCGTCGAAGCTTCCCTGGCTGATCGGCGCCGCGATCGTGGTCGCCCTCATCGTCGGGGCGTGGTTCCTGTGGCCCCGGCGGAGCAAGCAGCTCGAGACGTCCTCGGCATCACCGCCCTTGCCCCCGGTGCCGCCGGTACACTGATTCCCTCGATGGGTGCGGAGTCCCCCAAGGAAGAGTGCGGCCTGTTCGCCGTGTGGGCGCCCGGGGACGACGTCGCCCGGCTCACCTACTTCGGCCTGTTCGCGCAGCAGCATCGCGGCCAGGAGTCGGCCGGGATCGCGGTCTCCGACGGGAGCAACATCCTCGTGTACAAGGACCTGGGGCTCGTCAGCCAGGTCTTCAACGAGGCGACGCTCACCACGCTGCACGGTGACCTCGCGGTCGGCCACACGCGCTACTCGACCACCGGCTCCACCACATGGGAGAACGCCCAGCCGGTGTTCAAGACCGACGGCGTTCGGTCGGTGGCGCTCGGCCACAACGGCAACCTGGTGAACACGCGCGAGCTCGCCGCGATGGTCGGCGTCGGCTCGGCGAGCACCGACAGCGACCTCGTGACCACACTCATCGCGGGGGAGGCCCCGAACACGCAGGGCCTTGACGACGCCGCGATGAAGGTGATGCCGATGCTGCAAGGGGCCTTCTGCTTCGTCTTCATGGACGAACGGAGCATCTACGCGGCGCGCGACCCATTCGGGGTGCGGCCGCTGTCGATCGGACGCCTGCCGAACGGGTTCGTCGTCGCCTCGGAGACCTGCGCGCTCGACATCGTGGGCGCGACGTGGGTTCGCGACGTCGAGCCCGGCGAGATCGTGCGGGTCGACGACCGCGGGTTGCACTCGATGCGGTTCGCCACCAGCCAGCGCACCGCCCGCTGCGTGTTCGAGTACGTCTACCTGGCCCGGCCCGACTCGCGCATGGACGGGATCACCGTCCACGAGGCGCGGGTCGCGATGGGCCGGCGCTTGGCCGAGGAACATCCGGTCGACGGGGACCTCGTGATCGCCGTGCCCACGACGGGCCATTCCGCCGCGCAGGGGTACAGCCAGGTGGCGGGCATCCCGTACGGCGACGGCATCTACAAGAACGCATACGTCGGGCGCACGTTCATCCAGCCGTCGCAGACGCTGCGTGATCGTGGCGTGAAGTTGAAGCTCAACCCCTTGCCCGACTCGATCCGCGGGAAGCGGCTCGTCGTGATCGATGACTCGATCGTGCGCGGCACCACGACGAAACAGGTCGTGTCGATGCTCCGCGATGCCGGCGCCACCGAGGTGCACATGCTCGTGACGTGTCCGCCACTGCAGTGGCCGTGCTTCTACGGGATCGACATGCCGACGCGGCAGGAGCTGATCGCCGCCGACCTCACGGTGGAACAGATCCGGTCCTACGTCGGCGCTGACTCGCTCGGCTACCTGTCGCTCGAGGGGATGGTCGAGGCGGCCGGCGGGCCGAAGGACTCGTTCTGCCGCGCGTGCTTCGACGGCGAGTATCCGATCGAGATCCCGGAGGGCGCCGGCAAGTTCGTGCTGGAGGATCAGCTCAAGCTCCCGACCGGGTGAGCGACGCCTACCGCTCCGCGGGCGTCGACACCGAAGCCGCGGCGAAAGCCGTCTCGCTGATCGCAGATCTGGCCGCCGGCACACGGCGTCCCGAGGTCGCCGACGTCGTCGGGGGGTTCGCCGGCTTGTTCTCGATCGGGCAGGGGAGGCTCCTGGCCGCGGCGACCGATGGCGTCGGCACGAAGCTGGAGATCGCGCGTGCGACCGGCCGCCGGTCGACCGTCGGGATCGATCTCGTCGCGATGTGCGCCGACGACGTCGTGTGCACCGGCGCGGAGCCGCTCTTCTTCCTGGACTACATCGCCGTCGGGCGTGTGGTGCCCGAGCACGTCGCCGAGTTGGTCGAGGGCGTCGCGGAGGGATGCCGGCGCGCCGGTTGCGCGCTCCTGGGCGGTGAGACGGCCGAGCATCCGGGCGTCATGCCCGACGATCAGTTCGACCTCGCCGGGTTCTGCGTCGGGATGGTCGAGGAGGCGAACATGCTCCGGGCAGACCGCGTCCGTGACGGCGACGTGTTGATCGGGCTTGCGTCCAGCGGCCTGCATGCGAACGGCTACTCGCTCGTGCGTCGCGTGCTGCTCGATGGCCGCTCGCTCGACGCGCCGGTGCCCGAGCTCGGCAGGTCGCTCGCCGACGAGCTGTTGGAGCCGTGCACGATCCACGCGCCGGAGGTCCTCGCGATGCACCGCGAGGGTCTGCTTCACGCCGCCGCGCACATCACCGGCGGCGGCCTCCTCGAGAACCTTCCGCGGATCCTGCCCGACGGGCTCGGCGCGACGCTCGAGCGCGGCACCTGGACCGAGCAACCGGTCTTCGATCTCCTGCACGAGGAAGCCGGGCTGTCCGACGACGATCTGTTCGGGACGTTCAACATGGGACTCGGGATGATCCTCGCGGTCGCGCCCGAGCACGCGGAGGCCGCGTCCACACACGGTTCGAGGGTCGGTACGGTGCATCCGGGTTCGGGTGTGACGATCCGGTAACGAAGTGGTCCCGCGCGCCGCGGGTGGGTTGACCGTACGGACCGGTCGACGTCGGCGACTGGCACCTCACCTACACGTTCATCCCGCCCGCAGTCGCGTCGTAGCCGCCTGTCTGGCCCGCGGTGACTAGGCGGGAATCACCCGCCCACCCTGGACCTTCGCCGGAGGGCGTCACCGTCGCTCGGCGATGTTGAGCCGATGGACGCATGAACGTCAGTGCCCGAACGGCCGTAGCTACCACCATGGCTTCGAACGGACTTCCCACCGTCCTCGTCGTGGACGACGAGCCCCAGGTCGTCTGGGTGATCGAGTTCAGCCTCCAGGGCCAGGGGTACGAGACGCTCACGGCGCACGACGGCTTCGAAGCGATGACCCAGATCCAACGCCACCATCCGGATCTCATGGTGCTCGACGTGATGATGCCGCGCATGGATGGTTGGTCGGTCCTCGAGGAGCTCGCGAAGCTTCCGGCGGCGGATCGCCCGCGCGTCGTGATGGTGACGGCGCTCGCGTCGGCGATGGACCGTGCGCGGGCGACGCAGCTCGGCGCCGCGGCGTTCGTCCCGAAGCCGTTCGACATGGACGAGCTCGTCGGCGTGCTGCAGGGCCTCGAGCTCGCCAGCTGATCGTTCCTCCCTGCTAGCGTCGCCGGATGCTGACGGAGCGCAACGTGCGCGCGTTGCTCGACACCGACGGACCCGTCGAGCGCATGTTCCTGAACGACGAGTTCGAGGTGTGGGCCGTCGGTGATGATCTCGTCGCGAAGTTCCCGCGGACCAAGATCGATGCGGCCAAGGTTCCCGTCGAAGCGGCACTCCACCCGACGATCCGCGGGCTGCTCGGTGACGTGGTGCCGGCGATCCGGATGCTCGGAACGATGGGCGATGCCGGCCGGCGATTCATCGTTCAGGAGCGTGCGACCGGGTCACAGGGTCAGACGGTCGAGGGGGTCACCGTCTCTCCAGGCGACGGCCTGTCTGTTCACATCGGGTCCTTGTTCGGGGCGCTCCATCGGGTGAGCGGCTCACGAGCGCGCGAGCTCGGCGCCGGTGAACGGACGCTGTCCTTCGCGGTGCCTCCGATCAGCGACGAAGCCCTCGCTGCGACGACGGAGATCGCCGACGCCGCCGTCCGTCGGTTCCTTGCCGAACCGCCGCCGGAACCGACCGACCGCCGAACGCTGTGCCACACGGACATCAAGGGCGAACATGTCTTCATCGATGAGGGGCGGCGCCGGGTGACCGCGATCATCGACTGGGCAGACGCCGAGGTGTGTGATCCGGCGAAGGACTACGCGGGCTTGGTGATCTGGCTCGGTCCGGTGCTGACGCGAGCCTGCATCGAAGCCGGCGGCGAGGACGACCCAACGCTCGCCGATCGCTCGATCTGGTTAGGTCGCGCCGGCATCATCGAGTACTGGGACGACGTGCTCGCGGGGATCGAACGCGCACCGACCGCGTTGATCACGGAGCAGCTGCGGATCGCGTTCAATGACTGAAGCGCTGGTGTTCCTCCGGCACCACAGTGGTGCCGACCGCCCGGAGCGTGAGGACCGGGTCGTCGAGGAACTCCGCGGCCGAATCGCTGATGTCGGTCCGGGCTGCGCCGATCTTTTGGATCTCGAACTCGCAGGTCCGTGACGAGTTGCCGACCTTCACGATCTTGCCGCGCGCCTCGATCCAGTCACCGGCGTACAGCGGCGCGAGGAACTCCACCGACTCGTAGGCGCGGAACAGGCCCTCGTCGCCGTCGTACTTCATCGCGAGCTCGGTGATCAGGTCGCCCACGATCTTGAGCTGCGTGGCGCCCGCCACCAGGTTGCCGCCGTAGTGGGCGTCCTCTTGGCCGAGTCGCAGACGGATCAGGGCGCTGGGTAGCTCGCTCACTCGGGGATCACCTTTCCGTGTCGGACACCGCGGGCCGGCACGCGCGCTTCGGTGCCGTCCTTCTTACGAACGAAGTACGTCTCCGCCGCCTCGTCCCATCGCTCGAACACGCCGACCGCCTCGCTCAGGAACCCGTTCGGCAGCTCGAACTGGAACGTCACGCGCTTGCCGATGTCGTCGGGTGTCACCAGGTTCGGCATAGGCCGGGAAGGGTACTAGAGGGCTCGCACGGCCTCGGCTGCCAGCAGGAACAGACGCTCACGTCCGTGCGCGTGCTCGTGCCAGCCGCGTTGATCCCACGCCTCGCCGGACAGGTCGTCGCCGGCGTACAGGATCTGACCGAACGCCACGCCACGGAATCGCGCGACGGCGAAGAAGGCGGCCGCTTCCATCTCGACGGTGAGACATCCTTCGCGGACGCGTTCGTCGAGCTTCTTCCGTGTCTCGCGGTACAGCGCATCGGTCGTCCAGGTGGTGCCCTCGACGAACGGAACGCCGTGCAGCTCGAGGACGTCTCGGATCGCGCCGACGGCAGCGGGCGTGGGCTCCACGGTGCGCGACGCCGGCAGGTAGTGGTAGCTCGTTCCTTCGTCGCGGATCGCGCTCGTCGGCACGATGACGTGACCGAGCGCGACATCGGGGACGAGTACGCCGGCGCCGCCGCACGCGACGAACGCCCGGCAGCCTCGCGCGATCAGCTCCTCGAGGAATCCCGCTGCGAGTGGCGCCCCGACGCCGGGGTGCACGACCGCGAGCTGGTGGCCATCGACCGTGACCCGGAAGACGGGGTTCTGGCCGATCTCGCTGATCAGGACGTCGATCTCTTCACCCTCATAGCGCGCGACCACGTCCTCGATCACATCCTGGAAGAAGCAGAGCACGACGTGCGGCGGGATATCGATCGGGTCGAAGACCTCGTTGGGCTCGATCACAGAGGTCGGCGACGGATCGAACTCGAGGATCGGCGCGTCGCCGGCATCGGGCACGGGCGCTATCCGAGCTTGGCGATCGTGCCGGACGGGGGAGCGGGGTACGCGTCGGGGTGCGCCGCCCACGCGAGGATCTCGAGCCCATCCACGAGTCGCGGGCCGGGCCGCGAGAAGAACGAGGTCGCGTCGACGGCGTACACGTTGCCGTTTCGCACCGCAGGCGTGTCGGCGAACTCCGGCTGGCCGAGGAACGTGTCCGCCTCTTCCTCCGCTTCCTCGAGGTAGTAGCCGCAGGGCATGAAGACGATCACCTCGGGCATCGCGTCGCGGACCTCGTGCCAGGCGGTCTCGAGGCTCGGCTGGCCGTCTTCTGCGAGGACCGGCGTGCCACCGACCGCGGTGATCATGCCGGGGATCCAGTGTCCCGCGGAGAAGGGCGGGTCGGACCATTCCAGCGCGAACACGCCGATCGTCGGCAAGCGCTTGGCCTTGT
>DASYOY010000032.1:0-20165 GCA_036007245.1 Actinomycetota bacterium | reverse complement strand
CCCCCCCCCCCCCCCCCCGCGCCCGCATCGTGGAGGCTTCGCCTCGGGAGCCTCAAGACCCATCCCCGGTCATCCGCCTGAAGCGGTGGGACCGAGGCGAACTCCGGCCGTTGCGGGCTGGAGACACCCTTTCGGGTGGTGGCAGCCTCGGGCTGGAGAGGAGAGCCGCGACTACCACGTTCCAGGTATCGGCCGCGGCGCCGCGAACCTTCAGTCACGCCTGGATATCCGTCGCGCACCGGCGTCGGTATCCTGCGCCGCATGACCGAGCGCATCGCATTGCTTCCCGACCGGATCATCGACACCGACGCTGGCTCCGTCGTCACCGACCGAGCCGTGCTCATCGAGGATGACCGCATCGCCGACGTCGTCGCCGGAGCCGACGTGCCAGACGGGCCTCGCCGCATCGACCTCTCCGGTCACACGCTGCTTCCCGGCCTGCTGGACATGCACTCGCATCTCGCCGGCGAGGAGGAGCACGGCCAGGGATACGCCGCGCTCGTGATGCGCAACGGTGCGCAAGAAGCGATCGCCGGCGTGCGGAACGCGCGGCTGATCCTCGAGGCCGGGTTCACGACCGTGCGCGACGTCGGCTCGTTCCGCGCCTTCACCGACGTCGCGATCCGCGAGGGCATCGAGGCGGGCTGGTTCCCGGGGCCGCGGATGCTCTGCGCGGGGGCGTACGTCACCTGCCCGGGTGGGGGCGGGGACATCACCGGCCTCGCGGTCGACGTGGACGGGATCGTGCCGGCTGAGCTGCGGTTCGGTGTGACGAGCGGCGTCGACCAGATGCGCGCGAACGTCCGGCGGATCATCGCCCGCGGCGCCGACCTCATCAAGATCATCGCGACCGGCGCCGTGCTGACGACCGGCACGAACCCCGGCGCCCCGGAGTTCACCGAGGACGAGCTCCGCACGGCCGTCGAGGAGTGCGACCTGCTCGGCGCGCACGTCGCGGCGCACGCGCACGGCCCCGAGGGCATCATGCGCGCATCGCGCGCTGGCGTGCGCTCGGTGGAGCACGCGTCCTTGATCGACGACGAGGCCCTCGCGCTCGTGGTCGACCGCGGCACGTACCTCGTGATCGACATATCCGACGGCGACCACATGGAGGAAGAGGGTCCGAAGCTCGGCTATACCGATGAGGTGATGCAGAAGGTCCGATGGACCAACGAGGTCAGCCGCTCGATGTTCGGCAAGGCCGTCGCCGCCGGCGCGAAGATCGCGAACGGCTCGGACACGGGCATCGCGCCCTTCGGCACGGAGGCGAAGAACCTGACGTGCTACGTCCGGTTCGGGATGACGCCGATGCAGGCGATCCGCTCGGCGACGTCCGTCGCCGCCGAGATGATCCGGTGGCAGGACCGGGTCGGGTCGCTTCGCGCAGGCCTGTTCGCCGACGCGATCGCGGTGCCCGGCGACCCAACCGACGACATCACGCTGCTCGAGGCCGTTCCTTTCGTCATGAAGGGCGGCGAGGTGGTGAAGGACACCCGGTAAGGGTGGGGGCCGGCGAAGCCGGCCCCCGGGGTCCCGCAGTGTCGCGGGGGCCTACGCGTTCCAGCCGGTGTCCGGCGCCCGGTCGACCGTTCCGTGCAACCGCCCCGCGACCCGCCAGCGGATCGTCTTGGTGGTCTTCATGTCCGCCGACGGCAGTCCACAGACGACCGACGTCTTGGTCGCGTCGACGTGGACGGACGCCTTGTGCGGGCGGTCGGGGTTCGCCGACGTGACCAGGCAGCACAACGGCGCCCCGGGCACCGCGTCCGGATCGGGCGCGGTCAGACGTGGGCGGGCTCGGCGGTCCAGCGCTCCGCCCAGGCCTGGAGCTCGTTCAGCACGTCCGCGAGCTCCCGCCCGCGCGGCGTCAGCCCGTAGGAGACCTTGACCGGCGTCGAGGGCTCGACGCACCGCTCGACGATCGAGGCTGCCTCGAGGACTTTCAGCCGCTCCGACAACGACGCGTCGGAGATCTTGGGGACGGCGTGCTTCAGCTCGGAATAGCGCTGCGGGCCGGGCCGAAGGGCATGGACGATCAACGGCATCCACTTCTGGGCGATCAGCTCGGCGGCCTCCTGGAAATGCTGGCAGATCGCCTGGTCGTGATGGGGGGTCATCGTCCTCATACCCTAGGGAACGCTCGGGAAGCGGTCAAGATTCCTGAGCAACTCTGGAATACAGAGTAACTGAGAGAGGTTGAGCGGGGTATCGGCCACCCGCGGTGGGGGGCCAGGGAGCAGGAGGGAGCATCATGAGCGACGTGACCACCGCTCGGAGCATCAACGGGATCGAGTTGCCGCCCGCCGGGGCGTACAGCTTCGACAAGGCCCACACCACCGTCGGGTTCGTGGCCCGGCACATGCTGTCGAAGGTCCACGGCCGGTTCACCGACTTCGACGGTCAGGTGAAGATCGGCGAGGCAGCAGAGGACTCGTCCGTCAACGTCGAGATGAAGGCCGACTCGATCAGCACCGACAACGAGGGTCGCGACCAGCACCTGCGGAGCGACGACTTCCTCGAGGTCGAGACCTACCCCACGCTGTCGTTCACGTCGACGGCGTTCCGTCCCGGCGAGGGCAACGCCTTCGAGCTCGACGGCGACCTCACCGTCAAGGGTGAGACCAACCCGATCACGCTCAAGGGCGAGTTCCTCGGATGGGGCCCGGGGATGCGGGGCGGCACGCTCGCTTCGTTCAGCGCGGCAGCGACGATCGACCGCGAGGACTGGGACCTCACGTGGAACGTGGCCGTCGAGACCGGCGGCTGGCTCGTCGGCAAGAAGGTCGACATCGTGATCGACGCCGACCTCGTGCTCGAGGACTGACACCCAGAGATCCGTTGCGAAGGGGCCGGCGCGCCGGGTGCGCGCCGGCCCTTCTGTACGCTCGGCCTATGCGCGCGGCGATCAGCCAGCTGAACGCGGGCGTCGACGACGTCGAGGCGAACATGACGAGCGCCGAGCGGCTCCTCGATGCGGCCGCCGACGGCGGCGCCGACATCGCGGTGCTCCCCGAGCTGTTCGCGTACTACGGGTCGCAACGGCGGATGCGCGAGCTGGCCGAGCCGCTTGGCGGTCCGATCACCGCGCGGATCGCTGGGCTCGCGCGGAGCCGGTCGATGTGGGTCCTCGGCGGCTCCGTCTGCGAGTCGGCCGATGGGCGCGTCTACAACACATCGTTCCTGTTCGACCGCGACGGCGAGATGCTCGCGCGCTACCGCAAGATCCATCTCTACGACGCGGAGCTTCCGGGCCAGCGGCCGATCCGGGAGTCGGCGTTGTTCGCCGCAGGCGACGAGGTCGTGACGCACGATGTCGACGGGATCCGTCTCGGCCTGTCGATCTGCTACGACCTCCGGTTCCCAGAGCTGTATCGCGGCCTGATGACGTCGGGCGCCATGGCGCTCGCGGTGCCGTCGGCGTTCCAGGCAGTGACCGGCGCCGCGCATTGGGAGACGCTCCTGCGGGCCCGGGCGATCGAGGAACAGAGCTACGTGCTCGCCGCCGCCCAATGGGGTCCGTGGGGGTCGCCCGAGGCAGGGCACCGGACGTACGGCAACGCGATGATCGTCGATCCGTGGGGCGCGGTCGTGGTGCGTGCCCCGGACGAAGGCGACGGCGTGTGGTTCGCGGACGTCGACGCCGACGAGGTCCGCGCCGTGCGCACGCGACTGCCGGCGCTGTCGCACCGAAGGCTCGGCAACGCCTGCTGAGTCAGGGGAGGTCCTCGGGCCTGTCGATGTCCGGCGGCGCGGGTCGGTCCACGCGCACCTCGTGCACCCATCCCGGATGCGACGCCATCAACACGCGTGCACCGGCGTCGCCGTGCAGGTGGCCGGCCTCGGCGTAGATCTCGCGTGACAGGAGCGCGGGGCCTGGGCCGTCCGAGAAGACGAGCCGCACGATCTGCGAGCGAGTGGCGCGAAAGCCGCGGATCAGATCTCCAACATCGGTGGCGGTGACCCCGGGCTGGTCGGCCAGCAGGATCACGGCCGCCTCGCTCGCGTCATCGACGGCGTGGAAGGCCGCCGCCAACGAGGTGGCTTGTCCGTCGCGGTAGTCGGCGTTCTCCACGACGATCACGCCGTCGGGGATCACGGCTCGAACACGATCTGCGTCATGGCCGAGGACCACGATCCGTTCACCGATCTCGGCTCTCTCGAGCGCGTCGAGCGCGTGCCGAACGAGCGGTTTCCCGTCGACCGCAACGAGTTGCTTCGTGCCGCCGAACCGCGAACCGGTACCGGCGGCGAGCACGATCCCGGAGATCATCGGCGGAGCCTACGCTGGTCAGCGCGCTTCGGTGCCCGGCCGGGGCCGGTCATGGATCGGCCCGGGCCGTTCCTTGAGGAACCCGCCGTCGCGACCGTGCCGCACCGCGACGATCTCGGCGACGATCGCCTGCGCGATCTCGTCTGGTCCCTCGGCGCCGAGGTCGAGTCCCGCCGGTCCGTGGATCCGCGCACGCTGCTCCTCGGTGATCTCGACGCCCTCCTGGGCGAGGTCCATGAGGATCCGTTGGGTGCGCGCAGCGGGGCCGAGCATCGCGATGTAGCCGACGTCGGTGCGCAGCAGGCCGCGCAGGTAGTCGCGGTCGCGCAGGTAGTTGTGGGACATCACGACCGCGAAGGTTCGCTGGTCGAGCGGCGCCCCGGTGTCGACGGCCGACGGCTCCTCGACGCGGACGAACGCGTGTGCCTGTGGATATCGCTCTTCGGTGAGGAACGCGGGCCGGTCGTCGACCACGACCGCGTGCCAGCCGATCGCCGCCGCGGTGCGCACGAGCGGGATCGCGTCGTGGCCCGCCCCGCACAACACGAGCCGAAGCGGCGGCTCGAGCACCTCGACGAACGAGCGGACGGAACCGGCGAACGACCGGATCTCGGAGTGACCCGCCGCGAGGAGCTCCTTCGCGGCGACCGTCGCCTCGGCGTCCACATCGGTGTCGCCGAGCGAGCCGTCGACCGAGCCGTCCGGCCGCACGACGAGCCGCGCGCCGGGTTCGACGCCGGCGACGTCGGACTCCAGCGCCGTGACGACGCAGATGGATCGCTCCTGGTCGAGCGCCTCACGAAGTGCATGCGTGACGGCGACGGCGCGCTCAGCGGGTTCGATGAAGACCTCGATCGCGCCGTTGCACCCGAGACCGAGGCCCCAGACCTCGTCGTCGTCGGCCGTCAGGTCCCAGCCGGCGAGACGCGCGCGCCCTTCGTCCATCACCACGCGGGCCATGTCGGCGACGTCGCCCTCCAGGCAGCCGCCGCTCAGGTTGCCGATGGGGGCCCCGTCCTCGGGGACAAGCAGCCGAGCGCCGGGACGGCGATACGTCGACCCGCGCACAGCGACGATCGTGGCGAGGGCCATGCGCTGGCCCTGGGCCTCGAGGCTCTCGATCGCCTCCAGGACATCGGTGATCTCGCTCACCCGTCGATGGTAGCCCGACGCGGGCGTCTGGTCGGCCCCTCAGTTCGGTCCGTCCGGGGCCGATACCTGCAGGTATGGACGATTCCTTCTCGCTCGGGCAGCCCGCGAAGCGCCGCGCGCGGCCGGTCAAGGCCAAGCACGCGGCGCCGCGGGTCAAGCGTGCACCCGCGGGCGGCTTCGAGCGAACCCGCTACATCCTGGGTGGGATCGGGCTCGTCGTGGCCGCGTTCCTCGTGTGGGGGTTCATGCACTTGATGTCGAGCGCGGGGAGCCAGGCGGCCAGCGGAGAGGTCTCCGAGATCGCAGCCGCCCAAGACATCCAAGCGCAAACGACCGGCGCCCAGGCGATCCAATCGGTGCAGGGCGTCGCGATCACCGGGTCGTTCGCGCAGGTCACCCCGCAGGCGTTGAAGCAGTACGAGCCGACCTACACCTACACGACTGGTCCGTCGACGGGCCCGAACAGCGTCAGCGTCGCGAGCACAGCGAGCGCCGTTGGCATCGCGGTGCTGTCCCCGTCCGGGCGCTGCCTGTACGCGCAGATCACGGCGTCGGGGGTCACGTACGGCACCGGCACCACCTGCACCGGCGTGGTCGCGCTGAAGGCCGCCACGGCGCCCGCCTGGCCCAAGCCGGCCTGAGCTACACCCGAGCCGGCCCCCGTCCGATACCTGCGGCGGGATGGATGACGCCTTCCGGATGGTTGCCACGCACATGCCGCGCACCCGACGGCTCTCGCCGTTCGCCGTGCGCGCCCTGGCGCTCCTGACGGTGATCGGGCTGCTCCTGGCGGCGTTCGGGATGTTCGTCGTCTCGGCGCAGCGCACCGCCGATGCTCGCCGTTCGCAGCTCGCCGCCACGCAGCGGGCCGAGGCCGAGGCGCAAGCGCAGGCGGCGGCCCAGATCGGCGCCGCCGATCCCGGCACAGCCGACCCCACCGCGGTCGGGAACATGCTCGACGCGCACGCAGAGCAGACGGCCACCACCGCGCTCGATGCCGCACGGCAGATCGCGGCCGGCGGGTCGATCACCGACGCCGCACCGAACGCCTTGACCGCGGTCGCGCCGACGGTCTTGTTCATCGAGGGCCCGTCGACGGGTCCGTCGGTGGTGAGCGTCTACGCGGGCGGCGCGGGATGGGCGGCGGCCGTCCACGGCTCGAAGGCCACGTGCTATTGGGTGGCCGTCGCGGCCGACGGACGCACGCGGTACGGAACCGGGTCGGCGTGCACCGGGATGGCTGCGCTCGCGGCCGACCGCCCCGCCTGGTAGCGCGCCGCCGATTCGCCCGATCGTCAAGTCGGTACTACGCTCGAAGGTCTCGTCCAGCCGTCCATCGCGAGGAGGGTTCCGTGACGCAGATCTCCGTGACCGTCAACGGCACGACGCATTCCGACGACGTCGAACCGAGGACGTTGCTCGTCTACTACCTCCGGGAGCGGCTCGGCCTCACCGGCACCAACGTCGGGTGCGACACGTCGTCCTGTGGTGCCTGCACCGTGCACGTCGACGGCGAGTCGGTGAAGTCCTGCACGATGCTCGCCGCGCAGGCCGACGGGCGCGAGATCAGAACGATCGAAGGGATGGCGAGCGACGGCGAGATGCATCCGTTGCAGGACGCCTTCCATCGCAACCATGGGCTGCAGTGCGGCTATTGCACGCCCGGCATGATCATGGCCGCGGCGAGTTACCTCAAAGAGAACCCTGCACCGACGGAAGAGGAGGTTCGCGAGTCGCTCGAGGGCAACCTCTGCCGGTGTACGGGCTACCAGAACATCGTCGCGTCGATCCTCGATGCCGCCGGGCAGATGAGCGGCGCACGGGCCTGAGGAGGCGAGCGAGATGGCGACCACCGAAACGTTCGTGGGCCAAAGGGTGCTGCGGAAGGAAGACCCCGAGTTCCTGACGGGCACGGCGAGATACACGGACGACCTGACCGTCCCGGGCATGCTGTGGATGGCAGTCGTCCGAAGCCCGTTCGCCCACGCCCGGATCAAGAGCGTCGACGTCTCGGAGGCGCTGGCGATGGAGGGGGTCGTCGCGGCGTTCTCCGGCGCCGACTTCGAGTGGGCCGGTCCGCTGCTGATGGCCTGGCCGGTGACCGAGGATCTGAACAACCCGTTGCACTACCCGCTCGTCACCGACAAGGCGCGGTACCAGGGCGATGGCGTGGCCGTCGTGGTCGCGACGTCGCGCGCGATCGCGGAGGATGCGACCGAGGTCGTCCGGGTGGATTACGACCCACTGGACGCCGTCGTCGACATGCACGAGGCGCTGTCCGACGACGCGCCGCTCGTCCACGATGAGTTCGGCACCAACCGGTCCTACGTCTGGGACAACGTCCAGGGCGACGTCGATGGGGTCTTCGCCGACGCGCCGGTCGTCGTGCGGGAGCGCTACAAGGTCCATCGTCTGATCGCCAACGCGATGGAGCCCCGGTCGATCCTCGTCCAGCCGAGCCCGGCCGCCGAGCAGTACACGATGTGGTCCTCGACGCAGGTCCCGCACATCCTGCGCACCGCGATGGCGATCGCGACCGGCATCCCCGAGTCGAAGCTCAGGATCGTCGCTCCGCGTGTCGGCGGCGGTTTCGGATCGAAGCTGCAGATCTACCCGGAAGAAGCGCTCGCGCTCGAACTCGCTCGCCGTCTGCGGATGCCGATCAAGTGGACCGAAACGCGGTCCGAGGGGTACCTCGCGACCCACCACGGCCGCGACCAGGTGCAAGAGGTGGAGATCGCGGCGCAAGAGGACGGGAAGATCCTCGGGTATCGGGTTCGGGTGCACGCGAACATGGGCGCCTACCTGATGGTGATCGCCCCGGGGACGCCCGTCCTCGGCGGGTTCCTGTTCTGCGGCTGCTACGAGGGGGTCGCGTACAAGGTCGAGATCATCGGCGTGTTCACGAACACGACGCCGGTCGACGCGTACCGAGGCGCGGGCCGCCCGGAGGCGACCTATGCGATCGAACGCGCGATCGACGCCCTCGCCCGGCGCGTTGGCAAGGACGTGGTCGAGATCCGGCGCATGAACTTCATGCCGCCCTTCACCGAGGCGACGCAGTCCGTCGGCGGGCTGATGATCGACTCCGGCGACTACCCGGCGACCCTGGACCAGGCGCTCGAGCTGTTCGACTACGAGCAGGTTCGCAAGGAGCAGCAGGCGCGGCGCGACGAGGGCGGCACCCGCCAGATCGGGATCGGCTTCTCGACGTACCTGGAGAACTGCGGCTGGGGGCCGTCGCGGGTGATCGGCGGCGTCCTGAAGTACGCCGGCGGCGGGTGGGAGGCCGCGACCGTGCGCTGTCACCCGACCGGCAAGGTCGTGGTCGTGATCGGCAACACGCCACACGGCCAGGGCAACGAGACCACGTTCGCCCAGTTGGTGGCCGACGATCTCGGGGTTCCGATCGACGACGTCGAGGTGCTGTTCGGTGACACCGACATCGCGCCGAGCGGATGGGACACGTACGGGAGCAGGAGCGCGGCGGTCGGTCTGCCGGCCGTGCACCGGGCGACGAGCAAGATCGTGGAGAAGGCGCGGAAGATCGCGGCGCACGAGCTCGAGGTCGCCGCGTCCGATCTCAGCTTCGAGCACGGCACGTTCTCCGTGCGCGGCGCGCCGGCTGTAACGCGGACGATCCCGCAGATCGCGTTCTCGGCCTGGCGTGGACACGACCTGCCCGACGGCACCGAACCCGGGCTCGAGGAATCGGCCTTCTTCGATCCGCAGAACCTCGTGTTCCCCTTCGGCGCGCATATCTGCGAGGTCGAGGTCGATACCGAGACCGGCGAGGTCGACCTCCTGAAGTACGTCGCCGTCGACGACGTCGGCCCCGTGGTCAACCCGATGATCGTGGAGGGGCAGGTGATGGGCGGCGTTGCCCAAGGGATCGGCGAGGCCCTGTACGAGGAGGCCGTGTACGACCCGAACGGGCAGCTGCTCAGCTCGTCGATGACGCAGTACGCCGTGCCGTCGGCGACCGAGGTGCCGTCGATCGTCACTGGGAACCACGTGACGCCGTCGACGACCAACGACCTGGGCATCAAGGGGGTCGGGGAGACCGGCACGATCGCCGCGCCGCCCGCGATCATGAACGCAGTCGTCGATGCGCTGTCGTACCTCGGCGTGACCGAGATCGCCCGGCCGGCGACACCGGAGCACGTGTGGCGAGCGATCCAGACCGCGAAGGAGGGGTCGGCATGATCCCCGCGCCGTTCGAGTACGTGCGGGTCGGGTCGGTCGACGAGGCGATCGCTGCCCTGTCTGCCGACGAGGACGCGAAGCTGCTCGCGGGCGGGCACTCGCTGCTACCCGCGATGCGCCTTCGCGTGGCGCGACCGTCGACGCTGATCGACATCGGCCGGATCGATGGCCTATCGGCGATCCGAGAAGACGCCGGCCAGCTGGTGATCGGTGCGCTTGCCCGGCACCACGATGTCGCCAACAGCGAGATGCTCCAGGCGTCGTGCCCGATCGTCGCCTTCGCGGCAGCGCAGATCGGGGATCCGCAGGTGCGCCACGTGGGCACCATCGGTGGCTCGGTCGCGCACGGCGATCCGGCTGGGGACATGCCGGCGGTGCTCCTCGCGCTCGGCGCGTCCTTCGTGGCGACGGGTGCCGGCGGCGTGACGCGCACGATCGAGGCGGACGCGTTCTTCACGGGCTTGTTCGAGACCGCCCTCGAACCGACCGAGGTGCTCACCGAGATCCGGGTGCCGAAGACATCGGGCGGATGGAGCTTCATGAAATTCAATCGTCGGGCCCAGGACTGGGCGTTGGTCGGGGTCTCGGCCGTTCGCACCAACGGGGCGATGCACGTTGCCCTGACGAACATGGGGCTCACTCCGTTGCGTGCCTCGGCCGTCGAGGAGGAACTCGCGGGTGGTGCGGACGCGTCGGCCGCGTCCACTCGGGCAGATGAAGGCACGGCCCCGCCCGATGATGCGTTCGCGTCGGCGGACTATCGCCGGGCCCTCGTGAAGGTCTTGACCCAGCGGGCGCTCCAAGAAGCGATGGCCTGACGCGCCGTCCGCGGGGCGACCGCTGCTAGGGTCGCCTGATGCTGCTCCTTCGCGGGCTGTCGCTGCTCGCCCAGAGCGACGCCGAGCCCACGCCGTTCACGTTGGACTGGTTTCAGCTCCACAAGTGGGATCTCGGCGTGACACTCGTCGTCGGGATCGTGCTGACGATCGTCGGGCGGCGGTGGGCGCGCCGCCACCGCAAGCGCGCACGGGGCGGCGGCGACGATGCCGAGGGACGACGCAGGCGCCGGGTCGCAACGGTGATCGGCTTGCTGTCGGGCGTGGTGATCGTGATCGCGTGGTTCGTGTTCCTGCTCACGCTGTTGAAAGATCTCGGTGTCGACATCACGCCGATCATCGCGTCGGCGGGCATCGTCGGGATCGCACTCGGGTTCGGCGCGCAGTCGATCGTGCGCGATTCGTTGAGTGGGCTGTTCATCTTCATCGAAGGGCAGTACGACGTCGGCGACACCGTCGACCTGACGACCTCGGCCGGCACCGTGTCCGGCACGATCGAGACGCTCAACCTGCGGACCACGTCGGTCCGGCAGTACGACGGCACGTTGTCGACCGTGCCGAACGGGCTGATCGAGGTCACCAACAACCGCACGCGCGGTTGGGGCCGCGCGGTTGTTGATGTGCCGGTCGCGCTCGACGAGGACCCCGAGCACGTCCGCACCGTGCTCGAGGAACTGGTCGACGAGGTGGCGTCGCAGCCGCCGTTCGACGCGTGGCTCCGCAAGCCGCCGCAGGTCGTCGGTGTCACGCAGCTCACGAACGTCGCACAAGTGATGCGCATCGCGGTCGAGACGGAGCCGAGCCACCGCGTCGACGTGGAGCGGCTGCTCCGCGCCAAGGTCGTCGCGCGGATGAGCGAGCGGGGGATCAAGGCGCCGCCGGTCGTCCCGGGGATGCCGCGGCCGCCGGAGTAGCGCGTACCGAGGCCCCCGCCTGCCGGTAGGCTGCTCGGATGCAACCGGTTCCCGGAAGCGTCGACGAGTTGATGGCCGCGTTGGGCGACCATGCCTACCTGGCCGACCGTGGCCTGTCGACGGCGATCTACCTGTCGCTGTCGCTCGGCAAGCCACTGCTGCTCGAAGGGGAGGCTGGGGTCGGCAAGACCGAGGTCGCGAAGGTGCTGTCCGAGCTGCTCGACCGCGAGCTGATCCGGCTGCAGTGCTATGAGGGGATCGACGCATCCCAGGCGCTCTACGAGTGGAACTACTCGCGGCAGCTGATCGCCGTGCGTGCCATGGATGCGAGCGAAGCCGACACCGACGTGCAGGACCTCTTCGGGCCGGAGTTCCTCGTGGAGCGGCCGCTGCTGTCGGCGATCCGCCGGGGCGACCGCGCGGTGCTGCTCGTCGACGAGCTCGACCGTGCCGACGACGAGTTCGAGGCGTTCCTGCTCGAGATCTTGTCGGAGTTCGCGGTGACGATCCCCGAAGTTGGACGGGTCGCCGCCGAGACCCCGCCGGCCGTGATCGTCACGTCGAACCGCACCCGGGAACTGCACGACGCGTTGAAGCGGCGCTGCCTGTACCACTGGATCGATCACCCGGATCTTGACCGCGAGGTCGCGATCGTGCGCGCCCGCGCGCCGCAGGTGGGCGACGCGCTCGCTCGCGACGTCGCCGGGGCGGTCGAGCGCCTGCGCGCCCTGGACCTGGCGAAGGTGCCTGGGGTCGCGGAGACGATCGACTGGGCGAACGCGCTGGCGTTCCTCGGGGCGGAGCGGCTCGACGCGGCGCTCGCGGCCGATACGCTCGGCGCCGTCGTGAAGGATCACGAGGACCAGGGGCTCGTCACGCCGCGCCTGGCCGAGGTGGTCGGGGAGGATGCCTGAAGGACCGCTCCCGCCGCTGGTCGCGCTCGGCCGCGATCTGCGCGCCAAGGGGCTGCCCGTCGGCACCGGTCGGATCCTCACGTTCGTGCGTGGCGTGGCCGCGATCGGGCTGACCGACCGCACGTCGCTGTACTGGACCGCCCGCTCGACGATGGTCGCGAGTCGCGCCGACCTCGACACGTTCGATGCGACGTTCGACGCCTGGTTCCGGTCGCTTCGGCTCGACGAGAGCGACGAGCTGTCGTTCGAGTTCGATCTTCCGCCAGATCCCGAGGCGCTCGAGCCCGGCGACGACGCGCTCGCGGACGTCGAGGCGCTGTCCGCCGCCGCCTCATGGCATCATGCCGAGGAGGATGAGGAGGCGGCCGAGGGCGAGGACTCCGCCTTGCGGCTGGTCGCCTCGGCGGTCGAGATCCTCCGGTCGAAGTCCTTCGCGTACCTCAACGAGGAGGAACGCCAGCGGGTCGCGAAGCTGATCCGCGAGCTGCGTGTGCACGTCCCGATCGAACGCACACGCCGGATGCGCTCGTCGAACAAGGGCACCGTGTTGGACGTCCGTCGAACGCTTCGACGATCGCTCCGCACGCAGGGGGAACCGTTCGACCGCGCCTGGCGTTCGCGCCGGACGCGCACCCGGCCGCTCGTGCTGATCCTCGATGTCTCCGGCTCGATGGCGCCGTACTCGCGCGCGTTGCTCCAGTTCGGCTACGCCGCGATGGCGGCCGGCCGCCGGGTCGAGGTGTTCTGCTTCGGGACCCGGCTCACGCGCGTGACGCGCGTCCTTCGCACGAAGGATCCGGACCGCGCGATGCACGAGATCGGGAGGATCGTGGCCGACTGGGAGGGCGGCACGCGGATCGGCGAGTCGCTGAAGAGCCTGCTCGACGGCTGGAGCCAGCGCGCGGCCCTCCGTGGCGCCGTGGTCGTGCTGTGTTCCGACGGGCTCGAGCGTGGCGATCCCGAGTTGCTGCGCGCCCAGATGGCGCGCCTGCGCCGGCTCGCCTACCGGGTGGTCTGGGCCAACCCCCTCAAGGGTTCCCCCCGGTACGAGCCGCTTGCCCGGGGGATGGCGGCCGCGTTGCCCAGCGTCGACGTGTTCCTGTCGGGACACAACCTCGAGAGCCTCGAGGCCCTGGCCGCGGCCCTGGCTCCCTAACCTGCCGCGGCGGTACGCTGGGCCGATGCCGGTGGACGACACCCTCGCGCTCGACGAGCTGACCGACGACGGCGCGCCCGCGCCCCGCGGCCGTGGCCGGAGCGCCTGGATGGTGTTCGCGGCCCTCGGGTTCGCCTGCGTCTTCGTCGTTGTCGAGATCTTCGCGAACCTCGGCGTCAAGGACTCGATCGGGCACGCGGAGCAGACGCTGACCGTCGCACAAGCCGCCGCGGGCCGTGTATCGGCTGCCGACGGCGACCTGAACGGCGCCGACCACACCCGGATGGAGGCCGTCGAGCCGTCGCTGCAGTGGATCGCGGGCGGCGACCAGGCGACCGGGCTCAACGAGGTCAGCGTCGCCACCGAGAACGGCGACTGGGGAGCGGCGGTGGAGGCCCGGCCCGGCGCCTGCTTCTATCTGCATCTGACCAGCGGCGGCGAAACGTTCTACGGCGTCGGAACCTCCTGCACGGGTCAGGAAGCGCTGCAAGCCACCGACCCTCGCTGGTAGTCGCGAACGGGGTAGCCCGTCCTACCGACATTCAAGTATCGGCCGTCCAGATGCCGACACCTCACCCATGCGAACGACACGGGTGTGGCGGACCCGGGGGGTTGCGGCACTGGCGGCGGCGAGCCTCTTGGTCGGCCTGGGCATGCAAGGCGCCCAGGCGGCCGGCCGGCGCGTAACGAAGAAGACGCTCGCGCCGGGTGTCGTCTACGAGCAGATCTCGGACAACTCCTACCCGATCCGAGAGTACGCCTTGCTGTACGACGGCAGCGTCGCCAACGCAGTGATCGATCAGGTGCTGTCGGCGTCACAGATCGGTACCCCGCAGAAGACGAGCGTGATCGCGGCCAACGCCGGCGCGATCGCGGGCGTGAACGGTGATCTGACCGTCTGGCCCGCGCGCCCGACGCACCAATACGTGCTTGATGGGATGCCGGTCCAGACGTCGACCCCTCCGGGGATCTCACTCGGGTTCAGGCAGGACAAGCGCGGCGCCACGATCCACCGCAGCGCGCTCAAGATCTCAGCGACGAACGTCGCAGCGAAGACGACAGTGGCCGTTTCGAGCTGGAACCGTGGACTTCCGACGACCGATCAGGTGGTCGGATACTCCTGGTACGGCGGCAAGTACCAGAGGCCGCAGGCGAACCAGTGCAGCGTGCGGCTCAGTTCCCCCCGCAGGGTGCGCTGGAACACCGGCAGGGACGGGACCGGCCGCAACTACACCGTCGACGCGGTGCGATGCAGCACCTCGACGCCGATGACCGTGACCTCGACCAGCACCGTGGTGCTGAGCTCGAAGCTCGTCGGCACGGGCGCGACGTGGATCAAGTCGCTCACGATCGGCGCAAAGGTGCATGTCGGCTGGTCCGACGGGATGCCCGACGCCGTGAACGTGGTGAGCGGGAGCGCCGACGTCCTCGAGAACGGTGTGATCCAGTACGCCGCGAACTGCAGCGAGAACCTCTGCCTGAAGAACCCGCGCACCGCGGTCGGGATCACCGCGACGGGCGGAATCATCCTCTTAGTTGTCGACGGCCGGTCTTCAGCCTCCGTGGGGCTGACGCTGTATCAGCTCGGCAAGGAGATGAAGGCGCTCGGTGCGGTCAACGCGGTCAATCTGGATGGTGGCGGCTCGGCGACCATGTGGATCAAGGGGCTGGGGGTCGTGAACCACCCGACCGACTACACGGGCGAGCGTTCCGTTTCCAACGCGATCGTGATCTTGCCCCACGCGGACCCGAGCGACCCGATACCGGCACGGCCGAAGATCTAGCCGGGCGCCGCGCTACCCGGGGTGCGACAGCGCCCGATCGAGTAGCTCTACCGGGTGCACGACCTCGATCCGTGCTCGGCCGAGATGCTGCGCGAGCTGAACCGAACAGCCCGGATTGGCGGACGCGACGATCGTGGCGCCGCTCGCGATGATCGCCTCGGCCTTGTCGGCGCCGAGTGGTTCCGCCATCTCAGGCTGCGTCGCGGCGTAGATCCCTGCGGCGCCACAGCATCGGTCGCCGTCGGCGATCTCGACGACCATCAGGTCGGGGATCTGCTCGAGGAGCCGTCGGGGGGCGTCGTGGATGTGCTGCGCGCGCAGCGCGTGGCAGGCGTCGTGGTACGCGACCACGATCGGCAGCGGTTGGAGCGTGACGTCGCCGAGGCCCTGCTCGCCGAGGAATGCCATCAGGTCGACGACAGGGAGTTCCGTGCCGGGGCGGAGTTCCTCGTACGTGCGCATGTGCGCGCTACAGCCCGCGGCGTTGACCACGACGACGTCGGCCGAACGGAACGCGTGGTGCGCGCGCCCGGCCAGGCGCCGCGCGATGCTGAGCCGGCCGTTGTGCGCAGCCAAGGCGCCACAGCAGGCCTGGCCGCGGGGTACCGTCACGCGCCAGCCGGCGCGGGAGAGGACTCGGATCGTCGCCTCGTTGACCTGGTGGAACCACCGATCCTGCACGCACCCCGAGAGCAGGGCGACCGTGCCGCGCACCGCGACCCCGGCAGGTGGATCGTTCACCCGTGGAAGCGTCGCGAAGGGGCGTGCTCGGGCCGGCACCATCGCGCGGACGCGACGCGGAAGCAACGGCCGCAACGCAGGCTGCACGAGCGTCGCGGCCCGGATCACCGTGGGGTGGGGCAGCAGCCAATGGAACCCCAGCCAGTGCAGCAGCCGCGCGCGTTTCGTCCGTGTTGGTTCGACCTGCTCGCGCGCGGCCTCCATCATCCGGCCGAAGGGGACGTGGGACGGGCAGACGTCCTCGCACGCACGGCAGACCAGACACCGGTCCATGAAGGCGGCGAAGGACGCGTCGACCTCGCCGCCGTCGGTCACGGCGCGCATCGCGGCGATCCGGCCCCGCGGCGAGGCCGACTCGTCGCCGGTCAGCCGGTACGTGGGGCAATGGGGCAGGCACAGGCCGCAGGCGACGCACGCGGATAGGTCATCCACCGCGGGGGCATCGCGGTCGTCGCGCCATCCGGTCTCAACGGATCCGGTGGCGCGCACGAACCGCGCTCCCTCGGGCAGGTCGGTTCCGATCGGGAGCCGGTCGGTCGCCATACCGCGGATGCTACGGCGCCTCGTCGCGCAACCGGTTTTCTCGTGGTAGAACCTCGTGGCCCGAAGGGGGAGAGGGACCCGATGGACGAGTTGCCGCCGCCACCGAGCGAGCCGCAGGATCTGCCGGCGTCGCCCGGAGTCGTCCCGTCTCCGGCGACCACTCCCGGACCTCCGTCGTCGCGTCGCCGGTTGCCGATCATCTTGATCGTCGTCGGCGCGCTGATCCTGCTGATCGGCGGGACCGGGGCCGTGATCGCGGCGAGCGGCGGTTCGTCGGCGTCCCCCTCGAGCCCATCCGCCGCCGCGCCGAGCCCCACGACGGCGCCGCCGAGCACACCGACGAACCTGCACGCCGCCGCGGGTGCCTTCCAGGTGAAGCTGACCTGGCATCCGGGGATCGAAGGCGCGCCGGTGACCCGGTACGACATACGGCGCAACGGCAACTATGTCGGCCAGGCGAAAGCCTCAGCTTCGTCCTACACCGATACCGACGCCGTGCCGGGCGAGCACTACAAGTACACCGTGACTGCTGTTGGCGCCGACGAGCAGCGAGCGGTCGCGAACGTCGACGTCACGACGAAGAAGGCGCCCCCGGGGACCGCCGCGCTCGTCGGCACGTTCGATGTGCATCTCCACAACACATCGAACTCGGGGTTCTCGTCGTTCGGCAAGACGGACTTCAGCAACGGGTGGCGGTTCCTGCCGCGATGCAAGGAACCGCCCTGCAACACGCAGTTGCGCAACATCAACACCAAGAAGATGACCGTGGTGTTGAAGCAGGACGGCGGTTCCTACTCGGGATCGACGTCCGTGGCGGGGCTCGTAACATGCCAGGGCCACGACGTGACCACGTCGCTCACCGTGACGATCCACGCGACGCAGGCGAGCGCGGTCCACGACACGTGGCAGATCACGAAGTTCGCCGGGACGATGTCGCAGTCCGCGAGCGCGCAGCTCGGCTGCACGTCGTCGAGCGCGAGCTTCACCGTCACCGGCACGTCGCTGAAGCACTGAGCGGGACTACGCTTCAGGGCATGGATCTCGCCTCGCGCCTGCGGGCCTCGCGCGCCGCCTCGTCGTTCACCGAGTCGGTGATCCGCGAGATGACGCGCCTCGCCCAGGTCCACGACGCGATCAATCTCGGGCAGGGGTTCCCCGATTTCCCGGCGCCAGCCGAGGTGAAGGAAGCCGCGGCGCGCGCGATCGCTGAGGACCACAACCAGTACCCGATCACCTGGGGCGTGCCGGCGTTCCGCCAGGCGATCGCGTCGGTCTACGCGCGCGACTACGCGATGCGGGTCGATCCGGAAACGGAGATCTGCGTGACGTGCGGCGCGACCGAGGCGATGTCGTCGGCGTTCCTGGGCCTGCTCGACCCGGGCGACGAGGTGGTGGTCTTCGAGCCGTTCTACGAGAGCTACGGGCCCGATGCGATCCTGTCCGGCGCGCGGTTGCGCTACGTGACGCTCCGGTCGCCGGACTGGTCGTTCGATCCGGACGAGTTGGCCGCTGCGTTCGGATCGGGCACGCGCGCGATCGTCGTGGGCTCGCCCCACAACCCGACGGGGAAGGTGTTCTCGCGGGAGGAGCTCGGGCAGATCGCCGAGTTGTGCGTTCGGTACGACGCGATCGCGATCACCGACGAGATCTACGAACACATCACGTACGACGGCGCGCGCCACATCCCGATCGCGACGATGCCCGGGATGGCCGAGCGCACCGTGACGATCAGCGCGCTGTCGAAGACGTACGCGGTGACGGGATGGCGCGTGGGCTGGGCGATCGCGGCGGCGCCACTGATGGCGGGTATCCGTGCGACGCACGACTTTCTGACGGTCGCGGCCGCGACGCCGCTGCAGCTTGCGGGCGTGGCGGCGTTGGCGTTGCCGCGCTCGTACTACGCGCGCACGCGCACCGAATATCAACAACGGCGTGATGTGATGCTCCGCGTGTTGCGCGACGTGGGGTTCGCGGCCAACCCACCGGCAGGCGCCTACTACGTGATGGCCGACGTCTCGTCGCTCGGGTTCGACGACGACACGGCCGCAGCCCGGTACCTGGTCGAGGAGGTCAAAGTGGCGGCGGTTCCGGGCTCGTCGTTCTTCTCGGAGGCCGCGCTCGGCGCGCACCTGTTGCGGTTCGCGTTCCCCAAGCGGCTCGAAACGCTTGAAGAGGCGGGCCGCCGTTTGCGGGCGGCTGCCCCCTAGGTGACGACCTTTCTCGGCGGTGACCATCGTGTGGTCCCGTCAGGGCCCGTCGTGCGAGCCTCGAAGAAGTACGTGTGTCCGGCCGACCCGCTGAACCCGTGGGCGCGCACGGCCGTGTTGTGCTTCCAGTCCTTCCACGCGCCGCTGGCGACCCGGTATCTGACGTCATACCTCCAGCGCGATCCCGCGTTCGTGTCGGCCCACGTGACGGCGAATGACGAAGACGCCGGCCTCGACGGTGCGGCGACGAACATGCCGAAGACGTCGTTGGGATTGCGCCCGTCACACGTCGCGACGTATGTGCCGGCTCCGTGCATCGTGACGCTCTTCGTGGCGCCGGGCTTGACCCGCACCCCGAATGTGCCTGCGCGATCCGACACATCGTGAGCCTTGCTCGTCTGGTTCTCAAATTCGACCAAGCTGCCCAGCGGGCCCTTTCGACGGAGATCAGCCGTGTACAGATAGCAGCCGTTCCCCGTGCCGGTGTTCCACACGTCGATGGGGACCGACGGCTTTGGGATGCCGGCGTCCGAGGCGGGAGCCCAGACGCCCACGGCGAGAACCGCGAAGGTGCAAACGACGAACCGGCGCATGGAGATCTCCTTGTTGAAGTCGCCGGATACTACTTCGGCTCGTCCTGCACCACAGCGTGCGCCGATGACCATTGCCGGCCAGGGACCAGAACGCAGGCCGGGTCGAAGGCGGCCTTGAGCCGTTCGCCGAGTGCAACGGTCAGTTGATCTGCAGGGCCGAGCCCGCCGGAGCCGCGGACGACGGGCGCGATGCCGCCGAGCGACGCGACGCGCTCGCGGAGCCGTGTCAGCTGCGCTCCGTCGTCGCAAGGGATCCAGGCATAGCCGACTCCGAGCAGCGCTCGATATCGGTCCTCGCCATCGACACAGTCCGGCAGTTTCGAGGGCACGACGGCGGCTTGCGTCACGATCCTCGCATCGGGGAACGCCGGTTCGACCCACGCCGTTTGGTCGGCGTCCGCGAGGACCGCGACGTCGTTCGCGAGCCGGGCTTGTTCGGCGACCTCTTCGGGCCAACCTTCGAGTCGGAGGAGGACACGGTCGTGCTCCGCGAGGACCGCCGTGGGCAGCGGCACCGCATCGAGCAGGCGAGCGGCCAGCTCGATCCCACCTTCACGCGTCACGAGCGTTCGGGCGGCCTTGGGCAGTGGGCGGACCTTGAGGGCGACCTGCGTGATGACGCCGAGCGTGCCGTGCGACCCCGTGAGCAACCGGTGCAGGTCGTATCCGGTGACGTTCTTGACGGTGCGGGCGCCGCTGCGGATCCGACGTCCGTCGCCGGTGACGAACGCCATCTCGACGACGGTGTCTCGAAGACAGCCGACGCGGAGCTGGCGGGGGAGCGCGACATCGGCCGCGATCACGCCGCCGACGGTGGCGTCGTCGGGTTCGTCGACGGGCCACTCCTGT
>DASYOY010000031.1:0-14274 GCA_036007245.1 Actinomycetota bacterium | reverse complement strand
GAGCTTCACGTCTCGTTCGTACTTGTACTTGCCGTAGTCCATGATCCTGCACACCGGCGGATCGGCCTGCGGCGCGACCTCGACGAGATCCAGATCGAGCGCCCGAGCCTGGTTCAGCGCGTCGCGGGTATCGACCACGCCTATCTGTTGGCCGTCCGCCCCGACGAGGCGGACCTGTGGCGACCGGATCCTGTCGTTGATCCTGGGATCTTGCGAAACCCCGCATCACCCCTTCGTGGAAAAAGGCACCGGCTTCGCCGGTGCACGTCGAACACACGTGCGCATGTGCGCCCGGGCAGTATAGGTGGCGGGACCGACCCCGTCGACCGAACGCTCAGGCATCGCCGCTCGGCGCGCCCTCGACGGGCAGACGGTCGTCCTCGCTCGCGTAGCCGAACGCGATCTGCAGCACCCGGCCGGGAGCCTCTGGACCGCAGCGGATCCGATGCGGCTCTTCGGCCGGCACCTGGAGCTCGTCGCCCGGCTCGGGCTGCAGCGTCCGATTGCCGATCTCGATGGTGAGCCCCGGGTCGAGCACGATCCACAGCTCATCCCGCAGCTGGTGGTAGTGCGCCCCGGTGTCGCCGCCCGGCACGATCGTCACGAGACGCGCGGTCGCCGGCTGGTTGAGCGCGTAGGTCTGCGTCCGGCCCCACGGGCGATCGACGATCATCGTGCGACCGGCTCGGGGAGCGCCGGAAGCAATCGGGCCATCTCGATCGCGGCCATCGCCGCCTCCCACCCCTTGTTGCCGTGCGCGCCGCCCGCGCGCGCCTGTGCCTGCGCGAGGTCGTCGGTCGCGAGCACCTCGAAGATGCACGGCACCCCCGTCGTCCGGGTGACCTCGGCGATGCCGCGGGCGGCTTCGTTCGCCACAAGCTCGAAGTGCGCGGTCTCGCCGCGGATCACGGCTCCGAGGCACACCACGGCATCGACATCGGCGAGCGCGAGGCGCCGCGCCACCGTCGGGATCTCGAACGCGCCCGGCACCCAGACCACGGTCACGTCGTCATCGGCGACGCCCGCGTGGGCCAGCGCCTGGACCGCGCCGTCGAGCAGGGCGGTCGTCACGATCTCGTTGAAGCGCGCGACGACGATGCCGACCCGAAGGCCGGTCCCGTCCGCGTCGCCCCGGACGACGTTCACGCGCGGACCTCGGGCTCGACGTCCAGCAGGTGGCCCATCTTCTCGGCCTTGGTCCGGAGGTAGTCGCGGTTGTGCACCGTGGGCTCGGTCTGCAGCGGGATCCGCTCGTCGATGGACAGGCCGTAGCCCTCGAGCCCTGCGCGCTTGTCCGGGTTGTTCGTGAGCAGGCGCATCGAGCGGATCCCGAGGTCGACGAGGATCTGCGCGCCGATCCCGTAGTCGCGCTGGTCCGCCGCGAACCCGAGCTCAAGGTTGGCTTCGACCGTGTCCCGGCCGCGGTCCTGCAGCTCGTAGGCGCGGAGCTTGTGCGTGAGCCCGATCGCGCGGCCCTCGTGCCCGCGCATGTACAGCACGACCCCGCGGCCGGCCTCGGCCACCTGCTCGAGCGCGGCGTCCAGCTGGCGTCCGCAGTCGCAGCGGAGCGACCCGAACACGTCGCCGGTGAGGCACTCGGAGTGGACGCGGGTGAGCACCTTGTCGCCGTCGCCCAGGTCACCGTGGACCAGCGCGACGTGGGTGCGCCCGTCGACCGTGCTGTCGTAGGCGTAGGCGCGGAAGTCGCCCCACTCCGTGGGAAGCGTGGCCTCCGCGACGCGCTGGACGAGCACCTCGCGCCGGCGCCGGTGCTCGATCAGGTCGGCGATCGAGATCAGCTTCAGGTCGTGGGCGCGTGCGACGCGGACGAGCTCCGGGAGCCGCGCCATCGTGCCGTCCTCGTTCATCACCTCGCAGATCACACCCGCAGGGAACATGCCGGCCAGGGTCGCGAGATCGACCGCCGCCTCGGTGTGGCCGGCGCGCCGGAGGACCCCGCCCTCGCGAGCGCGCAACGGGAACACATGCCCGGGCCGGTGGAAGTCATCGGGCTCGACCTGTTGGTCCGCGATCGCCGCCGCGGTGATCGCGCGGTCGTGTGCGCTCGTCCCGGTGGTGACGCCGGGGCGATAGTCGATCGACACGGTGAAGGCCGTGTCGTCGCCGCCGTTGGTCGACACCATCTGCGGGATCTGCAGCGCGTCCAGCCGCCAGGCCACCACCGGCAGGCAGACGATCCCCCGGCCGTGGGTGACCATGAAGTTCACCGCCTCGGGCGTGCATTTCTCGGCCGCGATCACGAAGTCGCCTTCGTTCTCGCGGTCGGCGTCGTCGACAACCAGCACGATCTTGCCCTCGCGGATATCGGCGATCGCATCGTCGACGGTCGCGAAGACCGATCGATCGACCTCGCCGTCGGAGGGCGCGGACAGCTCTTCGTTCATCTCCCCGACCTTTCCATCAGATGTGCCACGTAGCGGCCGATCATGTCGACCTCGATGTTCACGAGATCGCCCACCGCGGCGGCGCCGAGCGTCGTCGCGGCGAGCGTGTGTGGGATCAGCGCGATCTGGACCTCGGGGCCGTCGAGAGCGGCGACCGTGAGGCTCACCCCATCGATCGCGATCGACCCCTTCTGGACGACGAGCGGCTCGAGCTCGCCGGGGATGTGGATGGTCAGTGTGGCGCCCCCGTCCGGATCGCGTGCGATCGCGGCGACCTGACCGACGCCATCGACGTGGCCCTGGACGAGGTGGCCGCCGAGACGCGCGGCCAAGCTCACCGGGCGTTCCAGGTTCACGGACGAGCCCGCGTGCACCGACCCCAGTGTGGTGCGGTCGAGCGTCTCTCCGCTCAGATCGAAGGCAAGGGTCCCGTCGGTGCGTTCCACCACCGTGAGGCATGTGCCGTTGACGGCGACCGACGCACCGATCGGACTGTCGGTCGCGACGAGCGGACAGCCGACGACCAGCCGGGCGCCGTCGAGCGCGCGCACCGTGCCGAGCTCCTCAACGATCCCGGTGAACATCGGCCTCCATCCGGATGTCGGGGCCGACGTGATCGACCCGGACGAACGACAGGTCCAGCGCCGCCTCGATGGGCGCGAACCCCTCCCCCATCACGGCGCTCGGTGCATCGGCTCCGCCGATGACTCGAGGCGCGACGTACTGCACGATGCGGTCGACCGCGCCGTCGCGGAGGAAGCTCCACGCGAGGGTCGCGCCGCCCTCCAGGAGCACGCCTTGGACGTCGCGCTTCCCGAGCTCCTCGAGGAGCGCGCGAGGCGAGACCCCGCCGGTTCCGTCGGCTGCGCACACCGCGACGTCGACGCCCGGCGGGAGAGCACGTGCGAGCGTGGGCTCGCCGCCGACGGTCGTGGCGACGAGCGTCGGAGCCTCGCCGTCGAAGACCTTCGCGTCGGTCGCGACCCGCCCCGCGGCATCAACCACGACCCGGAGCGGCGCCCACGCCGCGGCGAGATCGGGGTGACGGGCGGTCAGCGACGGGTCATCGGCGACGACGGTGCCCGCGCCGACGACGATCGCGTCCGCCCACGCACGAAGCCGATGCGCGTCCAGGCGTGCGTCCTCGGAGGTGATCCACCGCGAGGAGCCGTCGCGCGCGGCGGTCTTGCCGTCGAGCGAGGCCGCGACCTTCCAGACAACGAACGGGGTTCCGGTGGTGACGTGCCGGTCGAACGCGACGTTCAACCGGTGCGACTCATCGGCGAGCACGCCCTCGCGCACCTCGAGTCCGGCCGCGCGCAGCCGCGCGATCCCCGAGCCGTCGACGAGCGGGTTGGGGTCGGTCGCGCCCACGACGACCGATGCGATGCCCGCGTGCAGGAGCGCCTCGGTGCACGGCGGCGTCGCGCCGTGATGGTTGCAGGGTTCCAGCGTGCAGACGACGGTCGCGCCGCGGGCACGGTCGCCCGCCTCACGGAGCGCGCGCATCTCGGCGTGCGGGTTCCCCGACGGGCCCTCGTACCAGCCGCGCCCGACGACCTCGCCTCCGGCGAGCACGACGGCACCCACCATCGGGTTCGGCGAGACATGGCCCCAGCCGCGTTCGGCAAGCGCGAGCGCCTCGCGCATGTGGCTCACGTCGGTGTCGTGTCCGTCCATCATCCCTCGGCTCGGGGGCGTGGACGCGACACGCGGACCGCCACCGCGGATGCGGCGGCGCAGCGTGCCCGTTCCCTCTCATCCCGACTCTCACGGTCGGTCCCGGGATCGCACCGGGTCCACCCGTCGCTGGCTGCGACGGGGTCGCGGACTGTCACCGCCGGTGGGGAGTTCCGCCCCGCCCCGGAAACAGGCTGGGAGCCAGTATAGGACGGGTGCCTGGTTCGGCGGAAACCGGCCGAGAGCCGGGGTCAGACTTCGGTGCGGCGGTCGACGGCGTAGCTCGAGCCGCCGTCGCGCTTGGCGAAGGACTTCATCTCGGTCGCCACCGCGACCGCCTCGCCGTAGTGCGCGAACTGGCGTTTGGAGGTGCTCGCGATCCCGATCGAGATCGCGACCAGGGGGATGTCTTGGAGCACGCCCTTGCGGTCCTCCATCCGGACGAACCCGCGCTCGAGGTCCTCGGCCTCGTAGAACTCCGCCCGCGCCTCGTCGAAGCGCTCGCAGATGCTCTTGGCGATCTCTTCGGCGCCGTCCGGGATCACGACCGCGACGAAGTCGTCGCCGCCGACGTGTCCGACGAAGCCTTCCGCGCCGGACCCTTCGACGACGGCGTCTTGGATGATGCGTGCGGTCGCCTGGATGAGCCGATCGCCGCGCACGAACCCCTTCTGGTCGTTGTAGGTCTTGAAGTTGTCGAGGTCGCAATACAGGACCGCGAACTCCCGCTCCTCGCGCACCTGCCGCTCGATCTCCTCCTGGATCCGGATGTTGCCGGGCAGGCCGGTCAGCGGCGACAGGTTCCGCATCTCCTTGGCGCGACGAAGAGTGCCCTTGACACGCGCGAGCAGCTCGATCGGATCGAACGGCTTGATGATGTAGTCGTCGGCGCCCGACTGCAGGCCGGTGACCTTGTCGGCCGACAACGCCTTGGCGGTCAGCATGATGATGCTCGTGTTGGCGGTCTGCGGGTTCTTGCGCAGGCGCTGGGCGACCTCGAAGCCGTCGATCCGCGGCATCATCACGTCGAGCAGGACGAGGTCGGGCCGCAGCGACGACGCGCGGGTGAGCGCCTCCTCGCCGTCGGCCGCCACTGCCACGTCGTAGCCCGCCGACCGGAGGTTGACCTCGACGAACCGGGCGATGTCCGGATCGTCGTCGACGACCAAGATCGTCTCGGGCACCCCTCTACGCTCCCTCTCCGTCCGTGGCGCCGCCGGCCGCGATCGCGGCGAGTCCGCGGGCGGCCGCCGCCGGATCCGGCTGCGCGAAGATACCCGATGCGGCGATGAGAACCGAGGCCCCGGCGTCGACGGCGCGCCGGGCGTTGTCGAGCTTGACCCCGCCGTCGATCTCGAGCGCGACGCCGAGGCCACGGCGGTCGATCTCGGCCCGCACGGTCTCGAGCCGCGGGTACACGTCGTCGTTGAGCGTCTGAAAGGACCAGCCGGGCCGGATGCTCATCAGCATCACGTCGTCGACGGTGTCCAGATACGGGAACACCGCCTCGACCGGCGTCTCGAGGTTGAGCGTCACCCCGACGCCCAGACCGGCGCCCCGCGCCTTCGCGATCGTCGGGCCGGGCTCCGGCACCGCTTCCAAGTGGAAGCTCACGATGTCCAGGCCGGCCTCACGGAGCTCATCGAAGAATCCTTCGGGCTGGTCCACCATCAGGTGACCGTGGAGCGGCCGCTCGGTCACCGGGCGCAGACTCGCCACGATCACCGCGCCGAGGGCGATCGGCGGCACGAAGTGGCCGTCCATGATGTCCACGTGGAATACGCCAACGTGCGGCTCGACCGTTGCGACCTGCGCCCCCAGGTTCGCGAAGTCGGCGGCGAGGATCGACGCAGCGACCGTACCCATCGGGCGCAATGGTACCGGCCGCAGACGGGCGAATCGACGGGCCGAGGACCTACGACGCCCGTTCGAACGCGGCCACGAACATGCCGTCGCACCCGTGGCGATGGGGCCAGAGGCGATGGCGCTCGGCCGGACCATCCGGGCCGCCGGTCACGACCGGCCGGAGCTCAGGGCGGGCGCGCAGCAAGGCGTCGCAGACCGAGTCGGTCTCGCCACGCGTGAAGGTGCAGACGGCGTAGACCAGCCGGCCGCCGTCCGCGAGCACATCCGCCGCCGCCGACACGATGCGGAGTTGCCGGGCGGCAAGGGCACTCACCCGCTCTTTGGGGACCCGCCACAGGAGTTCCGGCCGCCGCCTGGCGGAGCCCAGGCCGCTGCAGGGCGCGTCGACGAGCACCCGGTTGAACGAGCCGGCGACGGCCGGCCGAGTGGCGTCGTGGGCGAGCAGCCACGGGGCCCACCCGAGGCGCTCGCCGGCGTCGGCGATCAATCGCACCCGGCGGGGCGACACATCGGACGCCAGCACGTCGCCGTCGGGGCCGACGCGTTCGGCGGCGAACACCGCCTTGCCGCCAGGCGCGGCACAGGCGTCGTAGGCACGGTCGCCCGGCTGCGGATCGAGCGCAACGACGACGAACGCCGATGCCTGATCTTGGACGGCCCAGCGTCCGTCGGCGAACCCAGGCAGTGCACGCGGGTCGCCGGCGTCCTGGAGGATCAAACACCCGTCGTGTACATCGCCGGGTGTCGCCGTGACGCCTGCGGCGCGCAGCGCGGCGCCCACCGCCACGACGTCGTCAGGTCCGCCCACGACGCGGATCGACAGCAGGGCCCGCGACGCCAGAGCGGCAGCAGCTTCCTCGGCTTCGGCGCCAACCAACCGCTCGAGCTCCTCGACCGCCCACGGCCGCATCCCCGTGCGAGCGGCGATCGCATCCGTTCCGGTCCCGTCCGCCGGCGGTTGCGGCGATGCCGCCAACCGTCGCAGCACCGCGTTGACGAACCCCCGCGCGCGCCCGTTCACGAGGTCGACCGTCTCCGAGACGGCCGCGTGCGGCGCCACGCCGGCGGTCAGTTGGTAGGCACCGAGTCGCAGGGCGTTCCGCGCTTCGGGCGGCGCCACCCTGTCGAGGGGCCGGTTCGCGACGCGCTCGATCGCGGCGTCGAGGACCAACCGCCGCCGAAGGGTGCCGAACGCGAGCTCGGTCGCGAAGGCACGATCACGCGGGTCCAATCCGGAACGTCCGAGCAGCGCCGGCAGCAAGCGGTTCGAGTACGCGCCGTCGTCGATCACGCGCCCGATCACCTCGAGCGCCACCGATCGCGCGGTGGGCGCGCTCATCCCAGGCGTTCGCCTGCGGTGAAGCGCACGCCGCGGGCCCACGCCGCCGCATCCATCCGTTTCCTGCCCGCGGGCGCGACCTCGACCAGACGCACGCCACCCCCTCCGGCGCGCACGAGGACCCCGCGCTCGTCCGCAGCGACCACGGTGCCGGGCGGTCCGTCGCTCCCCTGCTGGTGATCGATCGCGGCGGCGAGCACCTTCACGCGGTCGCCACGAAGAGTCGTGGCGGCGCCGGGGCGCGGCGCCAGGGCGCGCACCCAGCGCACGATCTCGTCGGGCGCGCGCTCCCAGTCGATCGTGCGCTCGTCGGAGCCGATCGTGGGGGCGAGCGTGGCGCCGGCGTCCTCCTGTGCGCGTTCCGGCAACCCGCCGTGCGGGAGCATCCGGAGCACGCCGACCAGCAAGAGCCCGCCGATCCTCGCGAGCCGCGCGCCGAGCGCACCGGCATCGTCATCGGGACGGACCGGCTCCTCCAGCTGGTTCAGGATCGGGCCGGTGTCGAGCCCTTCATCCATGCGCATCACGGTGACGCCGGTTCGTTCGTCGCCCGCGGCGATCGCATGCTGCACCGGCGTGGCGCCACGCCACCGGGGCAGCAACGAGAAGTGCAGATTGATCGCGCCGAACGGCGCGAGCTGCAGCGTCTCGCGGCGAAGGATCTGTCCGTAGGCGACGACGACGACCACGTCGGGCGCCGCCTCGGCGAGGGCTGTGGCGCCGGGACCATCGAGCACACCGGAGGCCTCCAGATACGGGACCCCGTGCGCCTCGGCCGCGGTCGCTACCGCCGTCGGTGTGAGCGCCGCACCGCGGCCGGCTTCCTTCGGCGGGTTGGTCACCACCAGCACGAGCGAGAGCTCAGGCTCCGCCGCGATCGCGTCTAACGATGGCACCGACCAGGCGTCGTTACCGAGGAACGCGACCCGCACCGTCATCGGCGCAGGATAATCGCGTTCGGCTCGAGCGCCCTACGGCCGCTTGCGCGGCCTCGGTTCGACCAGCCCGAGCTCGATCCGGCGGAGTTCCGCAAGCACGGCGCGCCGGCCGGTGTCGTCGAGGCGATCGATGTAGAGGGTGCCGGACAGATGATCGGTCTCGTGCTGCAGGATCCGAGCCAACAGTCCCTCTCCTTGCACCTCGAACGGGTTCCCCTTGAGATCGAGCCCACGGCACCGGATCGTTCGGAACCGCGTCGTCGCGTGATACGGACCGGGGATCGACAGGCACCCTTCCTCTTCGGAGACCTCGCCGTCGCCGTCGTAGAGCTCCGGGTTCGCGAGGAACGAGGGTCCACGTTCGCCGTCGTCGAACACGAAGAGTTGGAGCGACACCCCGACCTGCGGCCCCGCGAGTCCGACGCCGGGGGCGTGATACATCGTCTCGGTCATGTCCTTCGCGAGCCGGCGGAGCGTGCGGTCGAAGTGCTCGACCGGCTTCGCGGGTTCACGCAACACCGGATCGCCCAGCGTCCGTATCGGTAGCAGCATCCGGGATCCCTCACAGGTGCGGTTCGGCCTCGACGCGCTCGACGACCCCCGCGGCCGCCAGGCGGCGCATCGCCTCGCCGAAGGCCGGGACACGGTCGGGCTCGAGCGCGAGCAAGCATACCGTCCGGCCTCCGAGCGACGTGACGAGCGATGTGATCGGGTGGTGCTCGGCGAGTGCGTCCTCGAGCGCGTCGATGCCGATCACGCGGAAGACCGCCGCGCCGACCGGGAAACCGGCGGCGGCCCGGCGCTCGCGCTCCCGTTCATGGAAGCGATCGGGGCTGCCGCGCACCAGCGCCTGCACGCCCGGATCACTCGGGTGCGCCGTCTGCACGATCGCCGAGCCGGATGTGCGCGCCCAGCCCACCGCCTCCATCCAGATCGCGAGCGCGCGCTCGCGGGCGGTGAGCCCGGGCCGCCGGGTCGCCAGATCCGCGTCGAGGATCGCGACGAGGTCAAGCGCGGCGACCCCGAGATCGCGCACAGCGTCGGCGCCACCGACGAGCACTTCACCGCCGGCCGAGGGCAGCCGGGGCTCCGCAACCCGCCGCACGGGAACGCGCGCCGCCCGCGACGCCCACGCCTCGACGCGCTCCGCGCCGCCGCGGCGCACACCGAACGTGGTCCCGCCGCAGGCGGCGCATCGTCCGGGCGCTTCGCAGACGACGCATCGGATCTCTCCCTCCGAAGCGCGCAGCATGCCCCCGCAGACCGCACACGCCGCCGCCGCGCCACACGTCCGGCAGACCTGCGCCACGCCGGCACCGGGGAGCGGCGAGAAGACGAAGGCCCGCCGCACCTCGCCGAGCGCGCGAACCAGTCGTGGCGCGCGGCCCTCCGGACCGGGCCGGACGACCTCCACCTTCGGCCAGCGTTTGCTCGTGGGCGCGACGGTCGCCAGACCGAGCGATGCGGCCTCGGTCGATGGACACGCGGCGGCCAGCACCGCAACGGAGCCGCCGATCGCCGCTCTGCGCAGCGCGACGTCGCGGACGTGGTGGTACGGCGCACGCTCCTCGCGGTGCGCGGGATGCGACTCGCGTGCCACCCAGATCAACCCGAGCGATGGCACCGGTGCGAACACCGCCGGCCTGGTGCCGACCACGACATCGGCCGTGCCGGCGTGGATGCGGAGCCACGTCCGGTACCGGGTGCGCTGGTCGCCGCCGGCGAACACCACGAGGCGCTCGCCGAACGCCCGCTCGAGCGCGGTCACCGTCGCCGGCCGCGGGGACGCCTCAGGCACGATCACGATCGCGCTCCGTCCGCCGGCCAGGCACGTGCGCACCGCCTCGACCGCGAGTGCCTGTTCGTCCTCGGGCGCCGGCCGAACGACGAACGCGCCGTCGCAGCCGGACCCGATCGCCTCGGCCACTCGCGGGCCGTTGGCGTAGCCGCGCCAGATCATCGCGTCGCCTGCAGGATCGGCGGCAACCGTCCGGGGTGCGATGGTCGGGGATGGCTTCCCCTCTTCCGAGGCCACGCGCGGGGGCGACAAAGCGCCGAGCACCTCCGCCAACGGCGTGACGTACCGCATCGAGATCCACCGGGCGAGCTCGAGCAACTCGGTATCGAAGAAGCGGATCGGTGAGACCGCGCGCATCACGGGGAGGGTGCGCGCGGGCAGGTCATCGGTCATGCCGAGGATCCAGCCCTTCGTCAGCTTGCCGTGGAAGCGGAAGCGCACGTACGAGCCGACGCCCGCCTCGAGATCGGCGGGCAGGTCGTAGGTGAACGGCTTGTCGAGCGCGAGCAGCGGCCGGTCGATGCAGACCGCGACCGGCCCGGCGAGGACCTCAGGCGCCGACGGCGCTGCGGAGCGCGTCGACGCGATCGGTGGCCTCCCACGGGAACTCCTTGCGGCCGAAGTGGCCGTAGGCCGCCGTCTCGGCGTAGATCGGCCGCCGCAGATCGAGGTCGCGGATGATCGCCGCCGGCCGGAAATCGAAGATCTCCCACACGGCCTTCTCGACGTGCTCGGGATCGACGGTCGCCGTGCCGAACGTCTCGATCATCAGCGAGACCGGGTGCGCCGTGCCGATCGCGTACGCGACCTGCAACTGGCACCGCTCGGCGAGGCCGGCGGCGACGACGTTCTTCGCCACGTATCGCGCCATGTAGGCGGCCGACCGGTCGACCTTCGTCGGGTCCTTGCCCGAGAACGCGCCGCCGCCGTGCGGTGCCATGCCGCCGTACGTGTCGACGATGATCTTGCGGCCGGTGAGGCCCGTGTCGGCCTTGGGGCCGCCGATCTCGAAGCGGCCGGTCGGGTTGACCAACACGCGCACGCCATCGGTCGACAGCTCCGGGAACTCGCGGAGCACCGGGTCGATCACCTCGGCCTCGACGTCGGGCCGGAGCAACGTCTCGACGTCGACCTCCTCGCGATGCTGCGCGGAGATCAGCACGGTGTCGACGCGGACCGGCTTACCGTCGACGTACTCGATCGACACTTGGCTCTTGCCGTCGGGACGCAGATACGGAACGACGCCCGCTTTGCGGACGTCGGAGAGTCGCCTGGACAGGCGATGAGCCATCGCGATCGGCATCGGCATCAACTCGTCGGTGTCACGACAGGCGTAGCCGAACATCATGCCCTGGTCACCCGCGCCCTGATGGTCGAGGTCGTCGCCCGAGTGGTCCTGCCGTTCCTCCAGCGCGTGGTCCACGCCGATCGCGATGTCAGCCGACTGCTCCTGGATCGCCGTCACCACGCCGCAGGTCTCGCCATCGAGCCCGAACTTCGCGTCGGTGTAGCCAACCTCGGTGATCGTGCGGCGCACGACCGACGGGATATCGACCCACCCCTTCGCGAGCGTGATCTCGCCGGAAACGAACACGACACCGGTCGTGACGAGCGTTTCGCACGCGACACGACTCTGCGTGTCTTGTTCCAGCATCGCGTCCAGGACCGCGTCGCTGATCTGGTCCGCGAGCTTGTCTGGGTGGCCTTCGGTGACGGATTCGGACGAGAAGAGGTAGCCCGTGCTCATGACTCGGCCGAGTCTACCGGTGCCCGAGGACACCCGCCACGACGCTACGGGCGGTCGTTCCACAGGGCGGCAACGCGGTCCCAGAGAGCCCCCGCGAGCTCGGTCTTCGTCCAGGTACGCAAGGGCGTGTCGTCGCCGCTCGCACGCAGGATCGCCGCGTCGTTCGTGTCGGCTCCGAACCCGGTCGCCGGACGACCGACCGCGTTCGCGACGAGCAGGTCCAGTTGCTTATCGGCGAGCTTGGCCCGTCCGGCGGCCTCGACGTCATCCGTTTCCGCGGCGAACCCGACGATCACCTGCCCCGGACGTCGAGCGGCGGCGATCTCACGCAGGATGTCGGGCGTCGGCTCGAACACCAGATCCGGGACGCCCTGGTCCTTCTTCAGCTTCCGATCCGCGGCCACCTTCGGACGGAAGTCGGCAACGGCGGCGGCCATCACGAACGCGTCGGCGTCTGCATGCGCGAGCACGGCGGTCCGCATCTCCTCGGCCGTCTCGACACGGATCACGTCGACGCCGGCGGGCGGCGACACGGTGCCCGGGCCGAGCACGAGCACGACCGAGGCGCCGCGCGCGAGGGCCTCGGTAGCGATCGCCACACCCATCTTGCCGGAGGAGCGATTGCCCACGAATCGCACGGGGTCGATCGGCTCGTGCGTCGGGCCGGCGGTGATCACGACGCGACGTCCGGCGAGCGGCGCCGCGGTGGCGGGAAGGTCGGCGGCCATTGCGCGCACGACCTCGACGATGTCGTCCGGCTCTGCGAAGCGGCCTGCGCCCTCGTCCCCGTGCGCGAGCACGCCGTCGACGGGTCCGACGAACCGAACGCCGCGCGCGGCGAGCGTTGCGACGTTGGCCTGGGTCGCGGGGCTGGACCACATGCCGGTATGCATCGCGGGCGCGACGACCACCGGTCCACGGAACTCGAGGGCGGCGGCGCTCAACAGATCGTCGGCCAGCCCGTGTGCGAGCTTGGCGAGCATGTTGGCGGTCGACGGCGCGATCACCAGTACGTCGGCGGCGTGCGCCAGGTCGACGTGGACGACGGTTCCACCTGCGTCCCAGAGCGACGGATGGACGGGGTTGCCGGTCAGACCGGCGAACGTCTCGACACCGACGAAGCGGGTGGCCGAGGCGGTGAGGACGGCGGTGACGTCCGCGCCGTCGGCGCGGAGCGCACGGGCGAGGTAGGCGGCCTTGTACGCGGCGATCCCGCCGCAGACACCGAGCAACACGCGACGGCCGGCCAGGCCCGTCACGTCAGTCGACCTCGACGATATCCTCGGGGCGCTCGTAGGAGATCTTGCCCTCGGCGATCTCCTCGAGGGCGATCGACAGCGGCTTGTTCCGCAAGCCGGTCTCGACGAGCGGCGGCACGAACTCGCCGCGGCCCTCGCCGAGCTGGCTGTAATACGAGTTGATCTCGCGCGCCCGTTTCGCGGCAACGATCACGAGCGTGTATTTGGAGTCGACGGCGGCAAGCAGGTCGTCGATCTTGGGTTCGATCATCGGGATGCACTCCTGTCGCTGGGGAACCGCAGGTCAGCGGGTGCGTGACCGTTCGATGATAGCAGCGACCTCGTCGGCGGCCCGCCCCACCTCGTCATTCACGACCACGTGATCGAACCAGTCCCCCTGCTCCAGCTCGTGGACGGCTTCCGCCATCCGTTCGGCGATGCTGGCCTCGTCCTCCGTAGCCCGGCCCCGCAGGCGCGCCTCGAGGGCCTCCATCGACGGCGGCGTGAGCAGGATCAAGACCGCATCGGGGGCTTGGGCCCGGACGAGCGCCGCTCCCTGGACGTCGATCTCGAGGATCACGTCGATGCCCTCGCCCAAGGTCCGCTCGACGAACGGACGCGGCGTGCCGTACCGGCGGCCTCGGTAGACCTCCGCCCACTCGAGCAGCTCGTCGCGCTCCACCATGCGGTCGAACCCGACGTCGTCGACGAACTGGTAGTCGACGCCGTCGGCTTCCCCCGGCCGCATCGGGCGTGTCGTCGCGGAGATGGAAAGCGCGAGCCCCTCCGGATCTCGGGAACGGAGGCGCTCAACGACGCTTCCCTTCCCGACCCCGGAGGGGCCCGCGAGGACGATCAGCGTGCCTCGATGCACGCGCGCCTCGCTACTTCTTGCCGAACTTCGTGAGCAACAGCTCGCGCTGCTTGCTGCCCAATCCGCGGATCCGACGCGTCGCGGAGATGTCGAGCTCCTCCATGATCTTCTGCGCGCGCACCTTGCCGACACCGGGCAGCGACTCGAGCACCGTCGAGACCTTCATCTTGCCGAGGGTGTCGTCCTTGTCGGCCTTCTTGAGCAGATCGGCCAGCGTGCGCTTGCCGGACTTGAGCTCCCCCTTGACTTCTGCGCGCTTCTTGCGCGCGGCTGCCGCCTTCTTCAGTGCGTCGGCACGCTGCTCCGGGGTAAGCGTCGGAAGCGCCATGAACGATCTCCTTCGGTGTCGAGGGACGGTGCGAGAACGCCGGGGAGTATACGCACGGCGT
>DASYOY010000030.1:0-8083 GCA_036007245.1 Actinomycetota bacterium | reverse complement strand
GGCGGTTCGAGTGGTCGATGGCGGCCGGCGCGATGATCGCTCTGGTCCACGACGTCTTGATCACGGCCGGCATCTACGCGCTGGTCGGCCGGGAGGTCACGCCTGAGACCGTGATCGCGATCCTCACGATCTTAGGTTTCTCGCTCTACGACACCGTGGTCATCTACGACAAGATCAAGGAGAACACCGAGTCGGCGGCGCTCACGGCGAGGCTCGGTTACGTCGGCGTCGTCGACATGTCGCTGAACCAGACCGTGATGCGGTCGGTGAACACATCGCTCGTCGTGCTCCTGCCGATCCTGTCGCTGCTGCTGTTCGGTGGACAGACGCTGAAGGACTTCGCCTTCGCGATGTTCGTCGGCGTGGCGATCGGTGCGTACTCTTCGATCTTCATCGCCGCGCCGGTCCTCACGATCATCCACGAGCGCCAGGTGAACCGCGGCAAGGTCGCGCAGCCGGCCCGTGGCGCTGTGCGCCCGCCCGCCGCGCAGCCGGCGATCGCCGCGGCCGATGACGCTGCGGCGACCGGCGCGACCGCGGCGATGGCGTCCCGGCCGCGACCCAAGCCGAAGCCCCGGAACAAGAAGGGCCAGCCGAAGAAGCGTAAGCGGAGGTAGCCGTGCAGATCGAGCAGATCGAAGCGTTGATCCGCGACGTCCCCGACTTCCCCGAGCCGGGCATCGTCTTCAAAGACATCACGCCGGTGCTGGCCGACCCGATCGCGTTCTCGACCATCATCGACCTGATCGTCGTGCACTTCGGCCGTGGCAACGTCGACAAGGTGGTCGGGATCGAAGCGCGCGGGTTCATCCTCGGTGCGCCGGTCGCGTACCACTTCGGCGCAGGCATCATCCCCGTGCGCAAGAAGGGAAAGCTGCCCCACGAGACGTTCGAGGAGTCCTACGCGCTCGAGTACGGCACGGCCTCGCTCGAGATCCATACGGACGCCGTGCAGGCGGGGGAGCGGGTGCTGGTCGTGGACGACGTGCTCGCGACCGGTGGTACGGCGAAGGCGGCGGCCAGCTTGGTCGAGCGGGTCGGCGGCAAGGTCTGCGGCATCGCGACCTTGATCGAGCTCGATTTCCTCAAGGGTCGCGACAAGCTCCAGGGTTACGACCTCTTCACGTTGATCCACTACTGATCGCGGGAGCGCCGCAGGTCGGCCGTACACTGGCTCACAAGCGTGGATACCCGCGATGACGTGACCGTTGGCACCACTCAGCCCCCCGCCCGGCGCGGCGGCAGGCTCCCGTTGCCACGCCGTCGCCGCTCCGATTCCGAGCCCACCGGGTTCGACGCCCTTCAGCGGAAGGTGCGCTCCTACAACCCGAAGGGCGACCTGAAGGCCCTCGAGTCCGCGTATCAAACCGCCGAGGCGGCCCACGCGGGGCAGCGCCGCCTATCGGGGGAGCCGTTCATCGAGCATCCGCTGGCGGTCGCGCAGATCCTCGCCGACCTGCGTCTCGACACGACGACGCTCGAGGCCGGGCTGCTGCACGACACCGTCGAGGACACCACGGTGTCGCTCGAAACGATCCAGGCCGAGTTCGGCGAGGACGTCGCCGAGATCGTCGACGGGCTCACGAAGCTCGACAAGCTCCAGTTCCAGACCCGCGAGCTGGCGCAGGCCGAGAACGTCCGCAAGATGATCGTCGCGATGGCCGGCGACATCCGCGTGCTGTTGATCAAGCTCGCCGACCGGCTGCACAACATGCGGACGCTGAGCGCGCTCGCGCCGGCCAAGCAGCGCCGCGTCGCGACGGAGACCCTCGAGATCTACGCGCCGCTCGCGAACCGTCTCGGTGTGCAAGAGGTCAAGTGGGAGCTCGAGGACCTCGCGTTCAAGACGCTCCACCCCGGTCCGTACAAGGAGATCGCGCAGCTCGTCGAGACGCGCCGTGACGAGCGCACCCGCCGGATCAAGGACCTCACCGAGACGCTTCGCCAGAAGCTCAAGGAGCTCGGCATCAAGGCAGACGTCGACGGCCGCCCGAAGCACCTCTATTCGATCTACGAGAAGATGGTGATCCGCGGCAAGGACTTCGAGGAGATCTACGACCTGGTCGGGATCCGGATCCAGGTCGAGTCGATGAAGGACTGCTACGCGGCGCTCGGTGCGGTGCACGCCTTGTGGAAGCCCGTCCCCGGCCGCTTCAAGGACTACGTCGCGATGCCCAAGGCGAACATGTACCAGTCGCTGCACACGACGGTGGTCGGCCCCGAGGGCCGCCCGCTCGAGATCCAGATCCGCACCCGCGACATGCACCGCACCGCGCAGTACGGCATCGCGGCGCACTGGCGCTACAAGGAGGGCAAGCAGAAGGAAGACGCGGACCTCGCCTGGCTCGGCCAGATGATGGAGTGGCTGAAGGACATGGCCGACCCTCGCGAGTTCATGGAGGGGCTGCGGATCGACCTGTCCGGCGGCCGCGTCTTCGTGTTCACCCCGAAGGGCGACGTCACGAACCTGCCGCAAGGCGCGACGCCGGTCGACTTCGCGTACACGATCCACACGGAGGTCGGCCATCGGACGATCGGCGCCAAGGTGAACGGCAAGCTCGTCCCGCTGGACTACGAGCTCCGCACGGGCGACTCGGTCGAGATCTTGACGTCGAAGGCGCAGGGGGAGGGGCCGAGCCAGGACTGGCTGCAGTTCGTCCAGACCCCACGCGCCCGGAACAAGATCCGGCAGTGGTTCGCACGCGGGCGCCGTGAAGACGCGCTCGATCAGGGTCGCGATCTGCTGCAGCGCCAGATGCGGAAACAGAACCTGCCGTTCAAGCGGCTCGCGACCGAGGACGTGATGGAACAGATCACGGCCGACCTGAAGTACCCGGACCTTGACGCGCTGTACGTCGCGGTCGGCGAGGGACATGTCTCGCCGCAATCGATCGTGGCGCGCCTCTCGCGCTTGATCTCCGGCACGAGCGACGAGGACGCCACCGACGACGTGCCGCTCGCGCGGCCGGTCAAGATCGCGCGGCCCGACCACGTCGCCCAGGGGGTCATGGTCAAGGGGCTGCCGGACGTGTGGGTCCGGCTCGGCCGGTGCTGCACCCCGGTACCCGGCGACGGCATCGTGGGCTTCGTGACGCGTGGACAGGGTGTGAGCGTCCACCGCGCCGACTGCCCCAACGTGAAGACGCTTCGCCGCGAGCCCGAGCGCATGATCGAGGTGTCGTGGTCGGGCGGCAAGCCGACCTCGTTCGTGGTGGCGATCCAGGTCGAAGCGCTCGACCGGACGCGGCTCCTATCGGACATCGCCACGGTGCTGTCCGACCAGCACGTGAACATCCTGTCGGCCAACTCCTCGACCGGGCGCGACCGCATCACGCGCCTGCGGTTCGCCTTCGAGCTCGCCGATATCACGCACCTGTCGTCCATCCTCGCTGCGGTCAAGCGGATCGACGGCGTCTACGACGCGTACCGGGTGGTCCCCAGCTAGTGCGGGTGGTGTTGCAGCGCGTCCGCCGCGCGTCGGTGGCGGTCGATGGCGCCGAGGTGTCCTCGATCGGCCTGGGCTATCTGCTGCTCGTGGGGGTCGGGCACGAGGACGCCGAGGCCGACGCGGAGCAGCTGGCGACCAAGATCGTCGGCCTGCGGAGCTTCCGCGACGCGGATGGGAAGACGAACGAGGATCTCGCGTCGGTTGGCGGGGAGGCGCTCGTGGTGTCGCAGTTCACGCTGTTCGCCGACACGCGCAAGGGCCGGCGACCGTCGTTCCTCGGCGCGGCCGAGCCCGGCCGGGCGGCTGAGCTGGTTGAGCACCTGGCCACGCAGCTCGAGGCGGCAGGCGTCCGCGTCGGCCGCGGTGTGTTCGGCGCGGAGATGGCGGTGGACCTGCTCAACGACGGTCCGTTCACGGTGCTGTTCGACACCCGCGCCCCGTAGCGGGCGCCACGTGCCCCTCCGGTAGCATGACCGCCTCATGTACCTGGACGTCTTCGACCGCAACCCGTACGGCACCAACTGCTGGCTGCTGTCCGCCGAGGGCGGGGACGAGGCGATCGTGGTCGATCCTGGGTTCGAGCCCGACGCCGTGCACGCGATGCTCGATGCGGCAGGGAAGCGGCCTGCGGCTGTGCTTCTGACCCACGCGCACGTCGATCACGCTGGCGCGGCGGGCACGTTCGCCGCGGACGTGCCGGTCTACGTGCACCCCGACGATATGCCGGCGTTCACGGACTACCCCGCCTGGGGAGGCGGAAGCGCGGCAGAGCTGGATCCGGTCGGTGACCTGCGGACCTTCGTCGACGGCGACCTTCTTCGGTTCGCGGGCCTCTCGCTCGAGGTTCTGCACACACCCGGCCACACGCCGGGGTCCTCGTGCTTCCGGATCGAGGACGCGGTCGTCGTGCTGTCCGGTGACCTGGTGTTCGCGGGCACGATCGGCCGCTCGGACTTCGCGAACTCGGACCCGGCCGCGATGCGGCGATCGCTGATCCGGTTCTTGACGCTGCCCGACGCCACACGGGTGCTGCCCGGCCACGGCGCCGAGACGACCGTCGGCACGGAGCGCGCCTCCAACCCGTTCCTGCGGGAGGCGGGATGAGCGACTTCGCTCCGAGCCGGGGTACGCGCGACCTGTTGCCGCCCGACGGCGGTGTGATGCGCGCGCTCTACGACCGCGCCGCCGAGATCGCGCGCGTGCACGGATTCCGCTACGTCGAGACGCCGGGCTTCGAGGCGACCGAGGTGTTCGCTCGCACGTCAGGCTCGACGAGCGACATCGTCAGCAAGGAGATGTATACGTTCACCGACCGGGGTGATCGTTCGCTGACGCTTCGTCCCGAAGGCACGGCGCCGGTGGTCCGGGCGTATCTCGGGGACCAGCAACGCCTCGGCGTCCCGTTCAAGGCGTACTACCTGACCCGGATGTACCGGTATAGCCGGCCGCAGGCGGGCCGGTATCGGGAACACCGCCAATTCGGCGTCGAGATCCTCGGGACCGACGCGCCCGGCGCGGACGTCGAGGTCATGGCGGTTGGCGATGCGCTCCTGCGGTCGCTCGGCATGATGCGCTATCACGTCGAGGTCAACTCGCTCGGCGACGAAACGTGTCGCCCCGCGTACCGCGGGATGCTGGTCGACTACCTGCGTGCGCACCGCGACGAGCTGCGCGACGAGCACAAGGACCGGTTCGAGGAAAACCCGCTGCGGGTGCTCGACTGCAAGGACGAGGCATGTCGGAGGGTCGCAGCGGGTGCACCGGCGATGATCGACCACCTCTGCGACGACTGCCGAGCCGCCTTCGACGCCGTCCGCGACGGGCTGGCAGCGGCGGGCATCGAGACGGTGCTCATGCCAACACTTGTGCGCGGCCTCGACTACTACACGCGCACGGCGTTCGAGTTCGTGTCCGATGCCCTCCAAGAAGGAGGCAACCAGCAACAGTCGACGCTGTTCGCCGGCGGGCGGTACGACGGGCTCGCCGAAGCCCTCGGGGGCCCGCGCGTGCCGGGCGTCGGCTTTGGGATGGGCCTCGAGCGGGTTCTGCTCGCGCTGGCCGACGAGGGCGTCGCGCCGCCGGCCGAGCCTCCGCTCGCCGTTTTCGTCGTCGCGCTCGGGGACGAGGCGCGCGCCGCAGGGTCGACGCTCGTTGCCGATCTCCGGCGTGCGGGCGTCTCCGCGGACACGGCCTACGAGGAACGCCCGATGAAGGCGCAGCTCAAGATGGCCGACAAGGGCGAGGCCCGCTTCGCCGCGATCATCGGTGCGGACGAGCTCGCCGCCGGCACGGTTTCGCTCCGGAGGCTCACCGACGGCGTCCAGGAAACCGTGGCCGTCTCCGAGGTCGCTGCCCACGTTGCCGGAGAGCACGCGTGAGCGATCGGTCCTTGTTCGCGACGGCGATGCGTACGCACGCGTGCGGTGAGCTCCGCGCCGCCGACGCCGGCACCGAGGTGACCCTCTGCGGTTGGGTGGCCCGGCGCCGCGATCACGGCGGCGTCACCTTCATCGACCTGCGCGACCGCGAGGGCGCCGTCCAAGTGGTGTTCCATCCGGAGGAGGCGGCCGAGGCGCACGGGACCGCCCAGGACCTGCGGGCGGAATGGGTCGTGCGGGTCACCGGAACGGTTCGGGAGCGTCCGGACGGCATGGTGAACCCAGCCCTGGCGACCGGCGAGATCGAGGTTGCGGCGACCGGCCTCGAGATCGTGTCGCGCGCGGAGACGCCGCCGTTCCTGATCGAGGATCGGGTGGAGGCGGAGGAGCACCTCCGGTTGGAGTACCGCTACTTGGACCTCCGCCGGCCCGAGATGACGAACGTGCTCCGCTTGCGGCACCACGTGACGCGCCTGATGCACGAGCACCTCGACGCGCTCGGGTTCGTCGACGTCGAGACGCCGCTGCTTGGCCGGGCGACCCCCGAGGGCGCGCGCGACTTCCTCGTGCCGGCACGGGTGCGGCCCGGGACGTTCTTCGCGCTGCCGCAGTCGCCGCAACAGCTGAAACAGCTGCTGATGGTCGGCGGGCAGGACCGCTACTACCAGATCGTGAAGTGCCTCCGCGACGAGGCGACGCGTGCCGACCGCGGCTTCGAGTTCACGCAGCTCGACATCGAGATGGCCTTCGTCGATGAAGAAGACATCATCGCGGTGATCGAGCCGCTCTACGCGCGGATCATCGCGGAGACCCAGGGCGTCGAGGTGACGATGCCGTTCCAGCGTATGGCGTTCGACGAGATGGTCGACCGCTTCGGCTCCGACAAGGCCGACCTCCGATACGGCATGGAACTGGTCAACCTGGTTGACCTCTTCTCCGGGTCGGGATTCAACGCGTTCGCGAGGGTCGCGGCGGACGGCGGTTCGATCAAGGCGCTCTGCGCGCCTGGTGGTGGATCGTTCAGCCGCAAGGAGCTCGACAAGCTGGTCGAGGACGCGAAGGGCCGGGGCGCCGCGGGGCTCGTGTGGATCGTGGTCGAGGACGGCGGCATCCGCTCGCCTGTCGAGAAGTTCCTCCGCGAGGACGAGGTGCGCGAGGTGCTCGCCCGCACCGGTGCGTCGCCGGGCGACCTGATCTGTATCGTCGCCGATCGGCCCGACCGCGTGCACGTCGCGCTCGACGGGCTGCGCCGGGAGCTCGCGGTGCGGCTCGACATGATCCCCGAGGGGCGCTGGGAGTTCTGCTGGTACCTGGAGCCGCCCCTGTTCGAATGGAGCGACGAGGAGCACAAGTGGGTCGCGCAGCACCACCCGTTCACCGCGCCGCTCACCGACGACCTCAACCCCGAGACCGCGAAGGCGCGCGCCTACGACCTGATCCTCAACGGCTTCGAGATCGGCGGTGGCTCGATCCGGATCCACGCGCCCGCGGTCCAGCAGGCGGTGTTCGATGTGCTCGACCTCTCGCCCGAGGAGCAGGAAGAGAAGTTCGGGCACATGCTGAAGGCCTTCAAGTACGGGGCACCACCGCACGGCGGCGTGGCGATGGGCCTGGACCGGTTGATCATGGTGCTGGCGGGCAAGGACTCTCTGCGGGACGTCACCGCGTTCCCGAAGGCGCAGTCCGGGCTCGACCCGATGACCGGGGCGCCTGCGCGCGCCGACGAGGCCCAGCTCGCCGAGCTGGGGATCGCCGTGATCGTCCCGGACGAGGAGCCCGAGGAGGACGAGGGATGAGTGCCGAGCTGACGCCCGAGGATCGCGAGCTGCTGCACGCCCCGAACTACGCGTGGATCATCACCCTCAACCCGGACGGGTCACCGCAAGCCTCGATCACGTGGGTCGATGCCGACGACACCCATGTGCTCGTGAACACCGCGGTCGGGCGCCGGAAAGACCGCAACGTGATCGCGAACCCGAAGGTCGCCATCGCGGTCCAGCGCGGTGCGGACGCGTACCGGTGGATCTCGGTCGAGGGCGTCGTCGAGGAGCGCGAGCTCGGCCCCGACGCCGACGCACACATCGACTCGCTGGCGCGTGCCTACGACGGTGAGGCCTGGACCCCGGTCGAGGGACAGCAACGCGTCCGGTGGCGCGTCCGGCCCACCCGCGTCGTCCGCTACGGCGAGTAGCCTGCCGCCGTGAGCGACCAGCCGCTCGCGGCGCGGATGCGACCGCGCACCGCCGCGGAGTTCGTC
>DASYOY010000029.1:0-2170 GCA_036007245.1 Actinomycetota bacterium | reverse complement strand
GGTCACCAACGCTTCGATCGCAAGGAGCCGCCCCAACGTTTCGCGCATCTCGGTGAGCGGCACAGCGACCACCAGCGTGCCCGCGCTCGGTCGCAGTTCGATCGCCTGCACCCGGAAGCGTGTGTCTCCGTCTTGCGAGGTGGCGGTGAACGTCGTCGTTCCCGTGCCCCCGCTCGTTGAGCCCGGCAGACCCGCGGGGAGTTGCGGGATCGGCGCTTGTTCCTCCTGTCCCGTCTGGTAGTCGAACGAACGATGCGCAACGACGGTGCCCGAACCGTCGAGGACCGCTGCGTAGCTGCCCGGTGGCGGACCGTAGCCCGTGCCCGGCGGTGGTCCGTCCGGCATGGGGAATCCATCCGGCGGTGAGCCGAACGTTTGGACCGCGGCTTGCGTCACCTGCGCGAGCTGCTCGTCGACGCGCTCCAACAGCGACGAGGCGAGCGCGCGGTAGGTGACGACGTCGGCGATCAGCAGGCCGAGCGTGACCAGCCCGACCGTGACGATCAGGAGCCGCGCCCGCAGCGACATGTCACGACGCTTTCGGCGGGCGGAGCACGTAGCCGACGCCGCGCACGGTGTGGAGCAGCCGCGGCTCGCCGAGCTTGCGTCGCAGGTACGACACGTAGGTCTCGACGATCGAGGCGTCGCCGCCGAAGTCGTAGTGCCACACGTGGTCGAGGATCTGCTCCTTCGACAGCACGCGGCGCGGGTTCAACAAGAAGTAGCGGAGCAGGGCGAACTCCGTCGGCGTGAACTCGATCGGCGTGCCCGCGCGGAACACCTCGTGCGCGGTCTCGTCCATCTCCAGGTCGTCGAGCACGAGCCGCTCCTGCTCGTTGCTGCCTTGGGTCCGGCGAAGGATCGCGCGGATCCGCGCCACCAGCTCCTCGAGACTGAACGGCTTGGTGACGTAGTCATCGGCGCCGACGCGGAGGCCCCGAACCTTGTCCTCGGTCGCGTCGCGCGCGGTGAGGAACAGCACCGGCACGCGCAGTCCGCGGTCGATCAGCTTGCGCTGGACCTCGAACCCGTCGAGATCGGGCAGCATCACGTCGAGCACCAAGAGGTCTGGACGGAACGCCTCGACCGCCTCGAGCGCCGCGCGCCCGTCTCCGGCGGTGGAGGTCTCGAAGCCTTCGTAGCGCAGGGTCGTCGACACGAGGTCGGCGATCGCCGGCTCGTCGTCGACGACCAGCACGCGCGCGACGGCAGAACCGGGCGCGGGTGCGCCCGGTTCGGGTGCCATCGTGGTTCCGGTCATGCTCACCCCTGTTCCTCGGTGGGCGGCTGCTCGGGGAGGGTCGCGGTGGGGATCGGCGGCCCGCCCAGATCGGCGCTCCGCTCGAGGAAATCGCCTCGGTCGAGCTCGCCGCGAGCGTAACGGACCCGGAGCTCTTCCAGAGCCTGGTCGCGGGCCGGGGGACCGGCCGGCGGCATCGGGCCCGCCGCTCCGGCGCGGGCGAAGGCGCCCTGCGACGACAGCCGCAGCACGCCCCAGACCAAGACGCCGATGAAGATCGCGAACAGCAGGAGGGGCAGCAGGTGGAACCCGCTCTGCCACCAGGTGTCGTGATGGACGTACGGACCCCACACGGGCATGCCCTGTGGACCCTGGCCCGGGGGGAACGGCGAGTTCGGGTTCATGCTGACCTCCTCGACCGGGCCCCTCCCGGCCGTGTGCGGCAAGTCGAACACCCGAACCTGGGAACCAGCTGTGAGCCGACAGGGTTGCGCCCCAGCATCGGCGGGAGGGTCACGGCTCGGTTTGGCGGCCCCGTCGCCGGTGTGCCACGATGCGCGTGCAACGAAGGTAGCCCCGTGGTGACCGGACGGTCTGTCCGCCGTCCGGGCGAGCCCGTCCGTACGGGCTCGTAGGGAAGCCGGTGCAAATCCGGCACGGTCGCGCCACTGTGACCGGGGAGCGAACCCGACACGACCACTGGGATCCGCACGTCGCGCAGCCTTCAGGCCGGCGCGGCGGCGATCCTGGGAAGGCCGGGGGAGCGTCGATCCGGGAGTCAGGAAACCTGCCTGGGGCTCTGATCCGACGACCGCGCGTTCGGTCGGGAAGGAGTCCAGATGCACCGGTTCCGCTCCCAGAGGAGCTTGGTTCTTCTCGTTTCGTTGGTCGCCGCGCTCGGCGTCGCGTGCGCGTCGGCGTCCACGTCCT
>DASYOY010000028.1:0-28909 GCA_036007245.1 Actinomycetota bacterium | reverse complement strand
ACGACCAACAGGCGGGTGTTCCTGGGTCCCGAGCGCGCCGCCACGCGCCTACCGCCGCTGGCTCGAGCTCACCAAGACGCGCTGGAGGACCTCGAACTCCTCGAGGCACTTCCCGGAGCCGAGCACGACCGCCTGCAGCGGTGTGTCGGAGATGCGCACGGCCATGCCCGTCTCATGGCGCAGGCGCTTGTCCAGCCCGCGAAGCAGCGCTCCACCGCCGGTCAGGACGATCCCGCGGTCCATGATGTCTGCCGCGAGCTCGGGGGGCGTCCGGTCCAGGGTCGTCTTGATCGCGTCGATGATCGCGTTCACCGGCTCTTCGATCGCGCGCCGCACTTCCTCGGCGCTGATCGTGATCGTCTTCGGCAGGCCGGTGACGAGGTCGCGGCCCTTGATCTCGGCGACCAGCTCCTCGGGCATCGGGAACACCGATGCGATCGCGAGCTTGATCGCCTCCGCCGTCCGCTCGCCGAGCAACAGCGAGTACTCCTTCTTGACGTGTTGGATGATCGACTCGTCGAGCTCGTCGCCACCGATGCGGATCGACGTCGACGTGACGATCCCGCCGAGCGAGATCACTGCTACCTCGGTCGTGCCGCCGCCGATGTCGACGACCATGTTGCCGGTGGGCTCGTGGATCGGGAGCCCGGCGCCGATCGCGGCGGCCATCGGCTCTTCGATGATGTAGGCCCGGCGGCTGCCGGCCGCGATCGTCGCTTCCTCGACGGCGCGCTGCTCGACGCCGGTGATGCCGCTCGGTACGCACACGACGACGCGCGGCTTCGCGAGCAGCCGCCGCTTGTGCACACGCTGGATGAAGTACCGGAGCATCTTCTCGGTGACGTCGAAGTCGGCGATCACGCCGTCCTTCAACGGGCGCACGGCCTGGATGTGGCTCGGCGTCCGCCCGATCATCCGCTTGGCCTCGGCGCCCACCGCGAGGACCGTACCGGTGAGGGTGTTGATCGCGACCACGGAGGGCTCGTTGAGCACCACTCCGCGACCCCGAACGTAGACAAGCGTGTTCGCGGTTCCGAGATCGACCGCCATATCGCGGCCAAGGAACCCGAGAACCCCTTCCGTCCCTTGGGAAGATCGGGACGTTGGGGAAGGAGCGCGCTGCACCCGTTCGGCCATGGGAACCCGGTCATTCAACAGGAGAGGCATCGGGGCTGGCAACCTGCGCGCGCGTTCGTGACGCGACCGTCACAGGCGACGGTAGGCTCCGGGGCCGTGACCACCGCGGTGTTGTTTCCGGGGCAGGGCTCTCAATCGATCGGGATGGCCGACGGCTGGGCCACCCATCCCGCGGGACTGGCGGTGCTCGATGCGGCATCCGAGGCCCTCGGGCGCTCGATCGTCGAGGGTTGCCACGATGAGGAAGCCCTGAAGACGACCGGATTCGTCCAGCCCGCGTTGCTCGCCTGCGACGTGGCGGCGTTCCGCGTGCTGCAGGCATCGGGGCTCACGGATGTCACCGGCGTCGCTGGTCATTCGCTCGGAGAGTTCGCGGCGTTGGTCGCCGCGGACGCGGTGGTGCTGGCCGATGCGTTGGAACTCGTCGTCGTGCGCGGCGACGCGATGCAACGCGCGGGCGAGGAACGGCCGGGCGCGATGGCGGCCTTGCTCGGCGTCGACGCCGACGCGGCGGAGCAGCTGTGCGCAACGGTCCGCGACGGCGACGTGCTTGTGGTCGCGAACCGCAACTCCCCCGTGCAGTCGGTGGTGAGCGGATCGGTCGCCGCGATCGGGCGGCTCGAGGCCGCGGCGAGGGACGCGAAGGTTCGCGCGGTGCGACTGCCGGTCGCGGGCGCGTTCCATTCGGAGTTGATGCGTCCGGCGGTGCAGCCTGTGCTCGACATGCTCGCGCGCATCCATATGTCCGATCCGGTGTTCCCGATCGCGGATAACGTCACGGGCGAACTCGTCACCGACGCGTCGACGTTGCGTGAGCTCGTCGGCCGGCAGGTCGTGTCACCCGTGCGGTGGGAGGACGGCGTGCGTGCGCTCGCCGCCGCCGGCGCCACGCGGTTCGTCGAGGCCGGACCGGGCGATGTGCTCACCAAACTGCTGAAACGCATCGATCCCTCATTGAGCGGCATCGCGGTCGCATCGCCCGAGGACGCCGCCGCGGTCGTCGCCTGAGCCTGGTCCGTCCGATATCCTCAGGCCCGTGACCAGGCACGCCACCATCACCGGCGTCGGGTCCGTCCTACCTCCCAACCGCGTTCCGAACACGTGGTTCGAGGACAAGGTTGAGACCAACGACGCGTGGATCCGCGAGCGCACGGGCATCGAGGCCCGGCATTTCGCCGAGGACGGCGTCGTGACCTCCGATCTTGCGGTCGAGGCGGCGAACCGCGCGCTCGAGACCGCCGGCGTCTCGCCGGCGCAGGTCGACCTGATCGTCTGCGCGACCGTGACCGGCGACACCCCGTTCCCCTCGACCGCTGTGTGGGTGCAACAGAAGCTCGGCCTATCGTGCCCGGCGTTCGACGTGAACGCGGTCTGCGCGGGCTTCTCGTACGCGCTCGCCACCGCGACCGGTTTCGTCGAGGCCGGTATGGCCGACACCGTGCTGCTGATCGGTGCCGAGATCTTCAGCCGGATCTTGAACTTCAGCGACCGGCAGACGTGCGTGCTGTTCGGCGACGGCGCGGGAGCGGCGATCGTGCAAGCGGCCGACCACCCGGGGATCGAGGGCACCGTGCTCGGCGCCGACGGGTCCGCCGCCGAGATCTTGATCATGCCGGGCGGCGGCTCGCTCGAGCCGCCAACGGCGGAGACGGTCGCCGCCGGCCGGCACAAGGTCTTCATGCCGAACGGTCGCGAGGTGTTCAAGCGCGCCGTCACCGAGATGGCGGCCGCGTGCCGCGAAGTTCTGGAGAAGAACGGGCACAGCACCGACGACGTCGACCTGCTCATCCCCCACCAGGCGAACGCGCGGATCATGGCCGCGGTCGCGGAGCGGCTGCACATCCCCCCGGAGAAGGCCGTGATCGACGTCGCCGAGGTCGGCAACACGTCGGCCGCGTCGATCCCGATCGCGCTGGACCACGCGTACCGCGCCGGCAGGATGCGCGAGGGCGACCTCGTCGTGTTCACCTCGTTCGGCGCCGGCCTCACGTGGGGCGCGACGGCGATGCGCTGGACCATGCCTGGAGCGGACGCGTGACCTCGAAGGTCGCGGTCGTCACCGGGGGGTCGCGCGGCATCGGACGCGCGTGTGCCGTCGCGCTCGCCGAAGCCGGGTGGACCGTGGCGATCGGCTACCGGTCGAACGAGCAAGACGCGAAGGAGACGATCGAAGCGCTCGCCGCGACCGGCACGCCGGGCCTCGCGATCAGCCTCGACGTCACCGACGAAGCGAGCATCACCGAAGCGTTCCGTCAGGTCACTGACGAGGCCGGCCACGTGACGGGGCTCGTGAATAACGCGGGCTACTCGAAGGACGGCCTGCTGCTGCGCTACCCGATGGACGTATACCAACAGACGATGGACGTGAACCTGCGCGGCGCGTTCCTGTGCGCGAGCGCGGCCCTTCGCGGCATGCTCCGCGAGAAGTGGGGCCGCATCATCAACGTGTCGAGCGCCGTCGCGCTCCACGGGAACCCCGGCCAGACCGTGTACGCCGCGACGAAGGCCGGGCTGGTGGGCATGACGAAGTCGCTCGCGCGCGAGGTTGCGCTCAAGGGCGTGACCGTCAACGCGATCTGCCCCGGCCTGCTCGACACCGAGATGACCTCGCACCTCGACGACGAGGCGCGAGCCGTCTACATCGACCAAACCCCCCTGCAACGGGCCGCACGGCCCGAGGAGGTGTCGAGCGTGGTGCGCTTCCTGATGTCCGAGGAGGCCTCGTACGTGAACGGGGCCGTGATCCCGATCGACGGAGGCCTCACCGCGTAACGGGCGCGGCGGCGGCCGGGCCGCTACCCTTGACGGACCCCGGACCTGCACGAACAGACAACACAAGCCCAGGACACAAGAGGAGGAACCGAGATATGACCGACCGCGCCGAGATCGAGACCCGCGTCCGCAAGGTGCTCGCGGAGCAGCTCGCCGTCGACGAGGCCCAGGTAGTGCCCGACGCGCGCTTCGCCGAGGACCTCAACGCCGACTCGCTCGACCTGGTGGAGGCCGTCCTCGCCCTCGAAGAGGAGTGGGACATCGAGATCCCCGAGGACGAGATGGAGCAGATCAAGACCGTGGGCGCGGCCGTCGACATGGTCGCGACCAAGCTCGGGGTGAGCTGACCTGAGCGACCGCCGCCGCGTCGTCATCACCGGCATCGGGCCGATCACCCCCGTCGGCACCGGGGTCGACGACTTCTGGGCGGGACTCACCTCGGGCCGCAACGGGGTCCGCACGATCACCCGGTTCGATGCGAGCGACCTTCCGGTGAGCGTGGCCGGAGAGGTGCCTGACTTCGACGCGGCCACCTACCTCGACACCAAGGAAGCCCGGCGCACCGACCCGTTCACGCATTACGCGATCGCGTCGGCGGTGCTCGCGTGGGCCGACGCCGGCGATCCCGAGATCGTCTCCGATCGAGGCGGCGTGATCTTCGCGAGCGGGATCGGCGGGATCCAGACCTTGATCCAGCAACACATGGTGCTGCTGGAGAAGGGCCCGAACCGGGTCTCGCCGTTCATGGTCCCCATGCTGATGGCGAACGCCGCCGCCGGGCACCTCGCGATGCGGTTCGGGCTGATGGGCCACAACATGGCGACCCTGTCGGCGTGTGCGTCGTCCAACAACGCGCTCGGCGAAGGCATGCGCTTGATCCGTGACGGCTACCTCGACCTGTGCATCGTCGGCGGCTCTGAGGCGGCCACCGTTCCGTTGACCGTCGCCGCGTTCGCACAGATGACCGCATTGACGAAGAACCCCGACCCGGAGACCGCGTCGCGGCCGTTCGATGCGAACCGCAACGGCTTCGTGCTCTCTGAGGGCGGCGCTTCGCTGATCCTCGAATCGGAGGAACACGCGACGGCGCGCGGCGCGCGGATGTACTGCGAGGTCGCCGGATACGGCGCCTCCGACGACGCCTACCACATCACAGCGCCCGACCCGAAGGGGTCGGGCGCGACGCTCGCGATGCGCTGGGCGTTGCAGGACGCCGGTGCGCAGCCCGCCGACGTCAGCTACATCAACGCGCACGGGACGTCGACGCCGCTGAACGACGCGTCGGAGACCGTGGCAATCAAGGCGGTCCTGGGCGACCACGCGCACGACGTCGCGGTCTCATCGACCAAGTCGATGACGGGACACATGCTCGGCGCCGCCGGCGCGGTCGAAGGCGCCGCATGCGCGCTCGCGATCGCGAAGGGCCGGATCCCGCCTACGATCCACTACGCAACGCCGGATCCGGACTGCGACCTCGACATCACGCCGAACGAAGCGCGTGACTTGAACGTGACGCTCGCGTTGTCCAACTCGTTCGGGTTCGGCGGGCAAAACGCCTGCATCGCGTTCCGCGCGCTCGACGGCTAACACACCGCGTGGCAGGCTGCTCGGCATGAGCACGCCTCCCCCACTCCCACCGCCCCCGTACAGGTCGCTCGGGTCCTGGCCACCATCGCAACCGGATGACCGCTCCGTCGATCCTCGGCCCGCGTGGCGGCAAGGGCGACCCGGGTGGGCCCTGCTCCACCTGTTGATCGGGTTCGGCGTCTGGTTCGCCGGGCTGGCCGCGCTCGGGGTGGTCCTGGCGATGGCCGGAAGGCAGGACGACCAGTTGAACAGGCTGGACAACAACGGGGGCCTCTTCCTGCTCTCGCTCGTTGGAGCGATCGTCGGCTGGTTCCTGTTCGCCTACGTCGATGGGTCGCCGGCCAGGCGATGGGCCATCTTCGGATGTGTCGCGGGCGGCACGTGGCTCGTCGCCCTGGCGATCGCCCTCAACACGACGATGTAGGTCGCAATCAGTCCTCGAACGACCGGAACCACGAGCCGCCGTTGAACTCGGCGACGATCGCTTTGTCCCCCGCGCCGTTGCCGAGGAACCGGATCCTGCGCGGGTCCCGCTCGGCACCGGCGGCGAACCAGCCGTCGTCGAGCGGCAACAACTCCTCGTCCTCGGCGTCGTCGCTCGCTGCGTTCGGCCACGAGATCGCGAGCACGCCCTTGCGCGCGACCACCCGAAGCGTCGGCGCCCACGGATCGTTGCTGCGGTAGAACCCGGTGCAGCGCAGCCATTCCTCGGGAACAGCCTTCGGATCGGCGCCGGCGTGGCGCTCGCCCCGGAACCAGGTACCGCCGTGGAACGCCTCGACCACCGCACCGCTCTCGTCGCGGCCGAACACCAACGCGTACCGATCGAGCGCGTCGTGCGGCACGAGGAACCCGTCGGTCGGCTCTCCAAGCGGGTCCCGCTCGAGCAACGCCGACACCGGCCCGGCGGTCAGTCGCAGCCCGTTCCCCTCCGCCGAGAACTCGAACACCCTGCCGTCCTCGCCGGCGTAGGTACCGACGTACTCGGCGGCCTTCGGGATCGACGTCGCCGACGGCGGAACGACGGGCTCCGGAAGCTCTTGGCCCGCGAGGCACGCGCGCACGCATGCGAACGCGGCGCGCGCGAGGGTGCGCAGCCCCGCCCCGTAGCCGTTCTGCAGGACGACGCACCCCAGGCCGTCGGACGGCGACACGGCGAACATCGCGGTGTAGCCGACCATCCCGCCGGAGTGCGCGATCCACCGCGCGCCGTCGTACTCCTCGGCCCACAGCCCGTACCCGTACGTGCCGTTCTCGTCGTCGCGCACGCGCTGCTCGATCCACGCTTCGAAGCTCTCCTCGCTCAGCATCCGCTGCCCGTCGTGGCCGGGAACGTCGCCACGCGCGAGGAACAGCCGCGCGTACGCGCTCATGTCCAGCACGTTGGAGATGATCGAGCCGTCGGCGGTGTTACTGATGATCCGGTGCGCGGGAACGAGCGGGTGCCGCAGCTGCACCGGCCGGTCGGTGTAGAGCGGCTCGTAGGCCACCGCGACGTTCTGATACGTGGCGTCGTCGATCACGCCGCCCGAGTCGCGCATCCCAAGCGGCCCGAGCACGCGCGTGCGCAGCAGCTCGTGGATCGGCTCGCCCGTGACCTCTTCGAGGCACGCGCCGATGACCTTCCAGCCGTCGTTCGAGTAGAGCCACCGCTCCCCCGGCTTCGTGGTCGCCGGGTTCGTCTTCAGCCGGTGTAGCGCGCCGGGCCCCGTCGGCGCGTCCTCCGTGCCGACGAGCAGGCCGGCCGTATGCGTCATCAGGTCGTGCATCGTGATCGGACCGAACGGCTCGGGGAGCTCGAGCCACGGGAGGATCTCGTTCACCGACACGTGCAGGTCCAGCCGGCCCGCGGCGACCTCCTGCATCGCGATCATCGCGGCGAACGACTTCGAGATCGACCCGATGTGGAAGCGGGTCTCGGGCCGGACCGCGGAGCCGGCCGCGACGTCGGCCAGCCCACGGCACACCACACCGAGAACCTCTTCCTTGTCGGTCACCGCGAGCGCCAGGCCGGCGCTGTGCGAGACCTCGAGGTGGTGTTCGGCAGACGTGCCGATCCGGTCGAACGCCGCTTCGAGTCCGTCCACGCCGGCTACCCGAAGAAGAGCTTGAGCTCGCGCTCAGCCGACGCCGGCGAGTCCGAGCCGTGCACGATGTTCTCGCCGATCAACGTGGCGAAGTCGCCGCGGATCGAGCCGGGCGCGGCCTCGACCGGGTTCGTCGGGCCCATCAGCGTGCGCCAGCACGTGATCGCGTCCTCGCCGCTGATCTTCGCGACGACGACCGGCCCGCCGGTGATGAAGTCGACGAGCTCGCCGAAGAACGGCTTGTCGCGGTGCTCGCCGTAGTGCTCCTCGGCGACGCCCCGCTCGATCGTCCGCAGGTCGAGCTGGTCGATCGTCAGACCCTTGGCCTCGACGCGCCGGATGACCTCACCGATCAAGCCGCGTCGCACGCCGTCCGGTTTCACGATCAGCAAGGTCGATTCGATGGCCATCGGTGGGGAGGTCTCCTTCGGTCGGCTGGTCAGGTCGCGGCAGTCTACCCACGTCCGTCGCGCGCCTCGCCGCGTGGTCGGCTACGGTCGGCGGACCGACCGAGGGAGGACCCGATGGAGATCAGGCCGGGGATGTTCGTGTCGCGCGGAACCACGGACGAATGGGAAGCGGACCCTGACGTGCCGGGCTCGACGATGCACGAGCTCGTCCACGACGGGCCGATCTGGGCCGGGATGACTCGGGTCGACGACGCTCCGGCGCCGATGACCTGGACGCCCGAACAGCGTGAGGTGTTGATCGTGCTCGAGGGCGGCGTGCGGATCGAGTTCGAGGACGGCAGCGACGTCACGCTCGGCGTCGGCGACCTCGCGACCATCCCCGCCGGCATGACGACGACGTGGCACGTCACAACGCCGTTCAAGGAGATGTGGGTGCTGGCGGAAACCTAGGAGCCCGTCAGGCGCGGGCGAGGACTCGCTTGGCGTCCCCCACCGTGAACAAGCTCCCCGTGACGAGCACGAGGTCGCCCGGTCCCGCGGCGGCGCGGGCCGCGGCGATCGCATCGGCGACGGACGGCAACACCTCGACGGTGGCCGGGCTCGCGGCCCGCGCCACCTCATCGGGTTCGGCGCTCCGCACGCTGTCGTTGCGCGTCGCGTAGACGACATCGGCGATCTCGGCGAGCGGCCGCACCACGCCTTCGACGTCCTTGTTCGCGCTCACCGCGAGCACGACGTGCAGCGTGTCCCACCGGAAGAACTCGCCGAGCGCGCCGGCCAGCGCCTCGGCGCCCGCAGGGTTATGCGCGCCGTCCAGGACCAGCGTCGGTTCGTGCCCGATCACTTCGAGCCGACCGGGGGTGCGCAGCGCGGCGAGCCCCTCGCGCAGCACGTCCTCCTGAAGCGGCGCCCCGGTGAACGCCTCGAGCGCGACGGCGCCGGCGGCCGCGTTCCGCGCCGCGTAGCGACCGAACACCGGCACATACAGGTCCTCGTAGGTCGCCATCGGCGTCCGCAGCCCGAACGCCTGGCCGCCGACCGCGATCAGCGGATCGAGCACCTCCCACGCGTCGCCTTCCCACAGCAGCGTGGCGCCGACCTCGGCGCCGCGCGCGCGCAACACATCCGCCGCGACCGGGTCCTGGTCACGGATCGCCGCGACCTTCCCTTCCTTGATGATCCCGGCCTTCTCGCCCGCGATGTCGGCCAGCGTCGGACCGAGCTCCGCGACGTGATCCATGCCGATCGGCGTGATCACCGCCGCGTCGCTCGCGATGAGGTTGGTCGCATCCCACGACCCGCCCATCCCGACCTCGAAGACGGCGAGCTGGACGGGTTTGTCGGCGAACCACAGGAAGGCCAGCCCGGTGATCGCCTCGAAGTACGTGAGCTGCCCGAAGCCCAGGCCGTCGATCATCTCCAGGTAGGGCTCGAGGTGCTCCCACTCCTCCGCGAACATCGCGTGCGAGATGTCCTCGCCGCAGACAGAGAACCGCTCGGTAAGGTCGACGAGATGCGGCGACAGGTAGAGGCCGGTCGAGAGCCCGCTCGCGCACGCGATCGCCGCCGCGGCGCGCGCCGCCGTCGACTTCCCGTTCGTGCCGGTGACGTGGACGGTCGGATACGTCAGCTCGGGATGGTCAAGGTAGTTGACCAATTCCTGGATCCGGTCGAGCGACGGCCCGGGCATGTGCTCCGGCTGCCGCACGTCGAGGTGGGCGACGGCTTCCTCGTACCGCATCAACCGGCTTCCGACAGCCCGCCGAGCTCGACCTCCACGCTCCGCTCGGGCGCCTCCACGAACTCAAGCGACTCGATCGAGCCCGCCTCGCACAGGTCGCCGCGTGCGAGCTCGATCCGCGCGAGATCCTCGGCCGGGGCGCGCACGAGGACGCGCGCCACGGGAACCTTGAGCGAGACCTTCGCGAGCGCCTTCTCCCGACGCACCTCGGTGAGCACCCACGCCGTCACCGTGAAGACCTCTGGATCGCCGCCATCGACAACGGCCAGCTCGTCCGGCTCCGGCCAGGTGCTCCGGTGGATCGAGCCCTCCTGCCACCACGACCAGACCTCTTCGGTCACATACGGGAGGAACGGCGCGAACGCGCGGAGCTGCACATCCAGAGCGCGCCGGAGCGCCGCGACCGCGCTGGCAGCGCCGTCCCCATCGCCGTAGGCCCGCTGCTTGACGAGTTCCAGGTAGAAGTCGGTGAAGCTCCAGAAGAACCGCTCCAGTAGATCGAGCGCGCGTGCGTGCTCGTAGTCGTCGAACGCTGCCGTTGCCTCGTGCACCACGCCGCGGAGCATCGCGAGCATCGCTCGGTCGAGCGGCTCCGACGGCTCCCCGGGCTCGGCCTCGAAGCTCAGCACGAACCGCGAGGCGTTCAGGATCTTGATCGCGAGCCGGCGGCCCACCTTGATCTGCTGCTCGTCGATCGCCGCGTCGTAGCCGAGCCGGGCGCTCGCGGCCCAGTACCGGACCGCGTCCGACGAATGCCGCTCGAAGATCTCCGTCGGCACGACGACATTGCCCTTCGACTTCGACATCTTCTTGCGGTCGGGGTCGAGGATGAACCCGCTGATCGCCGCGTTCGTGAACGGGAGCGACTCATGCTCGAGGTGCGCGCGGAGCACCGTGTAGAAGAGCCACGTCCGGATGATGTCGTGCGCCTGCGGCCGCAGGTCCATCGGGTACACCCGCTCGAACAGGTCCGAGTCGACCACCCATCCGGCGGCGATCTCGGGCGTCAGCGAGGAGGTCGCCCAGGTGTCCATGATGTCCGGGTCACCCGTGAACCCGTTCGGCTGATCGCGCTGGTCGGCGGTGTAGCCGGGCGGCACATCGACCTGCGGATCGATCGGCAGGGACCCCTCGTCGGCGGCGATCGGCTCGTCGAGGACGGGCTCCCCATCTGCGTCCAGGCGATACCAGACCGGGAACGGCACGCCGAAGTAGCGCTGGCGGCTGATCGCCCAGTCCTGGTTGAGCCCCTCGACCCACGATGTGAAGCGCCCGCCCATGAATGCTGGGTGCCACGAGATCTGGTGCCCTCGCTCCAGCAGGGCGTCCTTGAACAGAAGGGTCTGCACGAACCACTGCCGACTGCTGATCACCTCGAGCGGCCGGTCGCCCTTCTCGAAGAACTTCACGACGTGGCGGACCGGCTCGGGCTCGCCGACCAGCGCTCCGGCCTCGCCGAGCAGCTCGGTGATCCGCCGACGCGCTTGCTTGGACGCCTTCCCGGTGAGCTCCGCCATCGCGACGTTGGCCGCCTCGGGGTCCCGAGACTCCCACCCCGGCTCGCCGAACCGACCGGGTGCGAGCGTGCCGTCGCGACGCACGACCACCCGCGCCGGAAGGCCGAGCTCGCGCCACCACGTCACGTCGGTGATGTCGCCGAACGTGCAGATCATCGCGATGCCGGTCCCTTTCTCCGGGTCGGCCAGTTCGTGAGCGACGATGGGCACCGGCACGTGGAACAGCGGCGTGAGGGCGGTCGTGCCGACCAGCGCCGAGTACCGCTCATCGTCCGGGTGCGCGACGAGGGCCACACATGCCGGGATCAGCTCCGGACGTGAGGTCTCGATCACGATGGTCCCGAAGCCGTCCGCGCGAGCGAACGCGACTCGGTGATAGAGCCCGTCCATCTCGCGGTCTTCGATCTCCGCCTGCGCGACGGCGGTGCGGAAATCGACGTCCCAAAGGGTCGGCGCCTCGGCCTTGTAGACGACGCCTTGCGCGAGCAGTCGCAGGAACCCGATCTGGGAGATCAGACGGGCCCGCTCCCCGATCGTGGTGTAGACGTAGGTCCAGTCGACCGAGGCGCCGAGCCGGCGGAAGAGGTCCTCGAACTCCTTCTCGTCCTCGAGCGTCAAGCGCTCGCAGAGCTCGATGAAGTTGCCGCGCGACACCGGAACCGGGTCGTCGTTCGGCCGCTCGAGCGCCGAGACGTTGAAGTGAGGGTTGTACGGCAGCGTCGGGTCGCACCGCACCGCGAAGTAGTTCTGCACGCGACGCTCGGTCGGAAGGCCGTTGTCGTCCCACCCGATCGGATAGAAGACCTCGAACCCGCGCATCCGCTTGAAGCGGGCCATCAGGTCGGTGTGCGTGTAACTCTCAACATGCCCCAGGTGCAGGGATCCGCTCACCGTGGGCGGCGGCGTGTCGATCGCGTAGATCTGCTCGCGCGTCTTCGTGCGATCGAACCGGTAGGTGCCCGAGGCCTCCCACCACTCACCCCATTTGGCCTCCAGACCGTCGAGCGATGGCTTCTCGGGCACCTGCATAGATGCCTGAGTGTACGGAACCCATCGAAGGCCGATAGCCGCCTAGACTCGCGCCGTGATCACGTGCGGAACCTGCGGCGCAAGCGTGCCCGAGGGGTCGCGGTTCTGTCCGTCCTGCGGAACCGCCATCGGACGGCGATGCCCGACCTGCGGCTCGGCGGTCGCCGAGGACCAACGGTTCTGCGCGACCTGCGGCACCGCCCTCGACGAGACGACCGTCGCTTCCGGATCCGAGCGGAAGCTCGTCACGGTCCTGTTCGCCGATGTCACCGGCTCGACCCAGCTCGGCGAGCAGCTCGACCCCGAGCAGCTCCGCGCGGTCATGGATGCCTACTTCACGGCGATGCGCACCGAGATCGAGGCCGAAGGTGGCACGGTCGAGAAGTTCATCGGCGACGCCGTGATGGCGGCGTTCGGCGTTCCCCTGGCCCATGAGGACGACCCCGCGCGGGCGCTCCGAGCCGGGCTTCGCATGCTCGCGCGACTCCCGGACGTCAACCGCGAACTCGAGCGCGACCACGGCGTCAGCCTGCAGATCCGGATCGGCGTGCACGCCGGCGAGGTCCTCGCGACCGTTGATCCGAGGCCAGGCGAGGCGATGGTGACCGGAGACCCCGTGAACGTCGCGGCGCGCCTGCAGACCGCTGCGGAGCCGGGCGAGCTGCTCGCATCCGAGCGGACGGTCGCCGCGGCGCGCGTCTTCGTCGCGGAGGACCGCGGCTCGTTCGAGCTGAAGGGCAAGTCCGAGGGCGTCCGCGCGTTCGTCGTACGGGAGGAATCCGGCGCACCGGCGCGCGGCCTGCCCGGCTTCCACGCGCCGATGGTCGGGCGCGACAGCGAACTCGACCTGCTGCAGAGCGTGTACGAGCGAGCCGCACGCGAACGACGCCCCCACCTCGTCACGATCTACGGTGAGGCCGGCGTTGGGAAGTCGCGCCTCACGCGTGAGTTCCTCGCGTGGTCGTCATCACGCGATCCCGAGCCGACAACCCTCGCCGGACGGTGCCTCCCGTACGGCGACGGCATCACGTACTGGCCGCTCGCCGAGATCTTGAAGACGCACGCGAGCATCCTCGACTCCGACCCGACCGACCTCGCGATCGAGAAGGTGCGCAAGTCGGGCCGTGATCTCTTCACGCTCGACCTCTCGCCCGATCCGGCGCGCGCCACGGCCGCGCTGGCCTACACGATCGGCCTGCAAGATCCGGACATCTCCTTCGCGGATCTCGATCCGAAGGACGTGCGCGCCGAGGTCCACGCCGCCTGGCGTTCGTTCTTCACGGCGCTCGGCGAGCGCGGCCCTGTGATCGTCGTGGTCGAAGACATCCACTGGGCCGACGCGGCCCTGCTCGACCTGCTGGAGGACCTGACCGACCGCGTCGCGGGGCCCGTGTTGTTCCTGTGTCCATCGCGGCCCGATCTGACGGCGACCCGACCCGCGTGGGGCGGCGGCCGGCGGAACACGTCCTCCGTCGCGCTCGACCCACTCACCCCCGAGGAGTCCGACGAGTTGATCCGGGCGCTGCTGGCGGTCGACGACCTCCCGCCATCGGTGCACGACCGGATCCTGGAGCGCGCCGAAGGCAACCCCTTCTTCCTGGAAGAGATCGTCCGGCGGCTCGTCGATGGCGGGCTGATCGAGCACATCGACGACCGCTGGCGCGCGACCGAAGGGATCGAGGAGGTGGAGATCCCTGACACGGTGCAGGGCGTCCTCGCCGCGCGGATCGACCTGCTCGATGCGACCGACAAGCGGATCGCGCAGGCGGCAGCCGTCGTCGGCCGCGTGTTCTGGCCGGGCCCGGTCGCGGACCTTACCGGCGCAGAAGCGGGCGACCTCGATGTTGCGCTCCGCCGCCTCGAGGACCGCGAGCTCGTGCTCTCCCGTCCCGGATCATCGTTGGCTGGTCAGCCCGAGTACATCTTCAAGCACGTGCTGACGCGCGACGTCGCGTACGAGTCACTGCCCCGGAAGGAACGCCCTCGCGCACATGCGACGGTCGGAGCCTGGCTGGAGAGCACCGCCGGCGATCGCGCGGTGGAGTTCGCCGAGGTGCTCGCCTACCACTACGGGACCGCTGCGGGGCTCGAGCGCGACAGCGGCACATCCGCCGACCCAGCCCTCCGGAAGTCGGCCCTCGAGTGGCTCCAACGCGCGTCCGAGGACGCCCGCCGCCGGTTCGTCGTCAAGAAGGCTGAGCGTCTCGCGGAAGAGGCGCTGACCTTCGCGACCGAGCCCCTGGAGCGGGTCGGCGCGCTCACGATGCTCGCCGAAGCCTTCTTCACCGACTACCTCGGCGACCTCGCCTGGCGATATTTCCGTGAGGCCGCAACGCTTCGCGCGTCGATCGATCCGCCGGACGGCCGGCTGGTCGCCTACCTGGCGGCGCGCGCATGCGATATCACGATCCGGTGGCAGGGGTCGATGACGACGGTGGCTCTCGAAACCGATGTCCGCGAGGTGCTCGAGCTCGGGTTCGCGAACGTTCCACCAGGCGACAATGAGGAGCGCGTCCGCTTGCTCGGACTACGCGCAGGCTGGCTCTTCTCGTTCCCGACGACGAGTGACGCCGACCCGGAGGCCCACACCGCGGCTGGGCTCGAGGCCGCCGACATGGCGCAGCGCCTGGGCATGCCCAACCTCGCGAGCGCGGCGCTGGACAACGCGGCCGGCGCGTGGATGGCCAGCGGGAACTATTCGAAGGTCCTGCCCGTGTGGGAGCGCCGTCGGGAAGTGATCCCGCAGGTCACCGAGGCCTTCGAGATCGGCGACTTCTGGGCGATGGGCGGATGGATCAACTACGAACTGGGCGATTACCAGACCGCGCTCGAGTACGCCGACGCCGGGCTCGAGGCGACCGCGCGCATCGGAGCGAGCAACCTCGATGTTCATCTCAGGTCCTGGAAAGCCGTGACGCTGCATCGCATCGGGCGCTGGGACGAGGCGCTCACGCTGTACGCGGAGATCCGCGACACGCTCGATGATCGGCGGGACCAGCCTCCCTACTTCGCGTCGAACGCCTATGGCACCGCGGGCCAGATCCATACCTCGCGAGGGGACGTCGCACGGAGCGACCAAGTGATCCAGATCCTCGCCCCACGGTATCTCGGGTTCTCCGCACGCCTGTATCCCTGGCTGCTTCGCCTACACATCCTTCGCGGTGAGCTCGACGCTGCCCGCGCCATCCAACGTCCGACCGCATGGCGCGTGCACGCGACGGACGCGTACGAAGCGGAGAGCGAACTCGCGTGGGCGCTCCGAGATCCGAACGCGGCGGAACTCGCCGCCGAGATGCGGCGGTTCGCTTCCGAGAACGGTGCCCCTTCGACCGACGCCTTCGCGGACCGCCTGACGGGACGTCTCGCGGCCGCGGAGGGCGATCACGCCACGGCCTTGCTGCGCCTCGCGGATGCGATCGGTGCGTTCGAGCGTCTCGGCGCTCCGTGGGAGCGCGCGCTCACGCTGATGGACGTCGGGCGGTCGCAGGCCGCGACGGGCGATGACGACGCGGCACGGGCGTCGTGGACGGATGCGCGTAGGACGTTCGAGCGGCTCGGCGCGATCCGCGACCTGACGACGGTGGACACGCTACTGGCTGGGTGAAACCGACGCGGACACCGGCGCCGCCGCAGTGAACCGAAGGTCGACGGGGCCGCCCGTTAGGTGCAACACCGAATGGGTTGCGTCGTATGCGGTCGAACCCTGGAGCGCGCGGAGGTATGCCGCCTCGACCTTCATCACCGGCTGCTCGCAGGCCATCGCCGTGGACGCGAACGAACCGAACGAGATCGAGCCGCCGATCGCCTGGAACGGGGCGCTGTAGTGGTTACAGCCGGAGGACCCGCTCGCCTGCTCAGTCGTGAACAGCAGGTCGATGTGGACGGCCGCCGGCACGCTCGCCACGAGCGTGGCGAGCGATGCGTTGTCCAGCACCCAGTCGACACCGATCAGGCCGACCGGCTGTGGAGGCGAGGAGTGCGTGCTCGGGGTCGTGCAGGCGGTGGCGCCGAGGACGAGCGTGGCGGCGGCGAGCGCGATCAGGCGGTGCGCTGCTGACGCTCCCGCGACTTCTTCGTCTCGCGAGGCACGAGCGTCGGGTTTACACCGGTCAGAACGACGTCGCGGTCCACCAGGCACTTGGTGACGTCCTCGCGAGAGGGCAGCTCGTACATCACGTTGAGCAGCACTTCTTCCATGATCGCCCGGAGCCCGCGCGCGCCGGTCCCCCGCTGGATCGCCTGCTCGGCGATCGCCTTGAGGGCGTCGTCGGTGAACTCGAGTTCCACCCCGTCGAACTCGAAGAACTTCTTGTACTGCTTCACGTACGCGTTCTTGGGCTGGGTGAGGATGTCGACCAGCGCGTCCTCGTCGAGGTTGTTCACGTGGGTGATCACCGGCAGCCGTCCGACGAACTCGGGGATCAGCCCGAATTTCAGCAGGTCCTCGGGCAGCACCGTTGCGAACAGCTCGCCGATGTCCTTCTCGTCGCGGCTCGTGACCGTTGCCCCGAACCCGACGCCCTTGCGGCCGATCCGCGACTCGATGATCTTGTCGAGGCCGGCGAATGCCCCGCCGCAGATGAACAGGATGTTCGTCGTGTCGATCTGGATGAACTCCTGGTGCGGGTGCTTGCGGCCGCCCTGGGGCGGCACGCTCGCCTGCGTCCCTTCGAGGATCTTGAGCAACGCCTGCTGCACGCCCTCGCCCGAGACGTCACGCGTGATCGACGGGTTCTCGGACTTCCGTGCAATCTTGTCGATCTCGTCGATGTAGATGATCCCGGTCTCGGCCTTCTTCACGTCGTAGTCGGCCGCCTGGATCAGCTTGAGCAAGATGTTCTCGACATCCTCACCGACGTAGCCGGCCTCGGTGAGCGCCGTGGCGTCGGCGATCGCGAACGGGACGTTGAGCATCCGCGCGAGCGTCTGCGCCAGGTAGGTCTTTCCGCATCCCGTGGGACCCAGGATCATGATGTTCGACTTCTGCAGTTCGACCTCTTGGTCCTTCTGGCCGACCTGGATCCGCTTGTAGTGGTTGTAAACCGCGACCGCCAGGACCCTCTTCGCCAGATCCTGTCCGACGACGTACTCGTCGAGGAACTGGAAGATCTCGGCAGGCTTGGGGAGCTCGTCGAGCTTGAGCTCGGCGGTGTCGGCGAGCTCCTCCTCGATGATCTCGTTGCACAGGTCGATGCACTCGTCGCAGATGTACACGCCGGGGCCGGCGATCAGCTTCTTCACCTGCTTCTGGCTCTTCCCGCAGAAGGAGCACTTCAGCAGGTCCGATTCGCCGAACTTCGCCATTCTTCCGTTGCCCTTTCGTGCCCTACGACGACCGGCGGCCGCGTCGGGCGATTATCACGCGCCGTTGGAGCTGACGCCAGCTACCTGCGCTGCGAGTCCACGGCGGCTGAGGATCTCATCGACGCAGCCGTAGTCCTTGGCCTCCTGCGCCGTCAGGATGAAGTCACGGTCGGTGTCCTTCGTGACCTTCTCGAGGGGCTGGCCCGTGTGCTCGGAGATGATCTCCTCGAGCAGCGTGCGCAGACGCATGATCTCTTTGGCCTGGATCTCGATGTCGACCGCCTGGCCCTGCGCGCCGCCGTGCGGCTGGTGCAAGAGGACGCGTGCGTTGGGAAGCGCGAACCGCTTGCCCGGCGCGCCGGCGAGCAGCAGCACCGCGGCCGCCGACGCCGCGAGGCCCATCACGATGGTCGACACGTCGCACTTGATGTACTGCATCGTGTCGTAGATCGCGAGCAGCGCGCTCACGTCGCCGCCGGGCGAGTTGATGTACAGGTTGATGTCCTTGTCGGGATCCTCGGACTCGAGGTGCAGGAGCTGCGCCATGATCAGGTTGCCGACGGCGTCGTCGATCGGCGTCCCGAGGAACACGATGCGGTCCTTCAGGAGTCGCGAGTAGATGTCGTACCCACGCTCGCCGCGGCTCGTCTGCTCGACGACCGTGGGGACGAGGTAGTCGTATACGGGCTGGATGGTCATGCCTGCTCCTCCGCCTCGTCGGCCGGCTGCGCGTCCTCCGCGGCCGCCTCGGGGCTCTCCTCAGTGATATCGGCGCGCTCCACCAGGATGTCGAGCGCCTTCGAACGGATGATATCCCCGGCCAGCGTTACGACCTGCCCCGAACGGTCTAGCTGTTTGGCCAATTCTTTCGGATCGCGGTCGTAGGCCTGCGCCATCTGGCCGATCTCGGCGCCGAGCTCCTCGGCCGTTACGTCCAAGGACTCCGCCCTCGCAACGGCTTCCAGCACGAGGTCGGACCGGATCGCGCGCAGGGCATGCTCCCGGCTGTCCTGCTGGAGCCGGTCGCGATCCCACCCCTGGATCTCGAGCATCTGGTCGAGCGTGAGGCCGTATCGAGCGGCTTGCTGCTCGGCGTGACGGACCCGGTGCTCGGTCTCGCCGTCGATCAGCGACTCGGGCAGGTCCACGTCGATGTCGTCGACCATCGCCTGTAGCACCCGGTCGCGCACGATGCCGTCGGCCTCGCGGCCCTTCACCTCGCGGAGCTTCTCGCGCAGGTCCTCACGCAGCTCGGCGATCGTGTCGAACTCCGACGCCGTCGAGGCGAACGCGTCGTCGGGCTCGGGGAGCCGCAACGCCTTCACATCCTTGACGAGCGCCTTGAAGGTCGCGGGACCAGCGATCTCCTCGCCGAAGCGCTCGGCCGGAAGGTCCTCGTCGAACTCGATGATGTCGCCCGGCTTCGCGCCGAGGATCTTCGCGTCGAGGATCTCGCCGAACTCGCCCGAGCCGACGGAATAGAGGTAGCCCTCGCGCGTCAGCTCGTCGATCGGCTCGCCGGCGCGCGAGGCGCTTAGGCTCAGCGTCACGAGGTCGGTTTCCTGCGTGGGCCGCTCGACCGGCTCGAGCTCGGCGAACTGCCGCTGCAGCCGCTCGATCCAGGAGTCGATCTCCTCCTCGGTCGGCTCGGTGCTCGGCCGCATGACCCTGACGTCGGTGTACTGCGCCTCGGTGAGCTCCAGGCGCGGCCGCACCTCGACGGTCGCGGTGAAGATGAACGCCTTGCCCGGCTCGAGCTGCTCGACGTCGACCTCGGGGTCACCGATCGGCGCGAGGTCTTCGTCGGTGACGGCCTCGCGGAAGTAGTCGGGCACCAGCTGGTGCACGAACTCCTCGAGCACGACATCGCGTCCGACCTGCGCATCGATGATCGGCTTCGGCGCCTTGCCTGGACGGAACCCCGGGATCTTGATCTCACGCGCGATGGCGCGATACGTGCGGTCCAGATCCTTGTCGACCTGGTCCGGTGGGACCTCGATCGTGAGCTTGACGGTGTGCTTCTCGGTGGTTTCGACGGTGGTCTGCATCTCGCGACCCAGGCTACCGGAGAAATCTGGCCGCGCGTCCCGAACCCGCAGGTAGGCTGCACGCCATGTACGAAGACGAGCTGGCGTTCGCGCACGGGCTCGCCGATGCCGCCGCGCGCATCGCACTGGATCATTTCGCAGACGACGGGCTCGAGATCCGGCACAAGGCCGACAAGACGTTGGTCACGGCCGCCGACACGGGGATCGAACGCATGGTCCGCGACCGGCTCGCGACGATGTTCCCCGGCGATCGGATCATGGGCGAGGAGGAAGGCGGCACGTGGGACGGCGCCGGACGCGTCTGGATCGTCGACCCGATCGACGGCACCGCGAACTTCGCGCGCGCGATCCCGGTCTGGGCCACGTTGATCGCGCTGCAGGTCGACGGCGAGATCGTCCTCGGGCTCGCGAACGCACCCGCGATGGGCGAGCGCTACGCGGCGATCCGCGGCGGCGGCGCCACCATGAACGGCAAGCGCATCCAGGTGAGCCAGACCGCTCGCATGGGCGACGCGCAGTTCCTCTACTCGCAGCTGGACACGCTGCTGGCGAGTACGCGTAACCAGGCGGTGGTCGGGCTGGTCGTGGACAGCGCGCGGGAGCGGGGGTTCGGCGACTACTGGGGGCATCTGCTGGTCGCGCGGGGTGCGGCGGAGATCTGCCTCGAGCCCTCGCTCGCGATCTGGGACTACGCGGCGCTCGTGCCGATCGTCGAGGAGGCCGGCGGACGCGTGACGAACTTCGAGGGTGGGCCGCCGTCGCACAAGGGGCCCGTGCTCAGCACGAACGGCGTGATGCACGATGAGGTGCTGCGCCGGCTCGGCGACCGCTAGAGCGAGAGATCGATCGACTCGCCCGCCTCGCCGGCGTTCGCGAGCACCGCGTTGGCCGCGGCGACGTCCTGCACGCCGACGCCGGTGAGGTCGCAGACGGTCAGCTGGGTCGACGTCGTGCGGCCCAGAGCGTCGCCGGCGCACACGGCGCCCAGCTCCACCGCCCGGTCGGCGACGTCGAGCGCGTGCTGCAGCTCCCCCAAGCGCCGACACTGCTCCAGCGAGTCGACCACGAGCACGTCGGCGCGACGGAGTAGCTCGGGGTCGAGCTCCTGTTTGCCGACACCATCGGAGCCCACGGCGGTGATATGCGTGCCCGGCGCGATCCAGTCGGCGCGCACGAGCGGCTCGGTCGCGGCCGTGCACGTGATCACGACGTCGGCGCCGTCGACCGCAGCCTCGACCGTCGGCGTGACGATGCCGCCCACATCCACCGCCGCCGCGGCTGCGTGATCCCCGTTGCGGCCCCACAGGCGCACTGCGCCCACCTCACGGACGCACCGCAGCGCCTCGACCTGGCGTCGCGCCTGGATGCCCGTGCCGATCACGGCGACCACCGCGACGTCGTCGGGGGCCAGCGCACGCGCGGCCACCCCGCCGGCGGCGCCGGTGCGCGTATCGGTGACGTAGCCGCCGTCCAAGAGGAACGCCTCCGGCGCGCCCGTCGCCGCGTCGAACACCAGCACGAGGCCGTCGATCGCCGGTGGGTCGGCCGCATAGAACCCGCTCGCGACCTTGACCGCGTAGGCGGGCGAGCCGTGGATGTGCCCGGCCTTCACGTGGATCTCGCCCTGCGCTTCGGGGACGTCGAGGTGGATCACCGCCGGCAGCTCCGCCTCACCGCCGCTGTACGCGATGAACGCCGCCTGAACGGCCTCGATGCACGCCGCCATGGGCAGCGCCGCGCGCACGTCGGCCTCGCGCAGGATCCTGACCTTCGTCACGCGCGAAGCCTGCCGTCCGCGTGCCCGGCGGTCAACCGCGCGGGGTTGAGCGCGACCGCGGCACCGCACTAGCGTGGCGCCATGACGATCGAGCGGTTCGAGATGGAGCGGTACCAATCCCTGTACTGGCACCTCGTCGACTACGACCTGTCGGAGTCGGGCGTGTCGCCGCTCACGATCGCGGAGCTGCTCGGACCCGACGCCGACGGCTTCGTCGACACGCCGCTCGGCTATCCGCTGTCCGAGGGTTCCCACGAGTCGCGCGCCGCGATCGCGCAGTGGTATCCCGAGGCCACGCCGGACAACGTGACGATGATGAACGGCGGCTCGGAGGCCAACCTCCTCACGGTGTGGTCGCTGCTCGAACCGGGCGACCGCCTCGCGTTCATGGTCCCCAACTACTGTCAGGCGCTCGGGCTCGGGCCGATATTCGCCGACGCCGTCGACAGGTTCCGCTTGTCCCGCCAGGGAGACCGATGGGCGCTCGACCTGGAGTCGTTGGATCGCGCCGTCGGTCCGCAGACGAAGGTCGTGATGGTCTGCAATCCGAACAACCCAACGGGCACCGTGCTCACCGAGGCCGAGATGGACGCGGTCGTGGACGTCGCGGCGCGCGCCGACGCCTGGATCGTCGCCGATGAGATCTATCGCGGCGCCGAGGTCGATACGAACGTCGCCTCGCCGACCTTCTGGGGTCGGCACGACAAGGTGGTCGTGACGAGCGGGCTGTCGAAGGCGTTCGGGATGCCCGGCCTCCGCATGGGATGGGCCGTTGCGCCGACCGACGTGATCGCGCGCATCTGGGACCGCCACGACTACACGACCTTGACCCCCGGCGCGGTGAGTGACCGCCTCACGGCCGTCGCGATGGAGCCGACACGCCGCGAGCAGATCCTCGCCCGCACACGCGGGATCATCCGCGCCAACCTGCCGGAGATCGAGGGTTGGCTCATGACCCAGCCGGCGCTCAGGTACGTCCGGCCGGTGGCCGGCGCGATCTGTTTCGCCGAGGTCGACCTGCCCATGCCGACCCGCGAGGTCGTCGAGCGGATCCGCGAGGACCGCAGCGTCCTGCTCGTCCCCGGCGAGATGTTCGGGATCGAGAACGGGATCAGGTTCGGGTTCGGCTACGACATCCAGCACACGCTGAAAGGCCTCTCGCTGGCCGGCGAAACCCTCGCCTCCCTGGCCTGACCCGCGGTCACCCTCGACCCTCCCACAGGGCGTACGCTCCCGGCACTACCTGCGGCGACGGGAGCCGGCATGCCTACTGACCAGAAGTCACGACGGAGGAGTGCGCGCGCCGAGGCGAAGCGCGAGCTGATCGTGACGTGCGCGATGCGCCACTTCGCCGAGCACGGCTATCAAGGCGCCCGGATCGAGGACATGGCGGCCGAGCTCCAGATCGCGAAGGGGTCGGTCTTCCAGCACTACGGGTCGAAGGCCGGGCTCTTCCTCGAGTGCTACAAGCGCGCGGTCTCGATGCTGCCGGCGTGGCTCGACGCCCCCGACGACGTCAAGGCGGACGGCTTCTTCTCGGTCGTCCGCTACTGGCTCGGCCGGACGCAGCACCTTGTCGAAGAGGACTGGGTTCCCAACCGCGTCGTGCTCGTCGGCAACTACGGCACCGACCTCGAGCTCAAGCGCGAGCTCAACCGGTTCCTCGTGAGCGAAGATCCGTATGGCACGCTCGACTTCGTCGAGTGGGGCCAGCAGCGCGGCGAGGTCCGCGCCGACCTCGACCTCGAGACGATCGTGTCGCTCGTCGACTGGACGTCGTTCGCGATCCAGGACGCCCTCGTCACCGAGGAGCTCGACCCCGGGCTCTTCCACCGGTGGCGGAGTCAGCCCGAGCGCCAGCGCATGCGGCTGGACCATTTCGCCGTGCTGCTCGAGAGCGCGATCGGGTCGGATCACGACGCGCGCGCCGCGGTCGCGACCGCAGAGGCCGGCTAGCGGTCGGCTAGTGATCGCGGTGGCGCCGGAGCGCGTCGCAGGCGTCGTCGAGCGTGACGGTCCGCTTCCGGTAGTTGTAGAGCGCGAAACGGTCACACGTCGTTTCGGCCTGGGACTTCCGGTGACGCTGCTCCTTCAGATACCAATGCATCCATTCATGCAGGTAGAGGAAACGAAGGACCTCCCGAGGCGATCGGAACGTGACGCCTTCGGTGAGCCAGATGAACCGCATCCCCTTGCCGGGCCGCCGTTTGGCCCCGTACGGAACGATCTCCCCGAACGGCAGGAACGGGTCCGGGATCTGGATCGTGATGCCCTTGTCGTCGAAGTCGGTCCACGCAGACAAATGCGGTTTGTCGCCTCGATATCGCAGCGGGATCACCGACAGGTCGTAGCCGTCGGGATGCGGGAACCCCGCGATCGCACGCCGAACATCACCGACCGGCATGGTCGGGACCTTCGACGTGACGTCCATGGCCCACAGGCTACGGGCGTTCACGCGTAGCGCCGCTGCTACCCTCCGACCCCATGAAACGGCTCCGTGACCTGGGTCTTTCGGTCGGCCAGCTGCCACCCGGACCGCTGAACGCGATCACCGACGTGGCCGGCGTGCGCGTCGGGTCGGTGACCCTGATCGAAGGCGACGGGCCGCTCGTCGTCGGGAACGGCCCGGTCCGAACGGGCGTGACGGTCATCGTGCCCCACGAGAAGATCGGCCTGTCCCCCGTCTTCGCCGGCACCCACACGCTCAACGGCAATGGCGAGATGACGGGCCTCGAGTGGGTCCGCGAGTCCGGCCAACTCACCACCGCGATCGGGATCACCAACACGCATTCGGTTGGGACCGTGCGCGATGCGCTGGTCGCCGCAGACATGGCGCAACGCAGCGCTCGCGGTTCCTTCTGGTCGCTCCCGGTCGTCGCGGAGACCTACGACGGCGCGCTCAACGACATCAACGGGATGCACGTCACCACCGATCACGTGCACGAGGCGCTCGCGAACGCCTCCGGCGGTCCCGTCGCCGAGGGGAACGTCGGCGGCGGCACCGGGATGATCTGCCACGAGTTCAAGGGCGGCACCGGCACCGCGTCTCGCGTCGTCGGCTCCTGGCGCGTCGGCGCGCTGGTCCAGGCGAACTACGGCGACCGGGAGCATCTCGCGATCGACGGCGTCCCCGTCGGGCGCACCATCCCGCGTTCCGTCCTGCCCTCTGCATGGGACGAGGAGGAGGCCGTGGCGCGCGCCGGCGCCGGCTCGATCATCGTCGTGCTCGCGACCGACGCCCCGTTGCTCCCCCATCAGCTCACCCGGCTCGCGCAGCGCGCGGGACTCGGGATCGCGCGCATGGGCGGCAACGGCGGCCACTCGAGCGGCGACATCTTCCTCGCGTTCTCGACGGCGAACGCCGGTGCGCTGACGAGTTACAAGTCAGAGTCCGCGGGTGAGCCGCTCACCATCTCGATGCTGCACGACGGCGAGATCTCCGAGCTGTTCTGGGGCGCGATCGAGTCGACGGAGGAGGCGATCTGCAATGCCCTGGTCGCGGCGGAGACGTTGACCGGCCGTGACGGGATCACCGCGCGCGCGTTGCCGCACGACGCGCTGGTCGATGCGATGACGCGCTACGGCCGTGGCCCGGCCTAGCCGCTCAGCAGAAGAAGTCGTTGGCGTTGGTCTGCGTTGCTTGGGTCAACGCCGCGCCCGCGGCCGCGAGGTCGGTCGCCGCGGCCCCTCCGTTGTTGTTCTGCAGGTCGGTGATCGCTTGGTTGACGCTGGCGCTCGCCGACTGCAGCTCGTTCTTCACCTCCGGAGAGGCCTCCCCGACGATGTTCGCCGCGTCCTGGACCGACTGCCCCGCCTGCTGCAGCTCGTCCTTGGCGGTGCCGAAGTTCAGCGACGCGGCCGACGTGACGGCGGCGGAGACGTGGTCTTGGGCCGACTGGATCGCGTTGTCGAAGTCGGTCTTGTTGACGCAGGAGGGTGAGCCCGAGGCGCTCGGCGGCGCCGTCGCAGGTGGCGTCGAGGTCGTCGACGACGTGCTCGAGCAGGCCACCAAGAGCATGACGGGGACCGCGGCCGCTGCCAGCCAACGTTGCATCGCGCGATTCTCCTAGTTGGAGGCCCCGGCAGGCAACCCAACCACGCCCGCCGGCTCGTTGTATCCAAAGACATCCGTTGCGGCGGAGGCTCAATGGCCCCTCTCCCTCGACCGATACGTCTGGTGAGATGCCGAACCTCTATCTGATCCAGAAGAGCGACAACACCGGCGACGAGGTGTCGGCCGACTTCTACGAGCGCCCGGGGGACGACTGGGTCTTCCTGCTCGGCGGCGCGGAGGTGGCCCGCCTCGAGATCGAGCGCATCGTCTCGATCGCCAAAGCGCCCCGCCAACTCGCCTGACGGTCAGGTTTCGAACCGTTCGGGCTGGGCATCACCTCCCAGGCCCGTGCTGCAGGTCCCCCCTCTGCATAGGCCCCAAGGCCCCGTGGAGCTGCCCGCGCTCCACGGGGTCTTCTTCGTGGAGCGCGCCGGCGCCCTGGGCTAAGAAGGCCGAACCGCCTCCCTGCCGAGCTCGGTGACCCGATAGACCTTCCGCTGGACGTGCTGCAGGAACAGAAGGTCGACCAGGCGCGCAACGTCGTCTTCCGCCACCCGGCGGCGCGGTCCCTTCGGGATCACGAGGTCCACCTCGTCCGTGCCGGGGACCGGAGCCATCACGACTTCACCGGATCCCTGGTCGAGGATCCACACGAGGACATCCCGTTGTTCCGGATCAAGGTCAACCATGCCCATCGCACGCTTCCTTCATCGAGCGTACGCACGTCACGTCGTGATCGTGTGTCGGCCACTCGGCCGTCGCCCGACGAACACCAACAACTCGCGCGTATATGGGAACCCGGGTACGGTTGCCTTCACGACAAGGGGGGTCGAGGGTTGCGAAGGAAGTCACTTCTCGCAGCTGCCATCCTCGCCGACCTCCTGATCCTGTCGGTCGTCGCCTCGACCCCTGCCTCAGCGGCGGACACGACGCCCCCGTCGACGCCGAAGAACCTGCGCGTCACCAACTCGTCGTCATCCGAGATCGACCTCGCTTGGGACGCCTCGAGCGACAACGTCGGCGTCACCGCGTACATCGTGGTCCGCGACGGCACGAAGCTCGCGCGCGTCACCGCGCCGACGACGACCTACCGCGACACCTCGGTCGACTCCGACACCACCTACACGTACCGCGTGCGGGCGCGCGACGCGGCCGGCAACCGGTCGAAGATCAGCCGCAAGCTGAGCGCCACCGCCTCGAGCGAAGTCGTGGTCGCAGTGGCAGGCGATGTCGCATGCGACCCGGGCGATCCGAATTACCACAACGGCACCGGCACCTCGACGGCGTGCCGCCAGCTCTCCACCTCGAACCTCTTGGTCAACGGCGCCTTCGATGCGGTGCTCGCGCTCGGAGACCTGCAGTACAACAGCGGCTCGTTGAGCGCCTTCAACGAGGTGTACGACCCTTCCTGGGGCCGGGTGAAGGCGATCACGTACCCGGTGGTCGGGAATCACGAATACGGCCAGTCGAACGCTTCGGGCTACTTCCAGTACTTCGGGAGCCGCGCGGGTCCGGCCGGCAAGGGCTGGTACAGCTTCGATCTCGGGAGCTGGCACATCGTCGCGATCAACTCGGAATGCGACCGGATCGGCGGTTGTGGCACCGGTTCGCCCGAGGAGACGTGGCTGCGGAACGACCTCGCGACACACCCGGCCGAGTGCACGATCGCGATGTGGCACAAGGGCCGGTACAGCTCGGGTCACGACGGCGACAACACCTTCATGCAGCCGATGTGGGCCGACCTCTACAAGGCCGGCGTCGAGATCTTGCTGAGTGGGCACAGCCACGACTACGAACGGTTCGCGCCGCAAGACGCGAGCGGGCATCTGGACAACTCGAACGGGGTTCGGCAGTTCATCGTCGGTACCGGCGGCGCGTTCTTCACCGGGCTCGGCGACTCGCGTGATACGAACAGCCAGGCGGCGCAGAACACCACCTATGGCGTGCTCCAGCTGACCCTTCGATCCGGGGCATACGACTGGAGATTCCTGCCCGAGGCCGGAAAGACGTACGCCGATTCCGGCACGACGTCCTGCCATTGAACCGGTCGCGGCGGGGGGTCGGGGCGGCGGGATTCGAACCCGCGACCTCGTGCTCCCAAAGCACGCGCGCTAGCCAGGCTGCGCTACGCCCCGTCTGACCAGCCTACCTGCATAGGTTCGGCATCCGCGGGTACCCTGCGCAGAGATGGAGGGATCGCAGCAGCGACCGTCGACGGGGTATCACGTCGGCGTCGCCGTCCTCCTCGTCCTGATCCTCACGGCAGTGGCGCTCATCGTGTCCATGGCCGTGCGACCGACCCAGCAAGCGGCGATCGCCGAGGTGTCGACCGTCCAGGAAGCGACCCGCTGCCACCCGGCAGTTCCGGGCAGTGTGTGCTTCGACAACGTCGTCCACAACGCCGGAGAGGTCGCGGCAAGTTTCTTGTGCAACGTCTCGTCGACGGCGGCCGGTCAGGCGTCGTTCACGGCGGGGACGTCGTCGAGCACGATGGTGTACCTGCAAGCGAACAACCAAGTGACCGTCCAGAGCGTCGTCACGCCGGCTGGCGGGGCAACAGGAGTGGGTCCGCCGCTTGTGACGTGCGCCGAGGTCCGCAGCTAGATCTCGAAAGCGCCGTCCCCCCACGGGTGCACGCCGCCGGCGACCTCCAGGGTCCAGCCATCCTCCTCGCGATCAACCGAGACCCGCAGGAACGACGGGCGTCCGACCTGCTCCCCCTGCGCGACGACGACCTGGCCGGGCGTGTCGATCAAGCCGTGCATCGCCAGGTACGCCCCGAGCGGTCCGGCGGCCGAGCCGGTGGCCGGGTCCTCGCCGATGGTCACGCCCTTGTCGAACATCCGAGCCCGGACGTCGCCGTCGCCCCTGATGGCGAAGAGGTAGAGCGACTCGGCGTCGGCCTTCGCACAGACCTCGGCGCAGCCCCGCTCGTCTCGCACGGCTCGGCGAAGCGTGTCGTCGTCTCGAACGGCGACCATCGTGTGCGCGATGCCCGTGGAGACGGGAACGATCGGAAGGCTCTCGACGAGGTCTCGGGGCTTCAGTCCGGCAGCTGCGGCGACGGCGTCTCGATCCGTGACCTCGCGACCGACCTCCGGCGCGAGCTGCCGCATGGTCGCCGAGCCCGCCTCGAGGTCGATCCCGACGGGGATCTCGCCGGCCGCACATCGCTGCACCGCCTGCGAGCCGATCAGACTCTCTCGGTGGAGGGTGAACGCGGTGCCGAGCGTGGGGTGTCCGGCGAACGGCAGCTCCTCCTCGGGCGTGAAGATCCGGACGTCGTATCCGTCGGGACGGACCGCCGTCACGAACGTCGTCTCGGAGAAGCCGATCTCGAGCGCGAGCGCCTGCATCGTGGCCGTGTCGAGTTCGGCCGGCGCCTCCGGAACCACGCACAGCTGATTGCCGCCGAACGGCGCGTCGGCGAACACGTCGACCAACCG
>DASYOY010000027.1:0-4029 GCA_036007245.1 Actinomycetota bacterium | reverse complement strand
ACGGCTGCGCGGGTTCCGCTCGACGCAGACGCAGACCGTGCTCGACAACCCGGATCCCGCCGGGTAGCGCGGTGCGGGTCGCGATCGTCGGCGGCGGCCAGCTCGGCCGGATGCTGGTGCAGGCGGGGGAACAGCTCGGCGTCGCGTGCGTGACGCTTGATCCCGCAGCGGACTCGCCAGCCGCACAGGTCGGTCCCTCGATCGTGGGCGCCTACGACGACGCCACCGCGCTCGCCACGCTCGCCGAGGGCGCCGACGTCGTCACGTACGAGTTCGAGAACGTGCCGGTCGACGCGATGCGCGCGCTTGCCGGACCGCCGGTGCTGCCGCCGCCCGCGGCGCTTGAGGCGGCCCAGGACCGGATCGCCGAGAAGACGTTGTTCACCGAGGTCGGACTGCCGGTGCCGACGTTCGCGGCGGTCGACGACGCGGCGTCGCTCACGATCGCGGTGGAGGCGGTCGGCCTTCCGGCCGTGTTGAAGAGCAGGCGCTTCGGCTACGACGGCAAGGGCCAGGCGGTGCTGCGGAGCGCCGAACTCTTGGAGGACGCCTGGCGAGCCGTCGGCGAGGTCCCGTCGATCCTCGAGGCCTTCGTCGCCTTCGATCGGGAGCTGTCGATCGTGGCGGTGCGTGCAACGGACGGGGAGCTCCGCTGCTATCCGCTCATCGAGAACCACCACCGCGAGGGCATCCTCCGAACCTCCTACGCGCCGGCGCCCGATCTCACCCACGAGCTCCAAGTGGCCGCCGAGGCGCACGCTCGGGCCGTTGCCGAGCGGCTCGGCTACGTCGGGGTGTTCGCGATCGAGCTCTTCCAGGCGGGGGGCACGCTCCTGGGCAACGAGATGGCGCCGCGCGTCCACAACTCGGGTCACTGGACGATCGAGGGCGCCGAGACGAGCCAGTTCGAGAACCATCTGCGCGCGGTCTGCGGGCTGCCGCTTGGCGATGTCGGCGTGCGCGGCCACGTCGCGATGGTCAACGTGATCGGGCAGGAGCCCGACGCCGCCGCGATCCTCGCCATCCCGGGGACCCATCTGCATAGCTACGGGAAGCAGGCTCGGCCCGGGCGCAAGCTCGGCCATGTGACGCTCCTGGCCGATGACCCGGAGACGTTGCGGGCGCGGGTGCTTCAGGTTTACGGCCATCTGACCGATGCCTGACCCCAGATGGCCTACCTGACCTGTCCCGACTGCATGATGCCGAGCCCCGTCGGCGATGACGCAGTGAAGTTCGCCTGCATGTCGTGTTGGACGGAGATCATCTTCGAAACGTGCCCGGAATGCGGGTACAAGCAGTCGATCCCCTCGCGCTGGCACACCGCGTACACGTGCGGCAAGTGCGGCATCCGGTGCGAGCTGCCTCGCAGACGGATGTACTCCACATCGACGAAGGCGCTCGGCGTCGAGGGCTACGGGTACGTCTACCCGAAGCTCTGACGAATGGCCCTCGGCCCATCACTCCGGCCGAGGCCGAACGGACCCCTCCCTCCGCCCGTTCCGGGGGCGACATATGCCCGTTACCCTGGGGCGACGATGCGACGCCTCCCCATCGTCGGTCTGGCGATCTCGATCCTCCTCCTGCCCGTGGCAGCCTCAGCGAGCGTGCCCAACGCTGCCGTCACGAAGGACCTCGTCGGCGGCTCGGGGCCGGCCGCGGTATCCACCGCGATCGGCGATGTCACCGGTGACCGCATCCCCGATCTGATCGTCGCCCGCGGCGCCGACGCGGGGCCGGACGCGGACACGGTCGCGGTGTTCGACGGCCCGCTCAGCGACCCGCTGCCCACCGATCCATCGTTCGTGGTGACGCCGACGGCGCGGAGCGATGCGTATCAAGTGGTGGTGGGAGACCTGAACCACGATGGGTTCGGCGACCTTGCCGTCGCGGACGTGAACGGCGTCGACGCGCAGGATGCCCCGGAACCCGGCATCGACATCTTCCTGGAACCGGACGGTGGAGGCGACATCCCGGCCACCCCGTCGGACTTCATGAGTTCGATCCCGGTGATCAACCTTGCGGTCGCTGACATGAACGGCGACGGTCGCGACGACCTCTTGTTCACGCAGCCGAACACGAACCTGATCGACGTTGTGTTGCGAACCCAGCTGTCCGGCGGTGGATTCGCCACCGCGACCCCGCTCCTTTCGGATGCGCCGACGAGCGGCCTGACGGCCGGCGACGTGAACCATGACGGTCTGAGCGACTGGGCGCTCGACGGAACGCTGAGCGGCTCGATCCCGGTCTTCGTCCAGCAGCCCAATCAGAGCTTCACCGAAACGGATGTGACGTTGCCGCCCGCGATCACCGGTGTCACCGGCGTGGTCCTGACGGACCTGAACAACGATAGGAGCGACGACCTGCTCGTCGTGACAGACACCAACGACCTCGCTTGGGCCTTGGCCGACGGGAGCGGCGGGTTCGGCGCCTTCTCCGCGACCCTGCCGGCCGCAGCGGTCGCGGCGAAGGAGGTCGCAGACCTGAATGGCGACGGGCTTCCCGACCTCGCGACCTTCGGGAACGACGGTTCGCTCCGGATCTATCTGCAGCAGACCGAGGGCGGCCTCGGCGCGCCGTGCATCTTCCCTGGCACGGCGTCGCCCGGCGGCGACGCCGCGACCTCGACGGGCGACCTCACGGCGGACGGCGCCACCGACATCGCCGATGCCGATGTCGGTGGCACCTCGGGCGGCGCGTGGCTCTTCCGGCAGCTCACCGATGGCGCGAAGTTGTCGACATCGGTCGACGCCTCAGCGTCGAAGGGATCGATCCCGTACAACCGGGCGATCCACATCACCGGAACGTTCCACAACCCCGGCGGCGGTTGCCTGCAGGACGACACCGTGTCGCTGCAGCGGACCGGCCCCCACGGCACGCTCGACCTCGGACCGACCGACGTTGCCGCCGACGGCTCGTTCAGCTTCGAGGACGTACCGCCGACCGCAGGCGCGTATGACTACCAAGTGGTGTTCGCCGGAGACGACACCCACGCCACGTCGTCGAGTTCGACGATGCACGTCGACGTCGCCAAGATCCCGACATCACTCTCGCTCACCGTCTCCGACGACGTCGTCACCTACGGCTCGACGACCACCCTTCGCGCCACGATGCACGGCGGCGTGTCCAGCTCGGCGGTCCGCTTCGACCGGCACACCGCGAGCGGGTGGACCGCGGTCGGAACCTCGACGATCGGGAGTGACCACGTCGCGACGCTGAACGTGCAACCGTCCGCGCTGTCGAGATACCGGGCGGTGTTCGTGCCGACGACCAACCGGTCGGGGAGCATCAGCAACATCGATACCGTGCAGGTGCACGCGGTGCTCGACAGCGACATGATCGGCAAGGGGACGACCGACGGGCGGTACACCGTGTACACGTGCTGCACCGCCTACTTCTACGTGAAGCTGAAGCCGCCGCATCCGGGATCCAGCTGGGTCGCAACCGTACAGTACAGCGGCAAGCAGCGCTGGCGGCAACTCGGGCAGGCGAGCTACAGGTTCGAGCATGACGGCGACGCGGCGATCTATCTGAGCGCGGTCCAGGGATACCACTACCGCGTGCGCGGACATTGGAAGGGCGACGCCGATCACCTCGGCGCGACGAGCCCTTGGCAGTACTTTCGATACAAGTAGCCCGCTGCTCGGTGGCGCCCCGGGCAGGATTCGAACCTGCGACCTCGGGATTAGAAGTCCCTTGCTCTGTCCTGGCTGAGCTACCGGGGCCGGGGCAGAGCCTACTGCCGAGGCTTCGTCGTTCTGGGAGAGCGGGTGACGGGAATCGAACCCGCATAGCCAGCTTGGAAGGCTGGAACTCTGCCATTGAGCTACACCCGCGGATCGCTGCCCAGCATAGCCCGCGGCTAGTCTCTGGCAGGTGCGGATCCCGTTCCGGTTGGTCGACGTGTTCGCCGACGCGCCGTTCGGCGGCAATCAGCTGTGCGTGGTTCCGGAGGCGCCGGCCGAACTCGACACGGCCACGATGCAGGCGCTCGCGCTCGAGATCGGCTTCTCCGAGACGACGTTCGTGACG
>DASYOY010000026.1:0-39056 GCA_036007245.1 Actinomycetota bacterium | reverse complement strand
CGAAGACGACCGCGACGCCGCGATCGCCCGCGAGACCGTCCGCGTGGTGGCCGCGCGCGACGAGCTCGTGATCGCCGAGACCCGGCACGGGTTCGTGTGCGCGAACGCGGGCGTCGACGCGTCGAACGTGGCCGACGGGATGCTCACGCTCCTCCCGGAGGATCCCGACGCGTCCGCCAGGCGGCTGCAGGAAGCGTTGCTCGAGCGACGCGGCGTCGATCGTCTCGGCGTCGTGATCACCGACACGTTCGGCCGGCCCTGGCGCGACGGGCTGGTCGACGTCGCGATCGGCGTTGCCGGGATGCCGGCGATCGTCGACCTTCGTGGGACGCCCGACCACGGTGGCCGGCTCCTGGACGCAACGGTGGTGGCGCTCGCCGATCAGGTCGCCGCGGCGGCGGGCGCGGTCATGGGCAAGGCCGAGCGTGTGCCGGCCGCGGTGGTGCGTGGGTTGTCGTGGGACGGGACCGACGGCACCGCGCACGATCTCGTGCGGCCCGCTGAGCTGGATCTGTTCCGAGAGTCTCCGCTGCAAGCGCTGTACGCGCGACGCACGATCCGGTCCTTCGGCGACGACGTGGTGCCGCGCGACGCGGTCGCCGACGCGGTCGCCGCGGCGTGCACCGCGCCGGCGCCGCACCACACCCGGCCCTGGTTGTTCGTCGCGCTCGACGGCGCCCCAGCCAAACGCGCCCTGCTCGCCGTGATCGCCGAGGCCTGGCGAGCGGATCTCCGTGGCGACGGCACCCCTGAGGAGACGATCGAGCGGCGGATCGCACGGAGCGACGCCGTGCTCAGGCAGGCGCCGACGTTGATCGTGCCGTTCGTCCGCTTCGCAGGCGCACACCCGTACGCCGACGACGAGCGGGCGGGCGCCGAGCGCGAGATGTTCCTCCTCTCTGGTGGGGCAGCGATCCAGAACCTGTTGCTCGCGCTGCACGCGCGGTCGATCGCATCGTGCTGGATCTCCTCGACGCTGTTCTGCCAGGAGGAGACCCGGGCGGTGCTCGCTGTCGACGACGAGTGGCACGCGCTCGGCACGGTGGCCTGTGGCCCGATGCCGACGGGCGGGGCCTCGCGGCCCCGCCCTTCGCTGGATCTCGGCGACTTCTTGCGCTGGTCCTAGCCGATGATCCCGTGCACGAAGTACCACACGAAGATCGCCGACACGATGTACATCAGCGGATGCACGTCGCGCCACTTGCCGCGGAGCACTGCGATCACGGTGTAAGAGACGAACCCCGCGCCTACACCGTTGGTGATGCTGTACGTGAACGGCATCATCGCGATCGTCAGCAGCGCCGGGATGCCCATCCCCGGATCGCTCCAGTCGATGTCCTTGACCAAGGTCATCATGAAGTAGCCGACGATCACGAGGATCGGCGCGGTCGCCACCGACGGCACGACGCCGGCGATCGGCGAGAAGAACATCGCGATCAGGAACAAGACCCCGACCACGACGGACGTCATCCCGGTGCGGCCGCCGTCCGAGACGCCCGAGGCGCTCTCGATGAACGTCGTGTTCGACGACGCCGACACGGCGCCGCCACCCACCGCCGCCAGCGAGTCGACGAGCAGCACGCGCTTCATCCCGGGCAGCCGGCCCTCGCTATCGAGCATCTTGGCCTCGCCACCGATGCCGATGACCGTCCCGACCGTGTCGAAGAAGTCGGACAGCATCACCGCGATCACGACGGCCAGCGCAGACCAGAAGCCCAGCGCGCTGATGAAGCTGAAGGAGAAGTTCCCGACGAGCGCGAAGTCCGGCGCGGCCCAGATCTTGTGCGGCCATGCGGCTGATCCGTCGGTGATGACGCCGAGGTGCTTCACTTCGTTGAGGATCGTCGCCGCAACGGTTGTGGCAACGATCCCGATCAGCAACGCACCGCGGACCCTGCGCGCGACGAGCGCGCTCGTGAGCAGCAACCCGAACACGAACAACGCGAGCGACCACGTCTGGAACTTCGGCGTCATCGCGAGGATCGGCGGGTTCGGTCCCGCGATGACGACGCCGGCGTTGGCCAGGCCGATCAAGGCGATGAACAAACCGATCCCGATCCCGATCGAGCGCTTCAGGTCCATCGGGATCGCGTTCAACACCATCTCGCGGACACCCGTGAGCACGAAGAGCGTGATCAACAGGCCCTCGGCGACGATCACGCCCATCGCCTGGGGGAACGACAGACCGTTGGTTGCGACGAGGCCATAGGCGACGAACGCGTTGAGCCCGAGTCCCGCCGCGATCGCGAACGGGTACTTCCCGATGACGCCCATCAGGATCGTCATCACGCCCGCGGCGAGCGCCGTGACGGTGAGCACCTGCGCGAACGGCAGTCCCAGCGGCCGCAGGGCCGGCGTCGCGGCGAACCCCAAGATCGCGGGGTTCACGAACAGGATGTACGCCATCGTGAGGAACGTCGTGAGGCCCGCCAAGATCTCGGTGCGCATGGTGGACCCACGCTCCGTGATCTTGAAGTAGCCATCGAGCCCACCCGGGCCCGATGCGTCGGGCACCCTGACCGTCTGCCCCTCAGAGGTCTGCGCCACTGCACCACCCCCCTCTGCTCCGCCGGCCGTACGGGGGCCGGCCACCCGGGGAAGGCATCGCGAGCATAGGAACCGGCCAGGCGGCGCGCAATCAGCCAGCTAGGTGGTTCCCCGATGAACACAGATGCGTCCGGTACCCTTCCTGCACGTGGGCGCCCCCGACGGCGCCGGCGATCGGAGACCAATCAGTGGCGAACACGGATCAAGGGCGGCCGACCAAGGCCCAGCGCAAGGAGCAGGCGCGCCTCGAGCGCGAAGAGATCCAGCGCAAGCAAGCGGCCCGCTCACGCAATCGGGTCGTCAGTCTCGTGGTTGGCGTCATCGTCGCCGCCGGGGTGGTCGGGCTCGTGGTCTTGCTCGGCGGCAAGGGCAGCACCGATGCCGGGTCGACCCCACCCGCCGTGGTCCTTCCTCCGCCGGACTCGCTGCCGGGGATGATGCATGCGCAGCCGTGGCCGAACAACACCGCCGACTTGCCGGCTCGGCTCGCGGCGCTCGACCTCCCCGAGCTGAGTGATGTGGCCGGCGCGCTGCACCACCACATCCAGCTGTACATCTCTGTGGATGGCCAGCCGGTGACCGTCCCGATGAACATCGGCCTGTCGAGCACCGCGGCGTCGCCACTGCACACGCACGACGACACCGGCCTCGTGCACGTCGAGTCCGCCGATCCGAACTTCGCGCCAGTGCTCGGACAGTTCATGGACGTGTGGGGCGTGTACTTCACCAAGGACTGCCTCGGCGACCAGTGCAACCAGGGCGACAAGCAGGTCCGGGTCTACGAGAACGGCCAGCTGTACACCGGCGATCCCACGCTGATGCCCCTCACCGACCTGACGGCGGTCGTGATCACGTACGGCACGCAGGACCAGCTGCCGAAGCCGATGCCCTCGTCGTTCCCCACAGCGGGGTAGCGCCCGCGGTGGCCAACAAGAAGAAGCGCAAGCGTTCCGCGACACCGCGACCCGAGACGCAGCACGCCACGCCCGCCGCCTCCGCGACGACCACCGCGAAGCGGGAGCGCCGCGACGCCGCGCGCGAGCGCAAGCAGAAGGAAGCCAAGGCTGTGGCTCGCCGCGGGGCTTTCCGCCGAGCGGCGATCGGGGGCGCGGTCGGCCTGCTGGTGTTCGTGGGGTTCTCGTACTTCACGAGCCGCGCCCCGAACGCGACGCCCTTGTCCGACGCGGCGAAGACAGCGGCGCTGGCGGGTGGCTGCAGCGAGCTGCAGACACCGGCCGCGAGCGCGCCCGGCGGGCTCCACCTCCAGGAGGGGCAGGCCTACACCTATGACCAGCACCCCGCGACGTCGGGCTACCACGACCCGACACCGTTGCCGGGCCAGCCACGCGTCTACACGGCCGCCGACCTCGCGAATTACCACGAGACGATGGCGGTGCACAGCCTCGAGCACGGGTCGGTGATCATGTACTACCGGCCGACGGGCGACCAAGGGGGCCTGTCGCAAGAGGTGGTCGACCGGCTTGCGCCGATCGCGCAGGACAACAAGGCGTCGTACCTGATCCCCTATCCAGATCTGCCGCAGGGAACCGCGCTCGCGTTCACCGCGTGGAACAAGCTACTGACCTGTCCGGAGAAGGTCTCGCCGGATCAGGCCGCAACGGTCGCCCAGGGGTTCATCGATTCGTTCGCGTGCACGAACAACGCGCCCGAGGGCAAGCTCGGCGACGGCTGCTGACGCCTAGCCGGTCGTGACGTGGCAGGTGCCCTGCCGGCAGGCGATGGTCCCGTGCTCGAACCGGGCGCGCACGCCGCCGCCGTCGCGAGGCTGCACCCGCGTGGTCGGCATCCCGAGCGCACCGCCCGCGCCACCGTGGTTCAGGTACGCAGCGAGCACGTTGCCCCATAGGGCGTGCGCCCCGGTGGACGGGCCGACGTAGATCCGGCCGCCGGTGAACGAGAACCGGCGGCAGCCTGTGCACGAGGTGCCCTTGGTCGCGCCCGTGAGACTCGTCGCCGTGGACGTCGGGAGCCCGAGGACGCCTCCTTCGCTGCCCACCGCGCGGAACTCCTGGTCGACCGGGCCGTGCAGCCAGAGCGTGAGGTCCGCGCCGTTGTTGCGGTACATCCCGCCGTCGGCGAAGAACTGTTGGGACCCGGCGCCGCCGGAGACGACCTTCTGCGGGGAGGTCGGCAGGCCGGGCTTGCACCCAAGCGAGTCGTAGCGGTGACGGATCGCGCCGCGGATCGTGTGATCGCTGTTGACCCACACCCGCTCGTCGTACCAGCCGAGCGCGTACTTCATCTCGTCACCGCTGATGCGGCGGGACCCCGAGGAACCGACCGCGACCGCCGACATGATCCGGCCTCCCTGCGTCCGATGGATCGAGCGGAAGCGCCTGATCGTGCCGATCGAGGTCGTGTACGGCGCCAGCCGCGCGGTGACGTCCGACGCGGTGTAGGACTTCGACCAGTCGGTCCACGGGTTCGCGTCGGTCCACTCGCCCGGGTCGCACACGCCGGTGAGCCACGGGATCGCGTAGGCAGGGTTCCCACCGTGCCAGACGTCCTGCACGCTGTCGGTGTGGCCACCGTCGGACGCCGCATAGAACGCCTGGATCACCTTACCGTTGTAGGTGGCGACCTGATGCGCCGTCGAGCGCACCGCCTTGACCCACCGAGCGCCATCGGTGCCGGCCTCGCGGTTGTAGCCGATGTAGGTCTGGTCCGACGCGCCGTCGGTGAGATCGCAGTTGCAGTCACTGCGCAGCGGGTAGTGGAGCATGTCGTAGGCCGCATACGAGCGCGCGGCGATCGCCTGCGCCTGCATCGCTGCCATCGGCCACGACGCCGGCACCTCGCCGAGCCCGAGCAGGTAGTCCTCGAAGTCCAGGCGCGCGATCAGCCGCTCGACGCACCCGTTCGCGTCGCCACAGCTCGTGAGGTTCATCTCGATCGAGCCGCGCTTGTACGAGAAGCCGTGGTACCAGATCGCGTCCGCCTCCGGGATGAACACGCGCGAGCCTTCGTCTTGATACGTGACGATCAGGTTGCTGTTCGGGCCGCCCCAGCCGTGGCCGCCGACGAGCGTGCCGTTCGGGCGCTTGATCCCCCAGTCGTGCTTGCGCGCCAGCACCGTCCAGGTGTCGCCCGACGGGATCGCGCCGATCAGCGTGCCGCCGGCGTGTCCTTGCCACAGCCGTACCTCGCCCGCCTGCGCGCGGAGGTGCACGACCGTGCGGCCCGATGTCAGGCCGACGCGGATGCGGCCCGGCAACGACGAACTCGAGACGACCTTGGTGCCTTGATAGAAGTGCTGGATGATCCGGTTGTCGGTCCAGCCCATCTTCGCGAGGCCGTACGCGCCCCATTGCGACATGCCGATCCCGTGGCCGTCACCGGAACCGTAGAAGCTGAACCCACCGCTCGCGGAGGCGGGTGCGGCGAACGCACTGAACGTGATCGCTAGTAGCAGCGCGCACGGCAACGTGGCGCGGAAGACCCGACGGCGCATCGTCTCGACCCTATCCCCTGGCGTTCCTTGGACTCCAGGGTGCATCGACGCGCGCGCCGGCCCTATTGAGTGGGCCGGTCGGAGGATACGTCGCCGAGCGACGCGGGAACGGTTACGAGGCAGTAGCTATGCCGTCGGTGGGCACCTTGGCGTCCGCGATCGTCAGGCCGTCGGGCACGGTCGAGCCGGCGCCGAGGACACATCCGGAAACGTTCGCCTCTGCGCCGACCTTCGCGCCCGGCCCGATGATCGAGGCGCGCACCACTGCGCCGGCACCGACGGCGGCGCCCGGGTGGAGCACGCTGTCTTCGACGGTGGCGCCCGCCGCAACGCGTGCCTCTGCACCGATGGTGCTACGCGCGCCGAGCGTCGCGCCCTGCTCGACGTCGGCGGTCGGTGCGATCCACGGCGCGTCGTAGGTCACGCCCTGCACCGCGCCGGCGAGCAGGTCGTAGTGCGCCTGCAGGTACTTCTCCGGCGTCCCGAGATCCATCCAGTAGGTCTCGGCAACGAACCCGAACACCGGGTGCCCGGCCTCGATCACCGCGGGAAAGATCTCTCGCTCGATCGAGATCTCGTGATCGGCGGTCCAGGGCGCGAGCACCGCCGGGTCGATCAGGTAGGTGCCCGCGTTCACGTCACCGGGGATCGGATCCTCGGGCTTCTCTCGGAACGCCGCGACGCGTCCGGTGTCGTCGGTATCGACCAGGCCGAAGGCGCGCGCGTCATCGACGTGGTGCAGCGCGATCGTGATCGCCGCGCCGCGCTCCTCGTGGAACGCGCGCATCGCGCTCAGATCGAGATCGGTGCAGATGTCGCCGTTCAGCGCGAAGAACGGCTGGTCCCCGACCGCGGGGAGGGTGTTGACGATCGCGCCGCCGGTACCGAGCGGCTCACGTTCGGTGACCCACGTGATGCGAGGGTCACCGTGCCGTGCCTCGATGAATGGGTGGAACGCCTCCTCGAGGTAGGGCGAGGACATCACGACGTCGTCGACGCCATGGCGGACGAGACGGTCCAGCGTGTGATCGAGGATCGGCCGGTCGACGAGAGGCAGGAGTTCCTTCTTGATCGTCTCGGTGAGCGGGCGCAACCGCGTCCCGAACCCGCCGACCAGCACGACCGCCTTCATGCCCGCACCCTCCCGATCAGCCATGCCACCTCGGCTCGCACCCGCAGGGCGAGCCACGCCAGCGGCAAGGTTACGCGACGCCACCCCGGCGCCCGGTGGAGCCGGTAGTAGCGATAAAGGCTCGCGGAATGCATCACGACGAGCCGGTGCGGCCGACGGTTCCCCCCGGTCGATATGCCCACTGCGTGGATCACCTGGACGGCCGGGGTGAACACGACGCTCCAGCCTGCGTCGCGCAGCCGCGTCGCGATGTCGAGTTCCTCCGCGTAGAGCGGGAAGCCCTCATCGAACCCGCCCATCTCGTCGAAGGCGCTGCGGGGAAACAACATGCAGGCGCCGCTGACCCAGTCCACCTGACGCTCGGTGGTCCGATCCCATCCCTCCATCTCGTAGCGCCGTGTGAACCGGTTGTCGCGCGTGATCGGCGACACGAAGGCGTGGCCGACGGCGTTGGCGAGGCTCGGGAATCGCCGGCCCGACGGGTAGACCGTGCCGTCGGGGTTGCGGAGCATCGGTCCGACGATGCCGGCGCGCGGGTTGGCGCGCGCGGCGGCGACCAGATCGGCGAGTGTTCCATGGAACCACTCTGTGTCCGGGTTCAAGAAGAGCAGGAATGGGGAGTCGGTCTCTGCCGCGCCTTGGTTCCATGCCGGCGAGAGGTAGCGGTTCGTAGCGTTGCGGATCAGGCGGACGCCCGCCGCGTCGACGGCATCGGCGCTTCCGTCACTCGACGCGTTATCGATGACCACGACCTCTGTCGCGATGTCGCCCCGGGCGGTCTCGATCGACGCGAGACACCGCGCCAGCCAGTCACCGGTGTTGAAGTTGACGATGACGACGGCGAGGTCCGCGGCCGCGGCGGCCGTCATCCGTTGGGCGCGCCCTGCGCGATCAGCACGATCCCGGCGATGATGAGCACGACCCCGGCCCACGTGATCGGCTGCGGATGCTCGTCGAGGAACAGGATCGAGGCGATCACGATGATCACGTACCCGAGCGCCGCGAACGGATAGGCGAACGACAGATCGGCACGCGACAGCGCGAACAGCCACAGCACCGCCGATACCGCGAAGATCGCGAGCCCGGCCCACACCCAGATCTGGGAGGCGATCTGCTTCAAGGAGTCGCCGCTCAGCGCCAGCTGGCCGCCGTTCGCGTCCGTGACGTGGTTCATACCCGCCTTCAACGTGACTTGCGCCACGGCGGCGAGCGTCACGGAGATGAGGATCAGACCGATGGTCATACGTCGGGAACCTTTCTCTTGCACAGTCGTTGTCGTTGGTGCTGGATCGTTCACAGAGCCTCCATCTCGGTGGTGACGGGGAAGGTCAGTTGGTCGCGGCGGCCGTCGGCCTGCTGCACGTCGAACGAGTACCGCTCGTCCTGCACGTGGTAGACGCGCGCGTTGTCGCGCGAGTGCACGCCGAGCGTGAGCCAGTACTTGCCCCCGGTCACGGGGATCGGACCGACGTCGAAGCGGATCCGCCGGGAGCCCTGGAGGGTGCCGAGCGCCAGACCGCTCGCCACGGTGTCGTAGCCGAACACGAACGCGTTCGTCGCATCGTGCAGCGCGAACGAGACCACCGGGTCGTCGACCGGATCGATCGCGCGGACGTCGACCTGGATGGTCAGGATGTCGCCCGACGGCACGGCGCCGTTGAGCGGCGCGCCACCGTGCAGCAGCTCGACGCCGACGATCTCGACCTCCTTCGAGCCTTCCTCGCGGGCGAACTCGAGGTCGTTGTGCAAGATCGTGAGCCGCATCTCACGAACGACGTCGTCGGGCGAGCCGGTCGCATGGACGCGCCCGTGATCGAGCATCACCGCGTGGTCGCACAGGTGACGCACCTGGTCAAGCGCGTGCGTGACGAACACGATCGTGCGCCCGTCCCGTTGAAACGACCGCACCTTGTCGATGCACCGCGCCTGGAAGGCCTCGTCGCCGACCGCGAGCACCTCGTCGATCAAGATGATCTCCGGCTCGACGTTCACCGCGACGGCGAAGCCGAGCCGGACAAGCATGCCGGAGGAATAGAACTTCACCGCGGTGTCCATGAACGCCTCGAGCTCCGCGAACGCGACGATGTCGTCGTAGACCTTGTCGGTCTCTGTGCGGGAGAGCCCCAGGAACGAGGCGTTCAGATAGACGTTCTCTCGGCCCGTCAGCTCCGGATGGAAGCCGGCGCCGAGCTCGAGCAACCCGGCGATGCGGCCCCGCTCGCGGACGACGCCTTTCGTCGGCCGAAGGATCCCCGCGATCACCTTGAGCATGGTCGTCTTGCCCGAGCCGTTATGGCCGATCAGCCCAAGCGTGCCGCCTTGCGCCACCTCGAAAGACACATCGGTCAGCGCCCAGAAGTCCTCGGCGCGGGTCCGGCTGCTCAACATGCGCTGCTTGAGCGAGGTCGGTTTCTCGCGGTACAGGCGGAAGCGCTTGGAGACGTCGACGACCTCGATCGCGGGCGTGCTCACAGCTCCTCCGCGAAGTCGCCCGACATCGAGAAGTACAGCCGCCAGGCCATGTACACGAGGACGAGCAGGACGAGCGCGCCGACGGAGAGCGCGATGCCGAGTTGTCCCGCCGTGAACGGCGCGAGCGGTGGCGGCGTCACGTTCGGATCCGACGGGTGGAACAATGCCTTCTGGAAACCGTTCACCACCCAGGTCATCGGGTTCGCGAGGTACACGTACCAGGCGGTCTTCCCGAGCGGGTTCGTCGGATGCACGACCAGGTAGTCGTAGACCTTGCCGATCGGATAAACGATCGGCGTCAGCCAGAACCAGACGAGGAGGGCGAGCCCGATCAGGTGCTGGACATCGCGGTACCGCACGTTGAGCGACGACACGAACATCGTGAGCGCGACGGAGAACAGCAAGAGATCGACGAACGCGAGCGGATAGAGCCAGATGTCGACCTGGAATCCGTAACCGAACACGAGCAGGAACAACAGGAACACCACCGACTGCAGCACGAAGTCGACCAATCCGACGCCGACCGTCGCAAGCGGCAAGATCTCGCGCGGGAAGTACACCTTCTTCACGAGGTTCGCGTTGGCGATCACCGACTGCGCGCCGTTCAAGACTGACACGTTGAAGAGGTTCCATGCGAGGAGACCGGCGAGCAGGAACGGGGCGTACGGCTTGACGGCGCCGCCGAGCACCCTCGACACGAAGCTGAAGACGATCAGGAACACGACCGGGTTCAGCAACGACCAGACCGCGCCGAGCACTGAGGCCGTGTACTTGACCTTGAGCTCCTTGCGGACGAGGTTCCACAAGATCTCGCGGTAGCCGGCGAGCTCGCGCAGGCGCACGCCGACGCGAAGCCGGGGCGGCTCCGAGGTGCGCTCGGTGACGTCGTTGACGACGGCGATCGGGAGACTCCTTGCGAGGGACGGGTGCAGCGAAACACGCTGCTCAGGGCGAGTCTAGCAAGGGCCTTTCCCGCTCCCCGGCAAGGGTCATGACGGATGCGTGAAGCTTTCGAGAGCCCGCGCGAACGCCAACCCGTACCCCTCCGCGAGCTCCGGCTCGGTCACGCCGAGGTCGGCGAGCGCATCGGCCCAGCGGCGCATGTTCGGACCGACGGGGTCGTCGACCACTCGCATGGTCGCGTCGATCGCGTCGGCGTACCCATAGGCGGTGGCCTCGCGGGCGGCGAGGTCGGCCATATATGCGCGGGCGGTCGCGCCCATCCGCTCGCCTCGCTCTGGGTCTGCTGCGAGCTCGCCGATCCGCGCCGCAAGCTCTTCCGGGTCGGTTTCCCCCGGCGCGACGGTGAGCACCGTGCCGTCCGGGCTGTCGAGGTAGGTACCGGTCGCCGACACGATCGCCGGGCGGCCGACCTGCATCGCTCGGGCGAGCGATCCGGAGACTTCGCCGCGGTGGGGGTTACGCAGGTCGACCACGATGTCGGCCGCGGCGAGCCATGCGAGGAACGCATCGTCGGTCACGTCGCGCTCGAGATGGAGTCGGTCGCCGAGCGCCGCGGCGCGTGCGATCGGCTCGAAGTCGTACGTCTCGACCGTTCGTCCGACGATCGCGACGTGGACGTCGTCCGGCAGCGTCTTCACGGCGGCGAGGAGCGCGCCGAGCTGCTTGGCCTCGTTGATATCGCCGGGCGCGACGACGAGCGTGCCGGCGTCGGTGGACTCCCGGAGGCGCCGTCCTGCGGGTCCCGCGGCCGCGAGCGCTTGCGCCGATTCGACGGGCGGGTGCGGGATCACGAACACCGGCGTGCGGCAGCCCATGTCCTCGAGATATCGGCGGCAGAAGTCGGCGTGCACGACGATCCCGCGCGCGCGGCGCGCGACCGCCGCGATCCACGGGATCCGCAACGGCTTGTTCGCGAGCGCCTCGGGCAGGGACATGCGCTCGCGCGCCTCGAGCGCCTCGCGCATCGCGACGAACCCGAGCTTGTCGCCGCTCGTCATCAGTCCCCGGACGAAATCGTCCAGCGACAGATCGTGCAGCACGATCAGCCCCGGCGCCTGCCAGACCATCCGGTAGATCGGCAGGTGGAAGTCGGCGTTGTTCCCGAGGTGGTAGATGCCGAGGCGGTAGGCCGGCACGGTCGCGAAGTCGGCGTCGCGAACCGGCCATATCGGATCGACGGGCATGCGCTCGGTGAACCCGATGCGCGCGAGCCCGTCAAGGACCGCGCGGTGATAGGTCGCGATGCCGGTGGGTGCCGGCGGCGATGGGCCGAGCGACGCGACCCGCTCGATCGCGCGCGGCGCGGTCAGACGCTCGCTCACGGCCCGGCGGGCGCGCCCGAACGGCGAGCGCATCAGTCCAGCAACCGGGCGACGATCTGCGGCCAGGTCGGCACCACCTCGCGCACCAGCTCGTTGCCCGCCGCTCCCATCCGGCGTGCGCCGTCGGCGTCCCGGGCGAGCTCGTCGAACCGCGCGGCGATGGCGCGCGGGTCGGGCTCGGCGATCAGGCCGGTCACGCCCTCCCGCACGAACTCGAGCGGCCCACCGGCATCGGTCGTGGTGACGACCGGCCGCGCCGCGGCGAACCCCTCGATCGTCACGTAGCCGTAGTCCTCGTCGTACGGGCCGAAGTAGACGGCTCGCGCGCCGAGGTACAGCTCGTGCAGGCGCTCGTTCGACACACCGATCTCGATCGAGACCTTGTCGCCGAGGTTCAGCCGTTGGATCTGGTCGCGGAGAGCCCGCTCGTCCGGTCCGCGGCCGACGAGCACCAGCTTGACCCCGCTCTTCACATGGGCCATCGCGTCGACCACGAGGTTCTGGCGCTTCAAGGGCTCCAGGCGGCTCGGGTAGAACACGTAGTCGCCGTAGTCACCGGGCTGCATCGTGAGCATCGCGGTCGTCGCGGGCGACGGGTGATACAGCGGCTCGGCGGGGATCTGCAACCCGTCCCACAGGCGTTTGGCCACGTTCTTCGAGTTGGCGAAGATCCGCTTGGCCTCGCCGAGCGCCAGGCGGTCGCCGGTGTGGATCAGGTCGCGGACCGTCGCGCCGTCCTCCTGCACCGAGAGGTCGCCGAAGTCCGGGTGGTCCCACAGCTCGTACGCCGACCGGTGCTGGTGGATCAGCCACACGATCTTGCGATCGTGCGACGCGAGGTACGCGGGGAACTTCAGTGCGATCACCGCATCGATCCGCATCCCGTTGGATTCGGTGATGTCGAACGAGCGCCACACCGCCATCTGGTGCACGATCTCGGTCGCCAGGTACCACTTGCCCGCGATCGTGACGATCTCGGCGTCGTGCCCCGCGTCGCGGAGCGCCTGCGTCAGCGCCTCCGTGTGGATCTCGGCGCCGCCCCGCACGAACGCGGTCTGCGGGTTGAGGACGGCTATCCTCACGTCGCGTCGCCTCCGGGCCCACCGTGCCGGAGGTCGCCGACCTGCTGTTGCAGCTCCTCCACCTGCTGCTCAAGCTCGAGCACGCGCTCGCTCAGCGCGACGGACAGATCCATCGCGTCGCCGAGCAGCCGGTCGTAGCGCCGCGTCGCGAACCGCCCGCCGCGGAACATCGCGTATTTCACCTTGCGGCGAAGTGGCGTCGGGGCTGCGAGGTGCGGCTCCCCCAGCGGCGTGGCCGCCCGCTCGTCGGTCCGCATCTTCGCGACGAACTCGAGCATCTGCTCGCGCACCTGACGCGTGCCGGCCTGCGGTCTCGCGCCGGCCTCCTGGCTCCAATAGAGGTGCCGCACGAGGGAGAGGTATCCCTCGTCCTCGGGCTCGGGGCCAGCCTCGGCGCCGGGCTCAGGGCCGGGCTCGGGGTTGGTCATGGCGCGAAGCGTAGCAGTGGCTCTCGAGCCGGTCGACGCACGCACATCAGTTCTCGGGGAACACCGGTCCGGTGCAATCGGTGCGCAGCGGCAACGGATCCGGCGGGCGGGGCGCTTGATCGAAGTCGAACGCGGACAGCATCGGGGTGGCCGCGCGATCGCGGTGGGTGAGGTAGGGACGGAGCGACCAGTTGTCCTCGATGAACCGGATCACGCTGGAGAATTCGCCTTGTTCATGGCGCACCTCGCCGTCCACGGCGTATGGGCTGATCACCAGGAGCGGCACCCGGAACCCGAACCCCATCCGGTCGACGTCGGGTGGCGGCACGTGGTCGTAGAACCCGCCGTAGTCATCCCATGTGAGGAAGATCGCGGTGTCCTTCCACATCGGGGAGCGCATGATCGCGTCGATCACCTCGGTCGACCAGTTCTCGCCGTGGCAGAACGAGTACTCGGGGTGCTCCGAGAGCTCGAACCGCGGCGTGATCCAGGTCACAGGTGGCAGCGCGTCGTCGCGGATGTCGCGAACGACCCGGTCGACCGGTCGCACGTACTTGGCCCACCGCGACGGATGGTTCCGGTAGCGCTTGATCGCCGAGAACGCCGACCAGATGTAGCCGCGTTGCCGCTCGGTCGCGGCGTAGTACGCCCACGGGATGTCGTGCTGTTCGAGGAGGTCGCCCTCGGTCTGGAAGTCGAAGCACGGCGGCACCTTCACGACGTTGCCCTCGGAGTCGTACACCTCCACCACCTGCTGGGGCGGCGCGTCGCACCCGAACGTGTTCGAGAAGAAGCCGGTGCGTCGCGGGTTCTCGCGCGCGCCGCCGGACTGCGCCGCGATCGAATACAGGTGGTTGGGGAACGACGGCCCCCACGCCGAGGCGAAGAAGTCGTCGAACAACGCGTTGTGCTTGGCCCAGTGCCAGTAGTTCGGCAGCTGGTCGCGGTGCAGCTGCGTATAGGCATGATCCCCTTGAGGCCCTTGATCGAAGCCGTCCATCGCGCCGTTGTTCCACGCCAGCCGCGAGCAGGCGTAGCAGTGCGGGATGTCGCCGGGGACGCGGCCGTCCGTGCCACGGATGAGCGGTCGCTTCACGCCGAGGTCCATCCCGACGCGGACGCCGTCGGCACCCGGGAACGTCCCGAACAGGTTGTCGAACGTCCTGTTCTCTTTCACCAAGAACACGACGTGTTTGATCGGCGTGGTCGTGAGGAACGACGATGCATCGACCGTGGTCGCGGGGTCCGACGAGCTCGTCGGGGTCGCGGAGATGCCCGGCGGACCCGTCGTCGGAGCCGGCGTCGACCGGTCGGTGCACGCCACACCGACGATGAGCGCGACGGTCTGGATCAACAGGGGGAAACGACGCATGCCGACGTCAGCCCTCGTCCGGCGGCGGCGCGTCCCAGATCGACCCCGTGCAGTCGGTCCGCAGCGGCTGCGGGTCGGGCGCCGACGGCTGTTGTGAGAAGTCCATCGCGTTGCGCAGGCCGTCGGCGATCCGATCGCGCCGCGTGAGGAACGGCCGGAGCGACCAGTTGTCCTCGATGAACCGCAACACGCTGGAGAATTCGTACATCGTGTGGTCGACGTAGCCCGGCTTCGCGTACGGGCTGATCACCATCGCGGGCACGCGGATCCCGAGGCCGTTGTCGTCGAGCCGGACCGGTGGGACATGGTCGTAGAACCCGCCGAAGTCGTCCCACGACACGACCAGCAGGGTGTTCTTCCAGGCGGCGGAGCGCATCAGCGCGTTCACCACCTCGATGGTCCAGTTCTGCCCCCAACAGAAGTTGTACTCGGGGTGCTGCGACAGCTGGAACCGCGGGGTGATCCAGGTCACGGGCGGCAGCCGGTCCGCGCCGATGTCGCGGATCACATCGTCGACCGGGCGGATGTGCTTGGCCCACAGCTGCGGGTCGTTGCGGTAGCGGTCGATCGCCGAGTACGCCGACCAGATGTAGCCGAGCTGCGCGTTGGTCGCGGCGTAGTAGGCCCACGGGATGTGCTTGGCGTTCAGCAGATCGCCCTCGGTCTCGAAGTCGAAGCACGGCGCGACCTTCACCATGTAGCCCTCGGGGTCGACGATCTCGACGTAGCCGTCGCGCGCGATGTCGCAGCCCCAGGACTTCGCGTATCCCTGCTGTTGCATCTGGACCAAGGTCGATGGCGGCTGCCACGGGTTGTCGAGCGCGCCGCCCGACGTCGCGGCGATCGAATACATGTGGTTCGGGAACGAGGGCCCGATCGCCGAGGCGAAGAACCGGTCGGCGAGCACGTAATGCTTCGCCCAGGACCAGTAGGCCTCGACGTCGGAGCGGTGGAACTGCGTGAACGCGTACTGGTCGGCGGCGTCGGTCTGGTTGAACCCGTCCATCAGCCCGCCGTCGATCGAGGCGACGTTGCAGTTGTAGCAGTGCGGCAGGTCGTGGGCGCGCTGCAGCGGTGCGCGGGTGAGCGGTCGCATCACGCCGTGGTCGTCGGCCATCGACGCGCCGTTCGCGCCGGGATACGTCCCGAAGATGTTGTCGAAGCTCCGGTTCTCGAGGAGCAGGAACACGACGTGCTTGATCGGCGTGCGCGTCCGGTACTGCGTCGCGTCGACCGCCGCCGGGAGCGCCGCCGTGATCGGATCGGGCGGCGCGTTCAGCTGCTGGCCGGTGACGGGGTCGACCGTCCCCCTGGGTGCGTTCGTCGGCGCCGCGGTCGGGGTCGGCGAAGACGCCTGCTGCGCAGACGGTGACCTCGACGCGCAGGCGAGCGCCACGAGGATCAGGACGATGGCTGCGGCGGCGAGCCGGACGGAAGAGCGGCGGGCCATGCGGCGCTCAGCCTATCGGCCGAGCATCGTGCGCAGCGCCTCGTCCAACGGCGGGAACCGCGGAAGCGACAGGTTCTCAACGAACACGCTCGTGAGCGCCGATCGCTCGGGTCGCGGCGCCGGCAATCCGAGGTCGGCGGCGCGCTGCGCCGTGACGGCGCCGTGGAACCCGCCGAGGTCCCGGAGGCGCCGCAAGACGTCGAACCAACTCGCCGCCTCCGGCCCGGCGAGGTGGTACGTGCCGTAGCGACCCGTGAGCGCGAGCGGGAGCAAGAGCCCGGCGAGGTGGTCGACGAACGTCGGCGATCCGACGCGGTCCTCGAGCCCGGCGGCATCCTCGCCCGCGCGCAGCCGCGCGAGCTGGCCGGACAGGTAGTCGGTGCCCCCGCCGAAGACGTACCCCGTGCGAACGACGAAGTGCTCGGGCACCGTCGAGACGACGAACCGCTCCCCGGCGAGCTTCGAGCGCCCGTACACGCTGATCGGTCGCGGTTCGTCCGTCTCGTCATACGGCTCGGCCTTCGCCCCGTCGAACACGTAGTCGGTGGAGACATGCAGGAGCGTCGCGCCACACATCCGCGCTGCGAGCGCGAGCGACTGCGGTCCCTGCGCGTTGTCGCGGAATGCCCGAACCTGATCGCCCTGGTTCGCGTCGACGTTCGTGAACGCCGCGCAATTGACGATCAGATCGGCGCCGAGCGGTGGCACGCCGCCGAGCACCGCGTGATGGTCGCCGATGTCGAGATCGGCATGCGTCAGCGGGACCAGGTCGTGGTGCGCGCCCGCCGCCGCGACGAACGCGCGGCCGAGGCCCCCGCCCGCCCCGGTGACGACGATCCTCACGCGACCCCACCCGTCCCCGCCCGGGGGGCGGTCACGATGTCGTGGTCATGCGCCAGATAGAGCCACTCGCGGTGGTCTCGGTACCAGGCGACGGTGTCGGCGAGCCCGTCGTCGAACGCGATCGCCGGTGACCACCCGAGCCCGCGCAGCCGGTCGGCCGACACTCCGTAGCGGAAGTCGTGTCCCGGCCGGTCCGGAACGAACGCGATCAGGTCGTCGGAAACGCCGACGAGCGCCACGATCTTCTCCGCCAACTCCCGGTTCGAGAGCTCGGTGCCCGCCCCGATGTTGTACAGGACGCCGGGCTCGCCACGGTCGAGCACGGTGATCGCCGCGCGCGCCCAGTCGCGGACGTGCAGGAACTCCCTGCGCTCGGTCCCGTCGGCATAGACGGGGATCGGCAGGCCCTCCAACGCGGAGATGGTGAACGTCGGGATCACGCGCTCGATCTGCCGGGGCCCGTACGCGTTGGTGCCGCGGACGACGGTCACGTCGACGCCGTACGTCGTGCGGTACGCGGCGCAGAGCAGGTCGGCGGCCGCCTTGCTCGCCGCGTAGGGAGACCGCGGCGCGATCCGGGCGTCCTCGGTGAAGGTGCCACCGTCGCGCGCACCTTCGCCGTAGACCTCGTCGGTCGAGATCATCAGCATCCGCGCGCCGGCTTCGCGGACCGCCTCCAGCACGGCCTGCGTGCCCATCACGTTGGACTCGAGGAACCCGCGCGCCGCGTCGATCGACCGGTCGACGTGGGACTCCGCCGCCGCGTGGATCACCGCGTCGGCGCCGGCGACCAGCTCGCGGACGAGCGACTCGTCGTTGACGTCGCCTTGCACGAACGTGAACCGCGGATCGCCGTCGTGCTCCTCGAGGTTCGCGCGCGACCCGCCGATCGAGAGCCGGTCCAGCACCGTGACACGCGCGTCGGCGTCGGCGAGCAGCGCATCCACCAGGTGGGAGCCGATGAAGCCGGCGCCACCGGTGACGAGGACGTGGCCGGCGGTCATAGGCGCCGGCGGACGCCGGCGGCGAGCAGTCTAGCGGCCGTGCTGCGCCGCACGGCGCAGGACGGCCGCGGTCTCGCGCGCCGAGCGCTGCCACGTGAACGACGCCACACGGGCCGTCCCCGCCGCGCGCAGCACGTTGCGGAGGTCCTCGTCGCCCAGCAACTCCCGCAGGCCCGCCGCGATCGCGGCCGGGTCGTCGGGGTCGACCAGCACCGCAGCCTCTCCGGCCACCTCGGGCAGCGACGACGTGTTCGACGTGAGGACGGGCACGTTCGCGGCGAACCCTTCGAGCACCGGGAACCCGAACCCCTCCGCGCGTGACGGGTACGCGAGGATCTCGGCGCCCGACAGCAGTGCACGGCGTTCCTCGTGCTCAACGTAGCCGACGCGGATCACCCGGTCACGGATCCGGGCCGGCAGCGCACCGATCGCCTCGTCGACGCGCGACGCATAGCCGGGAGCCCACCGCACCGCGCCACCCGCGATCACGAGGGACACGTCGGTATGGGCCAGCAACCCGAACGCCTGGACGAGGTGCTCGAGGTTCTTGCGCGGCTCGAGCCCGCCGAGGAACGCGATGTACGGTCCGGCGATCTCGAGGCGCCCGCGCATCGCGTCGACCTCGACCGGCGTGACCGGGGCGAACCGGTCGGCATCGGTCCCGTGCAGCACGACGTGCACCTTGCTCGCCTCGATGTCGTGGGTCGCGAGCAGGTCGTCGTACGTTGCCTCGCTCGGCACGATCACCGCAGCGGCGTCGCGCAGCCGGCGGGCGAACGCGCGGCGCCATCGCGCGTCGTGATGCGGCGCCGTCTCCGGCATCGCAGCGAACGCCAGGTCGTGCACGACGAGCACGACGCCGTCCGACCGGGTGGGCGGCGGCAGGTAGTTGGTCGCGACGACGACGTCGGACGTGCCGGCGAGCCACTCCACCTTGGGCAGGCCCGTTCGCGACGCGAACGGGCCGAAGAGTCGCGAAGGGATCCGGGAGGCCCGCTCTCGCAGGTTGGGCGCCCACGCCGCGAAGCGGCGTGGGCCACGCCCGATCCCGCGCGCGTCGAGGTACCACGCGACGAACCGATCGTCGGGCATCGCCGCAGGGAGATGGCGCAGCAGCGCCTCGGCGTACATGCCGACCCCGGTGCGGTGCGGGTCGGCGGCCGGCCGCGCGTCGATCGTGACGCGCACTCAGTCGACCTCGATGCGGCTCTGATCGCCGACGACCAGCCGGTGGGCGCCGCCACCGCCGGCGTGGCGCACATCGGCGTTGCGGCCGAGGATCGAGGATTCGAGCGCGTTGACGCCGTCGACGGTGCAGCCCGCCATCACGATGCTGTCGCGGATCGTGCTCCCCCGCACCGTCGACCCCGGTTCGATCGACACGTCCGGCCCGACCGTCGACCCCTCGACGACGCAGTCCGCGCCGATCCACACCGGTCCGACCAGCCGCGAGCCCGTGATCTTCGCCCCGGCCGCGACCACCGCCACCCCGTCGACGATCGTGCCATCGTCGACGGAGCCGTCGATCCTCGTCGCCAGTGTCCCGAGCAACATCCGGTTCGCATCGAGCAGGTCTTCCGGCCGCCCGGTGTCCTTCCAGTAGCCGTCGACCATGTCGGCGCGCACGACCTTCCCCGTGTCGACGAGCCATTGGATCGCCTCGGTGATCTCGTACTCCCCGCGCCAGCTCGGCTCGAGCGTCGCGCATGCCTCCAGGATCGAGTCGTCGAACAGATACACGCCGACCAACCCGAGGTCCGACACGAACTCGCGCGGCTTCTCCACCAACTTGGTCACGCGCTCGCCCTCGAGCACGACGACGCCGAACTGCGACGGGTCGGGCACCTGCGCGAGCAGGATCTGCGCGTCGGGGCCCGCGTCCTCGAACGCGCGAACGAACCGCCGGACGCCCTCCAGCAGCACGTTGTCGCCGAGGTACATCAGGAACGGTTCCCCACGGACGAAGTCCGCCGCGGTGAGCACCGCGTGCGCGAGGCCGAGCGGCGCCTCCTGCTCGATGTAGGTGACGCGCACGCCCCAGGCGCTCCCGTCGCCCACCGCCGCGCGCACCTCCGGGCCGGTCTGCCCGATCACGATGCCGACCTCATCGATGCTGGCGTCACGGATCGCGTCCAGCGCGTGGAACAGGATCGGTTGTCCCGCGATCGGGATGAGCTGCTTGGCTTGGGTATGGGTCAGCGGCCGGAGCCGCGACCCCTCCCCGCCGGCGAGCACCAGCGCGCGCATGCGCGCGAGTCTATGGGGTCAAGCTGGGGCATTGCGCACCGGCCGGCGGCGGGGACTGCCCACCCGACGGGGTCGGGGTTGCGAGCTGATACCCGTGCGGCACGACGACGGCGACCGGCACGTCGAGGTTCTTCACCAAGATCAACGGCAGCCCCGGGAAGAACGAGTGCACGACCTGCGCCTCCGACAGCCGGTTCGGCGCGTATGCGACCGCAGCCTTGGTCACACCCTTGGGCATGTTCGCCTGCACGATCCCGGGAGCGACGTCGAACCCCGCTTCCGACAAGGTGCTCTCGGCATCGTTTGCGGACGAGCTGGTCCCCGCGTCGATGACCTCGACGGTGACGTTCGCGGGGGTGATGGGCGTGACGGGCAATGTCGTCCCGATATCGGCGGGGAGCGGCGTGCCGTTCCTGATCGCAGCGAACAGCTTCTCGTCCGCAGGATCGAGCTTGACGATGTCCTGCACCACGCCCCCTTGGGTCACGACCGCCTGCGACCCTGAGACGGAACGGAACTGCACCGCGCCCGTGCTGATCCCCCGCATCTGACCGACGAGATAGACCAGGTCTGCGGGCGAGAACCCCGAGTCGCGGTGCAGGCTCGAGAGCACGGGACCGACCAGACCCGGTGCCTTCGCGAGCTCGGAGGGCTTCAGCATCTGGTTGATCAACGCCCGCATGAATTGCTGCTGGCGCGTGATCCGCGCGAAGTCCGGGATCGGGCTGCACGGGAGGTTGTGGCGCGAGCGGACGTACGCCAGCGCCTGCGTGCCACCGAGGTGCTGGCATCCCGGGAGGATGTCGAGCCCGGTATACGGGTCGGCGACGTGGCCCACCTCGCTGTAGTGGATGTAGACGATGTTCCCGGACGGATCGACCGCCTCGAGATCTCCCGGCGTGTCCACGTAGTACGGGGGGATACACATGTTGACGCCACCGAGCGTGTCGACCGCATGCTGGAACCCGTTCAGGTCCACGTAGAGATAGTGATCGATCGGGATGTGTGTGAGCGCAGTGACGGTCTTGGCCATCAGCTCCGGTCCGCCGCCTTCCACGCCTCCCTCGAACGCGGAGTTGATCTTGTCGGAGCCGTGACCGGGGATCTTCACCCAGAGGTCGCGCGGGAACGACAGGACCACGGTCTCGTTGGTGGAGGGATCGAGGTGTACCAGCATGATGGTGTCGGCACGGGTGGTTCCGCCCAGGTCCTGGTTGGTCCCGTTCTGCATCTGCTGGCTGGCGGACAGACCGGAGCGCGAATCTGAGCCGAGCAAGAGCACGTTGCACGGGCGGCTGGTGCACGCCCCTTGCGGCGGTTGGGTCTTGTGGGTACCGGTGGCGATGAACGGCGGTGCGTCGACCCCCACCTTCCGCAACGAGTACCAGCGTGCGGCGAACGCGCCCATGCCGAGGCCGACGACGATCGCCAGCGACGCGGTGACGGCGATGACGATCCGAGCGATGCGGTTGGGTCCATGCGAGGAGGCCACGTGGCCAGCCTACGGGGCGCACTGCACCGCAGGGGCGGAGCGGCTGTGGCGTTCCCGTTGCGGTTCCGTGGCACCGCCCGCTCCCCCGTGGGATGATGCGCCCCGCGCCGAGCCGATCCGGGCCGGCCGGAACCGAAGGAGCGAACGCCCGAGATGATCACTGAGCCGATCGACGTGCTGCTCATCGCCCTGACGGACGACGAAGCGGCGTCGATCCTGGACGACGACGGGTTCACGGCGACGCAGGTCGGATCGCTCGACGAGGCGGCAGGCGCGCCGGACGCCGGAGCCGTGGTCCTCGCGCTCGAAGGCGACGGGCCGCTCGAGGCGTTGCGCCGCGCACGGGGTCTCGCGCCCAACGCCGCGATCGTCGTCGTCAGCAACGACGCACATGCGGCCGACGCGACGGTCGCCCTGCACGCGGGGGCGGAAGACCAACTCCCCCGCGACGCCACGCTGGCAACCCTGCTTCCCCGAGCGGTCCGCTACGCCGTCGGCATGCGTCGGGTGCGACAGGAGCTCGCCACCAAGGACGACGTGACCGAACTGCCCAACCTCCGCGGGTTCGCCGCGATCGCCGAGCACCACGTCCGGATGGCCGACCGCCTGAACGAGCCCGTCGTGTTCGTGTTCGTCCGGTTCGAGGACCATGATCGGATCCTGCGCGAGGAGGGCGCCGACGCAGCCGATACGCTCGCACGTGATGCCGCCGGCGTGATCCTCGAGGCGGCGCGCGACTCGGACCTGCCCGCACGGATCGCGCCCGACACGATCTGTGTGCTCCTGACCGGCGCCGCCGACGGCGCCGAGAGTCTGGTGCTCTCGCGGTTGGTCGAGGCGATCGCCACCCACGACGCGCGGAGCGACGAGCCGCGAGCGCTCTCGCTCGGCGTCGGCACGGCTCGGTACGAGCCGGGCTCGGGGACGAGCCTCGCCGACATCCTGAGCGGCGCGGTGCGGGGCCTCGCCAGCAACCGCGCCGGCTGAGTCCGGCCGAGCTACGCTCCGATCATGACGCCGGCGCCCGACCCTCGCGTGCGCGATCGGATGCTGATCGAGGCGGGGCTCACGCTGTCGGCCGAGCTCGACCTCGACGCCGTCCTGCAGCGGATCGTCGAACTCGCATGCGCGATCACCGGTGCGCGATACGGCGCGCTCGGCGTCCTCGACGATGACCGGCGGATCGAACGGTTCATCACGACCGGCCTGACCGACGAGGAGCGCGAGGCGATCGGCGACCCGCCGACCGGCCACGGCATCCTCGGCTTGTTGATCGAGCTCGGCGAACCGCTGCGCCTGCCGGACCTGACGAAGGACCCGCGCTCGGTCGGATTCCCCCCGAACCACCCGCCGATGCGGTCGCTCCTCGGCGCGCCCGTGCGCGCGCTCGGACGGGTGTTCGGCAACATCTATCTGACGGACACCCACAACGGCGAGGAGTTCACCGAGGACGACGAGGCCGCGCTCATCGTGCTGGCGACGCAAGCGGGTGTCGCGATCGAGAACGCGCGCCTGTGGAACAACGTCGAACAGGCGCAACAACAGCTCCGCCGGCTCGAGGTGCTCGACGAGCGCGAGCGGATCGCGACGGAGCTGCACGACGGCGTCGTCCAGTCGCTGTTCGCCGTGGGGATGGCGCTGCAGGGGGCCGCGGCGCTCGCGGATGACCCGGCGATCGGCACGCGCTTGGAGAACGCCGTCGAGGACATCGACCGCGTGATCCGAGACATCCGCAACTACATCTTCGGGCTGCGGCCGGGGATCCTCGCCGACCGCCACCTCGACGACGCGATCCGCCAGCTCGCGGCCGAGACCACCGAACGCACGGGGGTGCTGACCGTCGTCGAGGTCGACGAGACGATCGCCGCCGAGCTCGCCTCGCGCGCGGGTGACGTGATCCAGCTGGTACGCGAAGGACTCTCCAACGTCGGCAAGCACGCGGAAGCGACGACCGTCGGGGTCCGGCTGCGACGGGCGGCGGCCGGCGGTGCCGAGCTCGAGATCGACGACGACGGCCACGGCTTCGATGTCGACGCGCCACGCGACGGGATGGGGCTCACGAACCTCGCGCACCGCGTCGAGGCGATGGGTGGCACGCTCGCGATCGCAAGCGACCGCTCGACGGGGACCACGGTCACGGCCCGCTGGCCCGCGTAGCGGTCCGTATCCCGTCCAGCTCGTAGGGTGCGACAGATGACCGGCGCACCGATCGTGCTCGTTCCCGGCTTCTGGCTCGGCGCATGGGCGTGGGACGACGTCGCGACGGCACTCCGCGCCGACGGCCACGGCGTCACGCCACTGACGCTCCCCGGCCTCGAGTCGATCCGCACCGATCGCGCATCCGTCTCGCTGAGCGACCACGTCGACGCGATCTGCGACGCCATACGCGCGCACGACAACCCGGTGGTCCTCGCGGTGCACAGCGGCGCCGGTGGCGCCGGCTACGCCGCGAGCGATCGCGTTCCCGACCGGATCGCGGCGATGGTGTACGTCGACTCCGGCCCTGCGACCGGTGCCCTCGACCCCGACCTCACGGCCGACGAGCTGCCGCTACCCTCGCCGGACGAGCTCGCCGCCGGGGAGAACCTCGACGGCCTATCGGACGAGCAGCTCGAAACCTTCCGGAACCGTGCCGTCCCACAGCCCGGCGCGATCCTTCGCGAGTCGCCGCAGCTCACGAACGACGCCAGGCTCGACGTACCGACCACGGTGATCTGCACGGGGTTCTCGTCGGAACAGGTGAAGGAAGCGGTCGAGGAGGGCGACGCCTGGCTCGGCGGGCTGACCGAACTCCGGAACGTCACGTGGATCGACCTGCCGACGAGTCACTGGCCGATGTGGTCACGGCCCCGCGAACTCGCGGGTGTGCTGTCCGACGTCGCGCGGGCCGCCGCCGGCCCGCGCGACGCCTGAGCCCTACTTCACGATCAGCGCGGTCACCATCCCGAACATGCCCTCGGGCCCCTCCACGTGGTTGAGGATGTGGCAGTGGAACGCCCACACCCCCGGGTTGGTGGCGTGCACGAGCAGATCGAAGCGTGACCCGGGCGCGATCACGAGCGTGTCCGCCATGTAGCGGTTCGACGCAGACAACGGGAACCCGTCCTCACCGACCACCTCGAAGTGCATCCCGTGCAGGTGCATCGGGTGCAGCAGCTCGCCGTCGTTGGCCATGTGGATCAGCAACCAGTCGCCGCGCTTGACGATGATCGGCTGGGTCGCGGGGAAGCCTTTGCCGTTGATGGTGTAGCCCAACTGCCCGTCGCCGAGGAACACCGACGTCTCGACGTCCGGATTCACCCCGTAGACGCTCTGCCAGCCGTTCTTCGGGGCGACGATCAACGGCCCGTACAGACCCGAGCCGACCTGCTCCGCCGAGTTGAAGTGCGAGTGGTAGACGTACATGCCCGGCGGATCCTTGATCGTGAAGTGATAGGTCCACGAGTGGCCCGGCATGATCGGGTCCTGCGTGATGAACGGCACGCCGTCCATCGCGTTCGGCAGCGTCAGCCCGTGGAAGTGCAGGGTGAACGGCTGATCCATCTGGTTCTGGACGAAAAACCGCACCTTGTCGCCCGGATGCACGGTGATCAGCGGACCGGGGACCTGGCCGTTGAACGCCATCGCGTCGACGACGTTGCCCGGCGTGACCTCCCACTGGACGCGCGACACCGTGAGGTCGAACTCCTTGACGCCGCCGTCCACGATCTTCGGCTTGAGCGGTTGGAGGCCGAACCCCGTCGTGTTCGGGCCGTCGGTGAGCTGCTTGACGAACGCGTCGACGCCGGCCTTGTGTGCGTCTGCCATCTGCTGCGCGCTCATCGATGCCATCGGGCTCGCGCCCGTGCCTGTCCTCGCGCCAGCGGCCGCCTGGTCGGTGCCCGCGGCGCCGGCGACCATCAGCGTGCCCTTCATCCCCGCGTCGGCGTGACCCGGGACCGTGCAGAGGTACTCGTAGTTCCCTTCGGGGAGACTGGGGACCGAGAGCGTCGCCGTCGCGCCGCCGTCCAGCATCGCCGTCTCATAGGTCTGGTCCGGCGCTTGCACGGCGAACGAGTGCTGGCTCTTCCCTTCGTTGGTGATGTCGAACGTCAACGGCGCGTTGGCCGGCGCGTCGATCATCGCCGGCATGATCTTGAGCTCGTCGGACAGCGTGACCGCGTACGTCGAGGCGGACGCCGCGTCCGCGGTCTGCACCGACGCCGATCCGCTCGAGGCGGTACACGCCGTCCCGACCAGGACCATGCCGATCGCGGCAGCCGCGATCGACCAACCGATGTGTCGCATCGTGCCCATCTCCTTCGCTTCGATGGGCGTCAGTGTCCCGAGCCGGCCAGTTGCCCGGTCGGGCCCCCGGTCCCGAAGCGACCGGGACCTTGGTCCCTGCTCCAGGGCTCCGGCCGGCCGCAGACTGTGCCGCATGTTCGCTCGCTATTTCGTCGAACTCGCCGGCGAGCGCGACCGCATCGAACGGATCGTGCTCGACGCGCCCGAGACGTGGCTGCCGACGCTCGCGACGTCCGCCAACCATCGAGGCGACCGCCTGCTCGCGGAGGTCGGCTTCGGCGACGACGTCCGGATCGCCCGGACCGTCGCGCTCACGGTTGGCGATCCGATCCGGACGCCGGGCAAGACGTCGATCCCGATCGGCTGGTCCGCATCGGGGCCTGTCGGGGTCTTCCCCGCGCTCGACGCCGACCTCGACGTCGCCGGGCTCGAGGACGGCAGGTGCCAGCTAGCGATCAGCGCGCGCTACGAGCCCCCGCTCGGCGCCGTGGGCCGCGCCATCGACCGCGCCTTGCTCGCACGGGTCGCGGAGGCAACGCTCAAGGACTTCCTCGACCGGGTCCGGGACTCGATCGCCCGGCGACTGTCGGAGACCCCCGCGGTCGCGCCCGGCTAGGATGCGCCGATGAGCCCAGCGTCCCCACCGCTGCGCGTGATGCTGGTCGACGACCACGAGATCGTGCGCGACGGCATCCGCGCGATGCTCGAGTCGCAAGACGACATCGTCGTGACGTCCGAGGCCGGCACCGTTCGCGACGCGATCGACGAGGCCGCGCGGACCCGGCCCGACGTCATCGTGATGGACGTGCGCCTGTCCGACGGCAGCGGGATCGAGGCCACGCGCGAGATCCGCGCGGCGCGCCCCGCGACGAAGGTGCTGATGCTCACCTCGTTCGCCGACGACGAGGCGCTGTTCGCCTCGATCATGGCCGGCGCCTCGGGATACGTGCTCAAACAGGTGAAGTCCGGCGACCTGCTCCACGCGATCCGCGCGGTCGGCGCCGGTGACTCGCTCCTGGACCCGAGCATGACGACCGCCGTGCTCGACCGGCTCCGCAAGGGCAAGCATCTGATGGCCGACGAGAAGCTCGCGCGCCTGTCCCCGCAGGAGGAGCGGATCCTCCAGCAGATCGCCGACGGCAAGACCAACAAGGAGATCGGCGACGACCTCAACCTCGCCGAGAAGACGGTCAAGAACTACGTCTCGAGCATCTTGTCCAAGCTCGAGGTCGCCCGGCGCGCCGAGGCGGCCGCCTATCTCGCGCGTCACACCACCACTCCCGGGTCCGTCGGCTGAGCCGCGGAAGGTCCCCCGCGAACCGGGCCTTTCGCCCCTCCAAGGCCGCCCTTGCCGCGGTCATCCTGTGACCAACGAAAGCTTCCTAGGCAAGGGAGGTGGAGACGATGGACACCACGATCACCGGAACGATGCCGGAGATCGAGCGGCTCGAGGCGGTACACACGCCCGCGCTGCAACGGACCATGGGCGCGCTCCGGATGCTGCTGGGCTTCACGTTCCTGTGGGCGTTCCTCGACAAGGCGTTTGCGCTGGGCTTCAGCACGGGCCGTGTCGTGAGCGACACCGGGGCGACCGTGAAGATCGCGTTCTTCGGCGACGCAGCTTGGATCCACGGGGCGTCCCCGACCGCAGGTGCGATCGGGTTCGCGCTGAAGGGTCCGTTCGCCGATGCGATCCAGACGGCGACGGGTTACCACATGACCCAGGCGGGTCCTGCGGTGAACCCCTGGATCGACTGGGTGTTCATGGTCTCGATGTTGCTGATCGGGCTCGGCCTGCTTACCGGGGTCATGACCCGGCTGGCCGCGGTCGGCGGGATCGTCTGGCTCGCGGTCTTCTATCTTGGCACCGCGATCTGGCCCGAGAACAACCCGGTCCTGGACGAGCACGTGATCTACGCGGTCGTCCTGCTCGCACTGATCTTCGCCAACGCCGGCAGGTACTGGGGCCTCGGCAAGATCTGGCAGCGGGTGGACTGGGTGAAGGACCGTCGCTACCTCTACTGAGGGTCCCCCGCGACGGTTCGCCCACCGACGGGCTCGGCGAAAGGCCGGGCCCGTCGTTCTGTCTGAGCTCAGCCGGTGAGCATCTGCGTCAACACCAGGTTGAGCACCCCGCCGGCACGCATATACGCGACCTCGGCGGGCCCGTCCACACGCACCGTCGCCGGGAACGTCACCGCGGTGCCGTCGTCGCGCCGCGCTTCGACGGTGACCGTCTGGCCCGGCACGATGTCACCGATGAAGCCGCGAACCGCGTACGTCTCGGTGCCGTCGATGCCGAGCGACGCCGGAGTGTCGCCGTCGGCGAACTGCAGCGGCACGATGCCCATGCCGACGAGGTTCGACCGGTGGATCCGCTCGTAGGTCTCGGCGAGCACGAACCGGACACCGAGGAGCAACGGACCCTTGGCCGCCCAGTCGCGGCTCGACCCGCTGCCGTACTCCTTGCCGGCGATCACGCCGAGCGGCACGCCGTCGGCCTGATACCGCTGGCCCGCATCGAAGATCGACATCACTTCGCCGTCCGGCAGATGCGCGGTCCACGACCCCTCGGTTCCCGGCGCGAGCTCGTTGCGCAGCCGGATGTTGGCGAACGTGCCGCGCATCATCACGTGGTGGTTGCCACGCCGTGAGCCGTACGAGTTGAAGTCGCGAGGCTCGACGCCGTGGTCGGTGAGGTACTCCCCCGCCGGCGAGTCCTTCTTGATGGCGCCGGCGGGTGAGATGTGGTCCGTGGTGATCGAATCCCCGACCTTGACGAGGATCCGCGCGCCCTCGATGTCGGTGTAGCTCCGCGGCGACAGGTCTGCGAAGAACGGCGGCTCTTGCACGTAGGTCGACGCGTCCTCCCACGCGTAGGAAGAACCGTCTGGCGTTTCGAGTGCGCGCCACCGGTCGTCGCCGTCGAAGATCCGTCCGTATTCCTCGGAGAACTGGTCGGAGGTGATCGCTGCGCCCACGGCCTCGGCGATCTCCTCGGGCGCCGGCCATAGGTCACGGAGATAGACCGGTCCGTCTGGGCCGGTCGCGACCGGCTCGGTGGTGAGGTCGACGTCGACGCGCCCCGCCAGCGCGTACGCGACCACGAGCGGCGGCGACGCGAGGTAGGACGCGCGCACCTGCGGGTGGATGCGCCCCTCGAAGTTGCGGTTGCCCGACAGCACCGCGACCACGCTGAGATCGCCCTCCTCGACGGCGGCAGCGACCTCGTCGATGAGCGGACCGGAGTTCCCGATACACGTCGTGCAGCCATACCCGACCAGCCCGAACCCGAGCTTCTCCAGATACGGCATCAGGCCCGCTCGATCGAGGTAGTCGGTGACGACCCGCGAGCCGGGTGCGAGGGAGGTCTTGACCCACGGACGCACCTGGATGCCGGCTTCCACCGCGCGTTTCGCGATCAAGCCGGCCGCGACCATCACGGAGGGGTTCGAGGTGTTGGTACAGGATGTGATCGCCGCGATCGCCACGGAGCCGTCACGCAACGTCATCCCGTCAGCCTCGACCTCTGCGTCGGAGAGGTCGTCGCCACCGGGCAACCGCTCTTCTCGCACCGTGCCGCCCTCGGCCATGAACGCGCCGATCTCCTTCGCCTTCGGGTCCGGGATCGCGTGCTCGTGGAACGCCGCGACGAACGACTGCCACACGTCGGGCAGGGACACCCGATCCTGCGGCCGTTTCGGTCCTGCGAGCGAGGGCTCGATCGTGCCGAGGTCGAGCTCCACGATCTCGCTGAAGGTCGCCTCCGGCGCGCCGTCGGCGCGGAACAGGCCCTGCTCCTTCGCGTAGCGCTCGGTCCGATCAGCGGCGTCGCCACGGCCGGTGAACCGCAGGTACGCGAGCGTCTGCTCGTCGATCGGGAAGTACGCGCTCGTCGCGCCGTACTCCGGACACATGTTGGATAGGGTCGCCCGGTCGGCCACCGGCAACGACGACAACCCGTCTCCCGTGAACTCCACGAACCGCCCGACGACGCCGTGCGCACGGAGCATCTGCGTCAGCGTGAGGACGAGATCGGTCGCGGTCGTCCCGGCCGGCATCGCACCGATCACCCGGACGCCGACGACGATCGGCTGCGGCAGCGCGATCGGTTGCCCGAGCATCGCGGCCTCCGCTTCGATCCCGCCGACCCCCCAGCCGAGCACGCCGAGCCCGTTGATCATCGTGGTGTGCGAGTCGGTGCCGACGACCGTGTCGGGGAACGCGACGCCGTCGCGCACCGCCACGACCTGGCCGAGATGCTCCAGGTTCACCTGGTGCACGATCCCCGCGCCCGGCGGCACGACGCGGACATTGTCGAACGCCTGCTGCGCCCACCGGAGGAACCGGTACCGCTCGCCGTTGCGGCGGTACTCGAAATCGATGTTGGCCTCGTAGGCCTCGGGGGTCCGGAAGAGGTCGACCTGCACCGAGTGGTCGATGATCAGGTCGACGGGCACGAGCGGGTTGACCCGGGCGGGATCGCCGCCCGCACGCTCGACGGCGCTGCGCATCGCGGCCAGGTCGACCACCGCCGGCACGCCGGTGAAGTCCTGCATCAAGACCCGGCCCGGCATGAACGCGATGTCCTTGGCCGGCCCGGGCCACGCGGCGAGTGCCGCAACGTCCTCGTCGTCCACGTCGCGCGTCCCGGCGCGCCGAAGCAGGTTCTCGAGCAGGATCCGGACGGTGTGCGGGAGCCGTTCGACGTCGCCGATCCCCTGTTCCGAGAGCCATGCGAGCCGCGCGAAGCCCAGCTCGTCGCCGGCGACGGTCAGGCGTCCTCGCGCACCGTCGAACATCGTCGTCATCCGTCGTCCTTCCTCATCGTGTCCGTCTCTCCATCCTCCCACGGGGTCACGACGACCCGTCAGGCGCCGGAGGAGGAGCCGGTCGCGCGCCCGTTCACCCGGAAGAGGAGCCGCGCTCTGCGCGGAGCGCTTCCTTATGTTGCATCCGCGCGGCGCGGCGGAGCTTCGCGGCGCGCTGCCGTCGGCGCTCGATGTCGGTCTCGATCTCGAGCGGCGGCACCGGGCGAGGATGTCCGTCCTCGTCGAGCGCGACGAACACGAAGTACGCGGTCGCCGCGTGCACGGTCCGACCCGAGATCGGGTTCTCAGCCTCGACCCGGACGCCGCATTCGAGCGAGGTCGTGCCGACGTCGTTCACCGATGCGCGGAGCTGGACGACATCGCCCACGTGCACCGGCTCGAGGAACGACAGCTCGTCCACGCTCACCGTGACGCAGAGCCCCTCGGCGTGGCGGATGGCGGCGAGCGCGGCGGCGGTGTCGGCCAGCCGCATGATCACGCCCCCGTGGACGTTGCCCGCCACGTTGGCGTCGGTGACCTCCATGAGCTGGGTCAACGTCACATGCGAAGCGCTGACCGGTTTCGGTTCCTGGGAGGTCACTGAGCGAATCCTACGTGCAGGTGTCATCCATCTCCGGCCGCGGTACCGTGGATGGGCAAAACGTTTTGAGCGCGGCCGGGGGCACCCTCCGGGAAACCCCCCTTCGCAGTTCCTTCCCGGTACCCTCCCGCTCCCGGTCGCGCTCATGACGCTCCCAGCCGACGCAGCCCGCACCGCTACCATCGCGCCGATGCGCCGCCCCTTCCTCACAGCGATCCTGCTCGTCGCGGTCGCTTGTACCGGATCCACCGGCGCCCCCACCTCCTCCCAGACGCCGTCCCCCTCGCCCTACCCGAGCGGGTTGCCCGTCGGCATGCCGCCGTCGTTCGGCGACGCCGTCGGCCCCGGGGATGTGCCGGTCGCCGCGCTCGTTCCGCTGAAGGCCCAGGTCACAGGATCGTGGCGCGCATCGACCGCGGCCGGAGACGCGATCGTCGTCGCCTGGGAGATGCCCGGTGGGGATCCCTTCCGGACCGATCGCGGGATCGCCGCCTGGCGGCGGTTCGACGACGGCGGTGCGCCCTGGCGGCCCGTGTGGGGACGCGCCTACCCGGCCGGCCGCGCGCCCGTCGAGAACGTCAGCGCCCAGATCGCGGATGTGACGGGCGACGGCTCGCAGGACGCGGTGATCCTCGCCGAGACCGGAGGCTCCGGGGCGTGCGGCACGACCTCGGTGGTCGACCTCGCGACCGGCGCGCTCGTGTACCGGTCCAGCGGCTGTGACCGCACGGTCGATCCGAACGCGGACCCGCCCGGGCTCCTCGTCCGGGAGGCGGTCTTCCGCCCCGGCGATGCGCACTGCTGTCCAAGCACGGTCCGCACGACCGTGCTCGTCGACCAGGGCGGGACGTGGGAGACGGCCAGCACCCACACCATGAAGCCCTAGCGGCCGCCTGTCCGGAGGTGTCGGGGGCCGGACGTAGTATCCGGCCGGTATGGCGCGGATCTTCGTCGAGGGCTGGTCGCCCGACTACGGCGCACCGCTCGACGCGGCCGAACTGGCTCCGGCCGAAGGCACGGTCGACGACGGCGTGGAAGGCCTCGAGTGGGCGCCGCTCGACGGGTACGACGACGGCTGCGAGCGCTTCGCCTTCGTCGACGGCGTGCGCCGCATCGACGCCCGCCTGACCGTCGACGATCCGGTCGCCGGACCGATCCCGGGGCTCTGCGGCACGATCGCGACCGGCGCGGTGCTCTGGGACCGCCCGGCCGTGCGGTCCGAGGTCGCCGACGAACACGTGCAGCGCTGGGCGGTGCTGGCCGGCGGCCGCGAGGAGCTGTTCCCAGCGGTCGGCCTGACGCCGCCGTACGAGACGATGACGATCGCGACCCGTGACGGCGACGCGCTCGTGCACGCGCTGCAATCTCGGATGCGCGCGACGGAAGGGTCCCTCGCGACGTCGCTCGCCGCCGACCGCTGCGTGTTCGCCGACGGCCCCCTCCATGAGCTTGGGCCGCACGAGGTCGTCGGCGTCGTGAAGAGCCATCGCGTGACGTACCTCGAGCCGGCGCGCAACCCGGTGATCGCAGCGCTCGGCGCAGGCCAGCGCACGCCGCTGTTCGCGATCAAGGACTACGGCCGGTACTCCTGGTACGTGCGGCTCGCGCCGATCGACGGCGGCCACACCTGGAGCGGCCTCGTTCGCTGCGAGGCGTCGGCGCACCTGCCGCTCGCGACGGTGCGCACCATCGCGGATCGCGCGGCGGCCGTGCTGCCGCTCGTCGCGTCGCAGCCGCACCTCGATCCACGCGCGCCGCAGAACCTCGTACCGATCGGCGCCCTCGAGCGGGAGCTTCGGCACCGGATGGGCGACCCCGGGCTCATCTATCGCGCCCTGCGAGCTGCCGTCACAGAACGGAGGGCGTCGTGACGGACGAGCAGGTGGGGCGTGTCCTGGGCTCCGAGCACTCGAGCACCGCGACGTTCCGTGTCGTCGTCGACGACGACCAGTTCCTCCAGCTGGACGATCTCGTGGTCGTCCGCACCGAGGTCCCGAAGGTCGGCGAGGTTCGCACGTACGGCGTCGTGACCGAGGCCGAGGCGATCTACGAGGGCGCACGGTACGAGTCCGACACGCACCGGATCGCCGAGCTCGGCATCATGCCCGCGCAGAAGGTTCGCTCGGCGGCGGTCGCGGTGACCCGCGTCGATCCAGAGATCTGGGTATCGGCCGACCCCGGCGAGCCGGTGGAGCGCGCAACCGGCGAGGAGCGCAGCCGCGCGTTGTACACCGATCAGATGGAGCGGCCGCTGCCCGTCGGGCTCGGCCGCGACGGCGCGCCGGTGCACATCGACCTCGACTTCTTCGACGGGCGCAAGGGCGGCCACATGTCGATCGCCGGTATCTCGGGCGTCGCGACCAAGACCTCGTTCGCGCTGTTCTTCCTGCGGGTGTTGACCGCCTCCCCCGAGGTCGTCGGTGAAGGCGCAGCGAACCTGCGCGTGTTGGTGTTCAACGTGAAGGGCGAAGACCTGCTGTGGCTGGACAAGCCGAACGCGCGCTTCGCCGGAGCTGAGGGCGCCGAGGAGGGTTGGGCGGCGATCGGCGTCGCACCGGCGCCGTTCCCGAGCGTCCGGTTCTGGGCGCCGCCGCGCCGAGGCGTCGCCGACCTCGTGCCCGACACCGGCGGGCGGCTCGAGGGAATCGACGTGTTCGCGTGGACGCCGCGTGAGTTCGTCGACCTCGGCCTGCTGGAGTTCTGCTTCACCGACGCGAACGACGCGAAGAACCAGCTGCCGTTCATCCGCGAGCGGGTGCAGCAGCAGTTGCAGCGGTTCGCGGTGGACGTCGAGGGACGGCCGGGAGCGATCGCGCTCCGCGATCCCCGCGACCAGCCCGATGGCCGTTGGCACGGGCCGATCGCGGCCGCGCAGGCCGGGCGGATCATCACCGACCTGCCCTCGCTCGTCGCCGACCTCGAAACGTTCCTCGACCCCGACGACGACGAGCCTGACCAGGCGTGGACGGGTCGTGTGCAGCTCTCGACCGTGTCGGCCTTCCTACGGCGGCTGCACGCGGCGTCGTCCCGGCTCGGTCATCTCGTGCGTGCCGGCGCCTCGACCCGGATCGATCGCGACGCCGCCAACGTCACCGTGGTCGCGATCCAATCGCTGCATGAGCAGGCGCAACGGTTCGTGGTCGGCGCGCTCTTGAAGGAAACCTTCCACCGGAAAGAGGCGACCGGGCAGCGGCTCCCGTTGTCGGTGATCGTCCTCGACGAGCTGAACAAGTACGCCCCGCGGGAAGGCACGAGCCCGCTGAAGGACATGCTGATCGACATCGCACAGCGGGGCCGCTCGCTCGGCGTGCTCTTGGTCGGGGCGCAGCAAAGCGCGAGCCGGGTCGCGCCCGAGGTGCTCGAGAACGCGTCGATCCGGATCAGCGGCCGCCTCGACGCCGCCGAGGCGGAGCGGGCCGAGTACGGCTGGATGCTGCCGTCCACGCGGGCTCGCGCGCGCCTGCTCAAGCCGGGCACGATGGTCGTGAGCCAGCCCGCCGTTCCGGTCCCGCTCGTCGTGACCTTCCCGTTCCCGCCGTGGGCGACCAGGCGCGAGGAGGTCGCGACCGACGGCGAAGACCCGTTCTCGGGTCTGTAGCGTCGCGGCATGCGGATCCTGCACACCGCCGACTGGCATGTCGGGCGCCGGCTCGGGCGGCACGACCGCACCGGGGAGATGCGTGACGCGCTCGACGAGGTCGCGCGCATCGCCGACGAGGAACAGGTCGACCTCGTGCTCGTCGCGGGCGACGTGTTCGACCGCGCGACGCCCCCGGTCGAGTCGCTGTCGCTCGGGCTCAGCGCATTGCTGCGTCTTGGGGACGGGCGGCCCGTTGTCGTCGTCGCCGGCAACCACGATTCGCCGGACCTGTTCGACGCACTCGCGCCGTTGATGCGTGATCGCGGCGTCCATCTGATCGGCAGGATCAAAGGGCCGAACAAGGGCGGCGTTCTCGGACCCGACGAGCTGGGCATGCCGGCCGTCGTCGCCGGGTTCCCGTTCCTGCGCGAAGGTCGCGTGGTCGACTTCATGGAGGAAACCGGCACGTGGTACGGCGCGTACGCGCAGAAGATCGCAGCGCTCACCCACGCGTACAACACCGCGCTCGTCGAGCGAGCCGGGACCGACCTCGTGCCGATCCTCGTCGCGCACTTCATGGTGAGCGGTGTCCGCGTCTCGCGGAGCGAGCGCGAACTCCACATCGGTGACGCGTACACCGCCACCGCCCAGGCGATCCCGGCGGGACCCCAGTACGTCGCACTCGGCCACATCCACGCTCCGCAGCCGGTTCCGGGCGCCCCGGTCCCGGCCGCGTACGCCGGCTCCTTGTTGCCGTTGGACTTCGGCGAGGCGGGAGAGGCAAAGCGGGTCGTCATCGTCGACGTCGAACCCGGCCGGCTCGCCACGTTGCGGTCCGTGCCGATCCACGCCGGCAGACCGCTGCAGCAGGTTCGCGGCACGTGGGAGGAAGTTGCCGCGCGCGCCGAGGAGCTCACCGGCAGCTACCTCGACCTGTCGATCTCGGTCGGCGGTCCCGATCCGGAGCTCGGACGCCGCGCGGCCGCACTGTTCCCCTATCTGGTGCGCGTGCGCCCGGAGCGGCCGGCCCAGGCCCGGCGCGAACGAACGGCCGACGCGCGCCCGGCGGATGACGAGCTGTACGCGTCGTTCGTGCGCGCGACCACGGGCGAGGACGCGCCGGCCGCGTTGGTCGACCTGTTCCGCACCACGATGGCGGAGGTCGCCGATGCGGCCTCGTGAACTGACGATGCGCGGCTTCCGCTCGTACCAAGAGGAAGTCACGTTCGACTTCCGCGACCGCCGTCTGGTCGGCGTGGTCGGCCCGATCGGCGCGGGCAAATCGACGATCCTGGACGCGATCGCGTTCGCGCTGTTCGGCCGGACGCCGCGCGTCCAGAAGGAAACACGCTCGCTGATCAACCAGATCTCAGACGCCGCGCACGTCCAGCTGACGTTCGAGGCGGGCGGCGACGTCTGGCGCGTCACCCGGGTGTTGAAGCGGAAAGGGCAGGGCCAGGTGCAACTGGTCCGGCTCTTGACGGACGAACCCAACGCCGCCCACGACGAACCCGTGCTGCTCGAACGGCCGGTCCGCGAGCGGATCGAACGGCTCCTCGGCATGGATTTCGACACGTTCGGACGGTCGGTGTTGCTCGCGCAGAACCGGTTCGCCGAGTTCCTGCTCGCCTCGGACGCGCCGCGGAACGCCGTCCTCAAGGGCGTGTTCGGTTACGAGCGCTTCGATACCGCGCTCGGTGCGACGCGCGAGCGGGTCGCACGGGCCGAAACCGCCGTCGCGATGCTCGACGCGGACGGGGCACGGCTGCTTCAAGCGCGCACCGAGCTCGAGGCCGCGCGCGCAGAGCGCGACGCGGCCGTCGCCCGGCGCGACGCGGTCGCCCAGCTGAAGCCGGCGATCGACGCGTTGGACGCGGAGACGCGCGAGGCGGCCGAGCGCACCCAGCGGGCCGACCGTGAGCTCGCCCTCGTGCAGCGGGTGGCGGCCGGCGTCCCGGACGACGAGACCGTTGCCCACGTCCTGGACGCGGCCGCGGTCGCCGAGCGGGAGATCGCGTCCGCAACAGACTCCGCGGAGAAGGCGTCGGGCGAGCGACGGGACGCCGACGCGACGCGCGACGCGGCCGCGGAACGGATCGGCGATCTGCGCGCGTTCGCGGATCTCGTCGCGCAGATGCACGCGCAGGCTGCCGCGCTCACGGACGCCGTCGCCGCATCCGCGAAGGCGGCCGACGCGGTGACGCGTTCGGAAGAGGTGGTCACGCGCACAGCAACTGCACGAGACGTGACCGCAGAGACGGCCGCGAACGCTGCGGCCGCGCTTGCCGACGCCACCGACGAGCTCGCGGCCGCCGACGAGGAGGTGCACGCTGCCCAGCACGCCGAGATGGCCACGACACTTCGCCGAACCCTCGTCGCCGGTGAACCCTGCCCGGTCTGTGCGCAACGGGTGACGACCAAACCGCGAGCCGGTGCCGCCGTCGGGATCAAGGGCGCGGAGCGCGCGCGGGCCGGCGCCGCGAACCGGCACGACAAGGCGGCCAAGGCCAATGAGCGGGCGAACGCAGCCGCCGTCAAGGCCGGGGCGGAGGCCGTGGCCGCCCTCGCCGACCGCGATCGCGCCGCCGCCGCCGTCGAGGACGCCGAGACCGCCGCCCGGATCGCCGGCGCCGCTCACGCCGCGACCCAGAGCGCGCTGGTCGATCAGCTCGGCGAGGGCGATCCAACCGCGTTGCTCGACGAGCGCCAGGCGGCGCTCAACGAGGCGGAGGCCGCGGCGCGCGCCGCCGCGGATCGCGAGCGTGCCGCACGCGACGCGCTCGACACCGCGCGGCACGTGGCCACCGAGGCGACCGCCCGGGCGGCCGCCCTTCGCGAGCGCCTCGCCGCCGCGTGGGGCGCGCTCGGCGAAGAGACGCTCGACGACGACCTGGAGAAGGCGGCCACCCACATCCGTCGCACGCTCGATGACCGCGGCGAGGCGGCCACGGCGGAGCGCACCGCCGCGGCCGACGCTGCCGAGGCCAGCGCGCGCAGTCGCGCCACCGCGCTGGATGCAGCCGGGCTCGAGCCCGACACCGATGTCGCCGCCGTCCTCACGCACGCAGAGATCCGCGCCGCCGAGACGTCGGAGCGGGTCGGCGGGATCGAACGCACGCTCGAAGCCGGCGCCGACCTCGGCGAGCGCATGGAGGCCGCACGGACCGACCTCGCGCTGGCGCAACGTCTCCGCGACGACCTGCAGCCGTCCCGGTTCCTCGCGTGGCTCCTCGGCGAGGAGCGAGCCGCCCTCGCCGAGCTCGCGAGCGTCCATCTCGAGGCGCTGACCGACGGCGACTTCCGGTTCACCGACGACGAGACGTTCCACATCGTCGACGTGAACGCGGGCGGCACGGTTCGGGCCCCGGACTCCCTGTCGGGTGGCGAGACGTTCCTTGCGTCGCTCGCGCTCGCCCTCGCGCTGGCGGAGATGGTCACGCGCGGCGGCAGCCGTCTGGACTCCTTCTTCTTGGACGAAGGGTTCGGCAGCCTCGACCCCGACCACATCGAGCTGGCGATGCGTGGCGTCGAGCACCTCGTCACTGGCGCCGACCGCCTGGTGATCCTCGTGTCGCACGTCGAGCAGATGCACGCGCTGATCGAAGACCTGATCGTGTTGGACAAGGACGACGCGACCGCGACCTCGCGGATCGTCTCCGGCGCACGGCTCGCCGCGTCGGACGGACGGGGGATGTCGGAGGGCTGACGAACGGCAGACGCCGTAGTTCCGCCGACCACTGAATCCCGCGCAACATCCTGCCGATAACCACTCACGGAGACCAGCTCGAACCGGCCGGTGGGGGCCGGATTCGAGCACCGAACAGGGTGGCAGGAAGCAGCGAGGGCCGCGAGATGATCGCTTCATTGAAGGGGTACAGCCGCATCGCGCGGATCCTGCTTGGGATCTTGGGCGGGCTGCTGATCATCGGGATCATCGGCTCCGTGTACATG
>DASYOY010000025.1:0-9685 GCA_036007245.1 Actinomycetota bacterium | reverse complement strand
CGGATCGCAGGGATCCCCGGGTGGATCAGGTGTCGGTTCGCGCGCTGGCGATCGGGGTCGGGGCGGCCCTGTGCGGCGCCCTCCTCGTGGCCCTGACCAGGGAACTTGGCCCCGGCGCGGGGGTCGCGATCTTGATGCTGGCGGTCACGATCTCGGCCGTGAGCGGCGGCATCTGGGCCGGCATCATCACGGCGTTGCTCTCCTCGGTCGCGCTTCCGTGGATCGAGCAGCCCGGCGTGGGGTTCCAGTTCGAGCAACTCCGCGACGTGATCGCGGCGGTGGTCTTCCTGGCGATCGCGGCGGTGGTCGGGCTGGTCGTCGGCAACGCCGCGGCGGAGCGCACCAGGGCGACCGAGCGCGAACGGGAGGCCCGATTGCTCGCGTTGCTGTCGAGCAAGCTGCTCACCGGCGACGTCCCCGACCGGGTGCTCGACGAGTTCGTCGCGCTGCTGCTCGATCCGTTCAACCTCGCGATGTGCAGCGTGCAGGTGGTGCTCGACGGGCACGAGATGAGTGCGATCGCGCGGCGCGAGGGCGTCGAGCTCGGCGGGCCGAGCGAGATCCTGCCGGTGGTGGTCGCGTCGGTGCCGCTCGGCACGCTCACCACCGAGCGCCCCGCGCGCGCGCGGTCGTTCACCCGCCGCGAGCGCGAGCTCCTCGAGGCGGCGACCCGGCAGGCGGCGATCGCGCTCGACCGGGCGCGGCTCGACGCCCGCGCGCGCTTGGCCCAGCTCGACGCCGAGACCAACGAGCTGCGCGCGGCGATGTTCTCCTCGGTCACACACGACCTGCGCACGCCGCTCGCGTCGATCAAGGCCGGCGTGACGAGCTTGCTCGACACGACCACCGTGCACGACCCGACGCAGCAGCACGAGCTGCTGGTGACGATCCTCGAGGAGACCGACCGCTTGAACCGGCTGGTCGGCAACATCCTCGACCTTGCCCGGATCCGCGCCGGCGCGCTGATCCCGCGCCGGGTCCCGACCGATGTCCAAGAGGTGGCCGAGGCGGTGCTCGCGCGGATGCGGCCGCAGCTCGAGCGGGTTCGCGTCGAGCTCCAGGTGCCCGACGACCTCCCGGAGATCGCGGCCGACCCGATGCAGCTCGATCAGGTGTTGACCAACCTCGTCGAGAATGCCGCCCGGCATTCGCCGCCGGAGGGCGCCGTCCGGATCCATGTCTTGCGCGAGGGTGAGGTCGTGCGCGTGCGCGTGAGCGACGAGGGCCCCGGGATCCCGCTCGCGCAACGCGAGAAGGTGTTCGAGCCCTTCTATCGTGGCCGCGAGGAGCCGGAGCGCCCCGGCAGCGGGCTCGGGCTGTCGATATCGCGGGCCGTCGTGGTTGCGCACGGTGGCCGGATCTGGGTCGAGGAGGCCGCCGGCGGCGGCACGGCGATGGTCCTGGATCTGCCGATCGAGGAGGCAGCGGCGTGAAGGTGCTGGTGGTCGATGACGAACCACAGATCCGTCGCGCGCTCCGCACGAGCCTCGAGGCGCACGGGTACACAGTCGAGACGGTGGGCACCGGTGACGAAGGCGTCGTTGCCGCCGCGAGTCAGCACCCCGAGCTGATCCTGCTCGACCTCGGGTTGCCCGACATGGACGGCACCGAGGTGATCACCCGGGTGCGCGCGTTCTCCGAGGTGCCGATCATCGTGCTGTCGGTCCGCGAGAGCCAGAGCGACAAGGTGGCCGCGCTCGACGCCGGCGCCGACGACTACGTCACGAAGCCCTTCGGGATGGAGGAGCTGCTCGCACGGTCCCGAGCAGCCTTGCGGCGCAAAGGGTCCGGTGAACCGGACGCGCCGCTCCTCACGTTCGGCACCCTGCAGGTCGACCTCGCGAAGCAGCTCGTCACGATCGACGGCGAGCAGGTCCACCTGACGCCGACGGAGTACGGGCTCCTCGAGGTGCTCGTCACGAACCCCGGGAAGCTGCTCACCCACCAATGGTTGTTGCGCCGGGTCTGGGGACAGGGCTACGGAACCGAGACCACCTATCTGCGGACCTATGTCCGGGCGCTCCGGCGCAAGCTCGGCGACGACGCCGCTGCGCCCGCGATGATCGTCACCGAGCCCGGGGTCGGGTATCGCTGGGTCGCCGACGCGACATGACGCACGGGGCGGGCGCGCTCGGCCGTAGCATCGGGGGTTGATGGGCTCCGGATCGAAAGCGTCGACCAGCTCGGTCGCGAAGCGCGTCCTCGTCGGCCGCGCGTTCTCGAGCCACCACCTCGAGCACACCCTGCTGCCGAAGATCCTGGCGCTGCCCGTGTTCGCCTCCGACGCGCTGTCCTCGGTCGCGTACGCGACCGGCGAGATCTTGATCGCGCTGACGCTCGCGACCACCGATCCCAAGAAGTACGTGATGCCGATCTCGTTCGCGATCGCGGCGCTGATGGCGATCGTCGTGAGCTCGTACCGCCAAACGGTCCGCGCGTATCCGAGCGGCGGCGGCGCCTACATCGTCAGCAAGGAGAACCTCGGCACGTTCGCGGGCCTCGTGGCGGCGGCCGCGCTGCTGTTCGACTACATGATGACCGTGATCGTCTCGATCGTGGCCGGCGTGTTCGCGATCGGGTCGGCGTTCCCGTGGGCGAACGAGCACAAGGTGTTCCTCTCGATCATGTTCGTGGCCCTCGTGACGATCGCGAACCTCCGCGGCGCGCGTGAGTCCGGCACCTTGTTCGCGATCCCGACCTACGGGTTCGTGGTGTCGATCCTGTTCTTGATCGCGATCGGCGCCGTGCGTTGCGTCGGCGGGTGCCCCGCGGTCGTTCCGCCGAGCCCGCAGATCGCGGCTCCCGCGGCGGTTGCCGGCATCACGATCTTCGCGCTGCTCAAGGCGTTCTCCCAAGGGGCGACCGCACTCACCGGCGTCGAGGCGATCTCCAATGGGGTGCCCGCGTTCAAACGGCCGCAGGCCAAGAACGCCGCAGCGACGCTCGCGATCATGGGGACGATCGCGGTGACGATGTTCCTCGGGATCTCCTACTTGGCCACGCACGTGCCCGGACTGGTCGCGAGCGAGGAGCGCTCGGCGGTCGCCCAGGTCGCGGTCGCGATCCTCGGGAACAACACCTTCGGGTTCTTCATCGTGCAGGCCTTCACTGCGGCGATCTTGATCCTCGCCGCGAACACCGCCTACCAGGACTTCCCGCGGCTCGCGTCGATCCTTGGGCGTGACCGGTTCATGCCGAGCCAGTTCGTGAACCGCGGCGACCGGCTGGTCTTCTCCAACGGGGTCGTCGTCCTTGGTCTGCTGTCGTCGGTGATGATCTACATCTTCAAAGCCGACCTGAACACGTTGATCCACTTCTATGTGGTCGGCGTGTTCACGTCGTTCACGTTGTCGCAGAGCGGGATGGTGCGCCACTGGATCACCGAGGGGCGCAAGGGCGATGCAGCGATGAAGGGCTGGCGCCGCTCGATCGCGATCAACATCATCGGCGCGATCACGACGTTCGTGGTGCTCATCGTCGTGGTCATCTCGAAGTTCAAGGACGGGGCGTGGCTCTCGATCTTGATCATGGCGCTGCTCGTGCCGTTGTTCTACGCGATCCATCGCCACTACACCTGGGTGCGCGCCGCGGTGCATCGCGGAACCGAGCGGGTCGGCGTCTTCGGTCAGACGCACGTCGTGCTGCTGGTGCGCGAGGTGGACGCCGCGGCCGCCGAGGCGCTCGGGTACATCCGTTCGTTCCATCCGCGGTCGCTTCGGGTGCTCACGCCGATGTCTTCGGTGCCGGACGAGCTCGCGGCGCAGTGGGCCGAGCTCGCCGGTGTCGGGACGCCGCCGCTCGAGGCGGTCGGGCACGGGAGCATGACGGCGAGCGTCCGCCGCGCGGTCACGCAGATGGATGTCGGGCCGCACGACATCGTGAACCTGGTCGTCCCCGAGCTCGTCGGGTCGGGGCTCCCCGCCTACGTGCTGCGGCGATCCGACCTGGTGCGGCTCAAGGCGTCGCTGCTCCGAACGCCGCACGTGGTCGTCACGGACGTGCCCGTCGTGACGACCCACGACGGTGTACGCGGGGTCGACGGGAAACCGCTGATCCCGCACCGGACCGTCGCACTGGTCTTCCTGTCCAGCGTGAACGACCTGACGATCCGGGCGGTCAATTACGCGAAGTCGCTCGACGCGACGCTCACGCGCGCGATCTACTTCGACCTCGACCCCGAGGCGGCGCACCGGCTGGAGACGGCGTGGTTCGACGCCGGGCTCGAGGTCCCGCTCGACATCGTTGAGGCGCCGTTCCGCGATCTCACGGGGCCGATGCTCGAGGAGGTCCGCCGCTATTCGAACGATCCCGGCACCGTCGTCAACGTGATCGTGCCGGAGGTGATCGTGAACCACTGGTGGCAGCTGCCACTCCACAACCAGAACGCACTGTTCATCAAGCGGCTCTTCCTCTATGAGGACCGGGTCGTGCTCTCGAGCGTACCGATGCTCGTGTCGGGCACGCCGACCAGCGAAACCGAGACCGTCTGAGCGGTGGGAGGCGCTAGCATCCAGCCATGAACATCCGCCCCGTCACGTCCGAAGACCTGCCGTTCCTCCGCAAGATGATGTACGAGGCCGCCCGCTGGAACCCGGACTGGCCGCGCGAGCCGATGGAGGAGGTGCTCGCCGAGCCGATCCTCTTGCGCTACAGCCAGGGCTGGGGCAGGGACGGCGACGGCGGCGTGATCGCTGAGATCGAGGGCGAGCCGGTGGGCGCGGCGTGGTACCGCCTGTTCACGGAGGACACGCCCGGCTACGGGTCCGTCGACGAGAAGACCCCGGAACTGTCGATCGCGGTCGTGCCGTTGCACCGGCGCAAGGGCATCGGCGAGACCGTGCTCCGCGCGTGCATGGTGCAGGCGCGTGAGGAAGGGTTCCAGGCGCTGTCACTGTCGGTGGCCGTGCACAACCGGTCGCGGATGATGTACCAGCGCGCGGGCTTCGAGAAGGTGTCGGAGTCCGGCGACGGCGGCGACCACTGGACGATGGTCGCGAACCTCTAAGCGGCCCCTTGCCTTCGCTGCGCACACCCGATGCCCCGGTCCGGGGCGAACGCACCCAGGTTCGACTCGCGACGTCGGACGACGCCGACATGCTCGTGGCCTGGCACGCCGATCCAGAAGTCGCGCGGTTCTGGGACGGATCGACGTATACGCGCGAGGAGATGGTCGAGCGCCTGACTCGGTCCGAGGTCGATCCATACATCGTCGAAGCGAACGGGGAGCCCATCGGCTACCTGCAGGCGTGGTGCAACGACGACATCCCTGGCGTGGCTGGTCTGGACATGTTTCTCGTGCCGTCAGCTCGCGACCGAGGGCTCGGTCCGGACGCCGGGCGCGCGCTGGCGACGTGGCTCCTCGGTCCGGGCGGCGTCCACCACGTCACTGTCGATCCCTATGTCGAGAACGAGCGCGCGGTTCGAGGCTGGGAGAAGGCCGGCTTCCGTCGGCTGGCGAAGGCTGAGCCCGACGACGAGCACACGAAGCCGTGGTTCCTGATGGTGTTCGGGAAGCCGTAGCTGACGGGCTCGCTCCCTGCTTCCCTTGGCTCGCTTCGCTCGCCTCAGTCCAGACGGTCGCTCGCCTCGGCGTCTTCGCCTACCTCGATTATCTTTCTCGTCGAGGTGCGCTTCCAGACCCACCAGGCGATCAGCGCGACTGCGGCGAGGCCTGCGATGACGGCGATGGGTGCGAAGTACTTCTCTAGGGATTGCCATTGGGCGCCAAGGGCTTTGCCGGCGAGGGCGAGGCCGAGGCACCAGGGGATCACGCCGAAGAGGGTGAAGAGGGTGAAGCGGCGGATGTCCATCCGCGCCACCCCGGCCGGGAGGCTCACGAACGCTCGGATCAGAGGCACGAGGCGGCCCAGGAATACGACGGCCTCGCCACGGCGTTCGAACCAGGCGTGCGCCCGGTCCACCTCGTGGGGGCGCAACAAGAGGTATCTGCCCCACCGGTCGATCGCGGGGCGGCCGCCCCAGGCCCCAAGGGCATAGGCCAGCCAGGACCCGACCATGCTTCCCGCGATCCCCCAGATGACTACCCACGGGACCGAAAGGGCCGCGTCGGGGGAGCCGAGAACGCTTGCGGCGAAAGCCGGCGCGCACAAAGCCCCGGCGAAGGCCATCACGACCTCGGAAGGGATGGGAATGCAGATCGAACCGAGCAGCATCAACAGGAACACCGCCAGGTAGCCGTTATCGGCGACCAGCCGTTGAACCGTGTCGGTGAAGACGGCGAGCAGGGGGGAACCTCCCTCGTGACCAGCGGGAACGCCGTGAGCGTACCAATGGCCGTCGATGCAAAGGTCACGGTTCTGTGGTGAGGCGGTGGTACCGTCCGCCACCGGGAGGCCTCCGAGGGTGGGTTTCCAGAAAGAGGAACAGCAAGCATGCCGAAGACGTTGGTCGTGGTCGAGTCGCCCGCCAAGGCGAAGACCATCGAGCGGTACCTTGGTCCGGACTACGTGGTGCGGGCCTCGTATGGCCATATCCGCGACCTGCCCAAGTCCAAGCTCGGGGTCGATCCCGAGCACGACTTCCAGGTCGAGTACGAGGTGCCCGAGCGCTCGAAGGAGCACGTCGCCGTCCTGAAGCGGGCGATGAAGTCGGCCGGGGGTCTGGTCCTGGCCACCGACTTCGACCGTGAGGGCGAGGCGATCGCGATGCACGTCGCGACACTCCTGGGTGAAGATGCCAAGCAGGCCGACCGGGTCACATTCACGGAGATCACCCGCGACGCGATCCTCGAGGCCTTCGCGCACCCGCGCCGGATCGACGGCAACCTGACCGACGCCCAAGAGGCGCGGCGGATCCTCGACCGGCTGGTCGGGTACAAGATCTCTCCGCTCTTGTGGAAGCGTGTGCAGCCCGGCCTGTCGGCGGGCCGCGTGCAGTCGGTGGCGGTTCGGCTGATCGTCGAGCGCGAGCGGGAGATCGACGCGTTCGTCCCGGTCGAGTACTGGAGCATCGACGTCCGTCTGACGCCCGAGGACCCGGAGTCGCCGTTCGTCGCGCGGCTCGTACAGGTGCCCGACGGCAAGCTCGCGACGAGCCCGGACAAGAAGGGTCTCGTGCTCGGCGCGCAGGGCGATGCCGACACGCACGCGGCCGCGCTCCGCGACGCCCGCTACCGCGTGACCGCGGTCGAGAAGAAGCAGCGCAAGCGTTCGCCGGCTCCGCCCTTCACGACCTCGACGTTGCAGCAGGAGGCTGCGCGCAAGCTCGGGTTCGGCGCGCGCCGCACGATGCAGACAGCGCAGCGCCTCTATGAAGGCATCGACCTGCCCGGCGAGGGCTCGGTCGGCCTGATCACCTACATGCGCACCGACTCCGTGACGATCGCTGACTCGGCGCTGCGTGAGATCGCCGAGCTCGTGAAGTCGGAGTACGGCGAGAGGTACACGATCGCCGAGGCGCGCCGGTACAAGACGCGGAGCCGCAACGCGCAGGAAGCGCACGAGGCGATCCGCCCGACCAGCGCGATGCGCACGCCATCGCGTATGGCGACCGTGCTCGACCGCGACCAGCTCCGTCTCTACACCTTGATCTGGCAGCGCACGGTCGCGACGCAGATGGCCGAGGCGAGGTTCGACCAGGTCGGCGTCGACATCGAGGCCATGAGCGGCGCGTCCACCTATGGGTTGCGCGCGACCGGCCAGACGCTCGTGTTCGACGGGTTCCTCAAGCTCTACCGCGAAGGCCGCGACGACGAGGTCGACGAGGATGCCGAGTCGAACCTGCCGGAGCTCACCGCCGAGCAGGCGCTCCGGATGCTCGAGGTCCTTCCCGAGCAGCACTTCACGCAGCCGCCGCCGCGCTACTCGGAGGCGTCACTGGTGAAGAAGCTCGAGGAAGAGGGCATCGGCCGGCCGTCCACCTACGCGTCGATCATCTCGACGATCCAAGATCGCGGATACGTGCGCCTGGAGGACCGGCGGTTCAAGCCCGAGGACGTCGGCTACGTCGTCACCGACAAGCTGATCGAGCATTTTCCCGACGTCGTCGACGTCAACTTCACGCGCTACATGGAGAAGGAGCTCGACGACATCGCCGAGGGGCAGCTGGGCAAGGTCCAGATGCTCCACGAGTTCAACGGGCCGTTCGAGCGTGCGCTCGAGAAGGCCGAGGACTCGTTCGAGCGGTATCAAGAGGACCTCGACGAGCTCTGCCCGTTGTGCCCGACCGAGGGCCGTGAGCCCGGCAAACTCCAGGTGAAGCTCGGCCGCTACGGCAAGTTCATCGGCTGCCCGAACTACCCGGAGTGCCGCTACATCCGCAACATGGACGGGAGCGAGCGGCCCGAGCCGGAGATGCTGGACGAGAAGTGCCCGGACTGCGGCCGCCAGCTGCAACGCCGGGTCGGCCGGTACGGCCCGTTCATCGGGTGCAGCGGCTACCCCGACTGCCGCTACATCAAGAAGGACCCACCGCGGTCGCTCGATATCACCTGCCCGCAGTGCAACCAGGGCGAGATCGTCGAGAAGCGCACGCGGTTCGGCGTGTTCTACGGATGCGACCGGTATCCCGAGTGCGACTTCGCGGTCAACAACGAGCCGCTGAGGGAGCCCCGCTGCCCGGTCGACGGCTCGCTGCTGGTCCAGCGCCCGAAGTCGATCCGGTGCTGGGGCTGCGGCGCCGAGTTCGACCTGGACATGGTGCAGACCAAGGAGGGCGACCCCGAGGCTGAGGCCGAGGCGCGGGCCGCCAAGTCCGCCGCTCGCGCCGCCCGCGCGGCCGCCAAGGCTGCGAAGAAGAAGCCGGCGACCCGCAAGAAGGCTGCCGCCAAGAAGAAGCCGGCCGCGAAGAAGAAGACCACCACGACGAAGAAGCGCGCGACGACGGCCAAGAAGAAGGGATCGGCGGAGGGCGCGCCGGCTGCTGAACCGGCCTCGGTCGCCGCGGCACCCTCGAGCGACAACACCTAAGGCCCCGTGTCGTCGATCACCGACGAGGTCGCCGAACTCCGCGGGACCCGTCCGGCCACCATCAAGGACCTCCTGACCAACCGGACGTTCGCGCGCCTGCTGGCCGCGATGTCCGTGTCGTCGTTCGGCGATTGGGTCGGGTTCGTCGCCGTCACGTCGATCGTCGCGAGCCTCGGGGGCGGGACCGCCGCGCTCGCCGTCTCGGGCGTGATGATCGCCCGAACGCTGCCGGCATTCGTGTTCGGTCCGATCGCGGGGTCCTTCGTCGACCGGTTCAACCGCAAGCAGATCATGATCATCGCCGACATCGGGCGGGCCGGTCTCTACCTGTCGATGGCGTTCCTGAACCGGCTCTGGGCCATCTACCTGCTGTCGTTCGTCATCGAGTGCCTGTCACTGCTGTGGAGCCCGGCGCGCGACGCGTCGTTGCCGAACATCGTGCCGCGTCGCCAGCTCGCGAACGCCAACTCGTTGGTCCTCGTGAGCGCGTACGCGACGCTCCCCATCGGCGGCGCGGCCTTCGCAGTGCTGGTGGGCGTCTCGAAGTCGCTCAGCGCGCGCATCCCGATCCTCGCGAGCCAGCCCGAATCGCTCGCCTTGGTCTTCGACGCGGCGACGTTCCTGTTCTCGGCGGCGATGGTCGCCGGCATCACGCTGCGAAGTGCCGCCGCGACCGAACACGAAGGGCTCGACATGTCGCGCGTCTGGCGCGACACGCGCGACGGCCTCCGCTTCTTGCGCGAGGACTCGATCGCCGC
>DASYOY010000024.1:0-1713 GCA_036007245.1 Actinomycetota bacterium | reverse complement strand
CATCGACCAACCCCGGCGCGTCGTTCAGGAACTGCTCGACCAGCTCGCCGACGAACTCTTTGTCACCGCCGGTGCCGTCGAGGAGCCGCACGAGCGCGGCAGGGTCGATGTCTTCGCGGTCCGCCCGAACCGTCGGCGTCGGTTCGGATCCGCCAGGTCGACGTGGCGTTCGCTTGATCGCGGCGACCAGCTCATCGACGCGGATCGGCTTCGCGACGTAGTCGTTCATCCCTGCATCGAGGCACCGTTCGCGATCACCGCTCATCGCCTCAGCCGTCATCGCGACGATCCACGGACGCTGTCCCTCGGGCCATCGCTCCAGGATCCGGCGTGTCGCCTCGAGGCCGTCCATCTCCGGCATCTGGACGTCGGAAAGCAGCAGGTCGTAGGACTGACGCTCGAGCGCGTCGATCGTCTCGATCCCGTTCGCCACAACGTCTGCCCGGTATCCCAACCGTTCGAGCAGGCGGATCGCCAGCTTCTGATTCACCACGTTGTCTTCGGCCAGCAAGATCCGGAGCGGGTGGCGCGTCGCCAGTTCCTCGTCCAGCGCGCTCGCCGCTCCATCACGGGCATCTCCTAGGGTCGCCCCCAGCGCGGTCGCGACGGCGCCGTGCAGCGGCGAGGCCTTGAGCGGCTTCGTCACGACCGCGGCAAAGGCGCTCGCGGACCATCGGGGATCGGCCGCGATGTCGTGTTGCGAGACGGAGGACGCGAGCACCAGCGGGAGCGTGGGGCGAAGCTCGTGCAGCTTCAGCCCGAGGTCGAGCCCATCCATCTCGGGCATCAGGAAGTCGAGGATGGCGACGTCGACGGGGTGCTCTTCGATCGCCGCGAGCGCCTCCTCCGACCCGGCGGCGAGCGTGCTGTTCATTCCCCATGCGCCGAGTAATGCGGCAAGAAGCCGGCGGTTCGTCTCGTTGTCGTCCACGATCAACGCGCGACGATCGGCGAACGAGCCGTCGCGCCGCAAGGCCGTCGGGGTCATCTCGGTCACACCGCACTCGATGGTGACGTGGAACGTGCTTCCCTCGCCGGGTACGCCGTCGCTTTCGACCCAGATCGTTCCGCCCATGAGTTCCGCCAAGCGTTTGCTGATCGCGAGCCCGAGCCCGGTACCGCCGTAGCGTCGGCTGGTCGTCGCATCGACCTGGCTGAACGACTCGAACAGCCGGTCGGCCCGTCCCGGTGGGATACCGATCCCGGTGTCGCGGACCGCGAGGTGATACTCGATCACGTCCGAGCGGTTCGACGGCTCGCGACCCACCGTCACGACGACCTCGCCGGCCTCCGTGAACTTCACGGCGTTGTTGAGGAGGTTGAGCAGGATCTGCCGGAGCCGGCTCACGTCGCCGACGGCGGTCTCGGGGACATCGCGCCCGATGTCGTACGCGACCTCGAGGCCCTTCTTGGCCGCGAGCGAGCCGACGAGGTCGACGACCGACTCGATGCACGATCGCAGATCGAACGGCGCGCTCTCGAGTTCCATCCTGCCCGCCTCGATCTTCGAGAAGTCGAGGATGTCGTTGATGATCGCCAGGAGCGCTTCGCCGCTGTTCGCGATCGTCGCGGCGTAGTCGCGTTGCTCGGCGTCGAGCGATGTCTCGAGCAGCAGGCCGCTCATCCCGATGATCGCGTTCATCGGCGTGCGGATCTCGTGGCTCGTTGCGGCAAGGAACGCGCTCTTCGCGGCGTTCGCCTGCTCGGCCACCT
>DASYOY010000023.1:0-18466 GCA_036007245.1 Actinomycetota bacterium | reverse complement strand
GAAGACGTCGTCGGGCGTTCCCTCTTCCAAGATCACGCCGTCGTGGAAGAAGCACATGCGGCTCGCGACTTCGCGCGCGAACCCCATCTCGTGCGTGACGACCATCATCGTCATGTGGAACTCCGTCGCGAGCGATCGCATCACCGACAGCACTTCACCGATCAACTCTGGGTCGAGCGCCGACGTCGGCTCGTCGAACAGCATCACGTCGGGCTGCATCGCGAGCGCACGGGCGATCGCGACGCGCTGCTGCTGGCCTCCGGACAGACGGATCGGATACTCGTTCGCCTTGTCCGCCAAACCCACCCGGTGGAGCAGCTCCGATGCCATGGGGCGCACCGCATCTGGCTTCTGTCCCTTCACGGTCACCGGCCCCTCCATGACGTTCTGCAGGGCCGTCATGTTGGGGAACAGGTTGAACTGCTGGAAGACCATGCCGGCGTGCAGCCGAAGCTGGCGGATCTGCTCGCGCTTGTGCCGCGTCCGGTGTCCGCCTTCGAGCCGAACCCCCGCGACTTCGATCGTGCCGTAGGTCGGATCTTCGAGGAAGTTGACGCATCGAAGCAAAGTCGACTTGCCGGAGCCCGACCGGCCGAAGATCACGACGACCTCGCCGCGATCGACGACCATGTCGATCCCCTTCAAGACTTCGAGCGGACCGAAGTACTTGTGCAGCGCTTCGACGCGCACGACGGGTTCGGTCATGCTCATGCGGATGGCTCGTCGTCGACGGGCAACTCGATCACGCCGGCCCCACCTCCGGGGCCACCACCACCGCCAACGGGGATGAACTGCGTGCGCTTCATGCCGGTCCCGGTCTGCACGACCGTGCGCACGTACCCCTTCGAGATCCTCCGCTCCAACCTGCTCTGGAAGAACGTGAAGATCGACGTCAGCAACCAGTAGAGAGCCGCAGCGATCAACAGCGTCTCGAGGCGCTTGGTGAGGTTGGCGCTGAACGCGAGTTGCGCTCTGCCGAAGAGCTCCGTGCGCGTGATCTGGACGCCGAGGAAGCTCACCAGCGCCGTGTCCTTCATCATCGCAATGAACTCGTTGCCGATCGGAGGGATGACCACGCGGATCGCTTGCGGCAACACCACGCGCCGCATCCGCTGGACATAGGTCATCCCGAGCGCATCGGCCGCCTCCGCCTGGCCGTGCCCGACCGACTGGATGCCCGCCCGGAAGATCTCGGTCATGTACGCGCCGTAGTTCAAGCCCAGCCCGATCACGCCGGCGACGAACACCGTGAGCGTCAGGAACTGCGTGAGTGACGTCCGATCGAGGTTGGAGCCGATCTCCGGCAAAGCCAGGTAGATCAGGAACAGCTGGACGATGAGGGGAGTCCCACGGAAGAACGAGGTGTAGAACCCGGACACGCCGTATGCCACGGGGTTGCGGGAGAGGCGTCCGAGCGCCCCGAACAGAGCCAGGATCGTCGCCAGCACGATCGAGCAGACCGACAGGATGATCGTCCACTCGAGGCCCTTCGTGATGTACCAGCCGACGTCTCGCATGAAGGTGGTGTCGAGGTCCGACAGGGCCAGGAACAGCCCGAGCATGAAGAAGATCGCGATCCAGACCGCGGTCACCTTGATCCGGAACGGGATCCGGGCGCTCGCCATGGACAGCGCGTCGGTGTTGCCTGCCGCAGGGAATCCAAGGAGCAGCAGGATGACGGCGATCGCCGTCAGCGCCGCCGCGACATAGCCCTCCCTGGCCGACGCCAGCCCCCCGACCGCCACCAGGTACGCCGCACACGCGACCGTCGATGCGAGCGCCGTCCACCACGTCCAGCGCCGGGGGACGTAGACGAGGCCTCCCCCCGCCAGGGCAACGACCCCCGCCAGCCCGAAGCTCGCGATGTTGCCCGGCGGGATGATGTCCTTCGTGGTGAACACGAGGACCGGCAGGAAGATCAGGATCAGGGCTCCCTGGAGCATGATCACCCAGGCGGCCAGAAGGAGGGCCACCGCTCGGGGCGGCTCCTCCAGATGTGCCGACGGGGACCGAGGGTCTTCCTCGGTCCCCGTCGTCGTGCTCGCGAAAGCGCTCACGCGCGCATGCTCCGTTCGCTCAGGCGGACGGTGATGCGGATGGTGAACCCTTCGATGCGGACGTCACCGTCCAGTCGACGCCGTTGTACCACTTCTTCGACAGCGTTGAGAGCGTCCCGTCGGCGTGCATGTCGTCGATGATGTTGCTCACGGCTTGGCTCAGGCTCTGTGAGTCGCGCGGGTCGTTCCTGTCGAACGCGACCGAGAGCGGCTCGTAGTAGAGCGGGTCGCCGACGATCTTGACCTTGCCGCCGTCATCGATGTAGGCCTGGATCGTCTGCTGGGCGCTGATCGCCGCATCGCAGCGCACCCCGTCCCCGAGCGCCAGGTTGTCCAGAGCGTCCGTGTCGGTGGTGTAGGTCTGCAGGTTCGTCGCCGGCGGAGCAGGGACCTGGAAGTCGAACGGTGGCGCGCCCGCCCCCAGCTTCAGCGTGCCCTCGACGTAGTCCTGATAGGTCGTCGCGGTACCCACACACACCGTCTTGCCGGCAAGGTCGGCGGGTCCGGTGATGGTGGTGTTGTCCTGGAAGACGGCCATCGACGCCGGCGTGTAGTAGTACGCCGGGGTGAAGTAGAAGAGCTTCTCCCGGTCGAGGGTGTCGGTCATCGATCCGACGCTCACGTCCCAGCGGCTGTTCCACGAGCCGGCGGTGATGACGTCCCACTTCTGGGCCTGGAGCATAGGCTTGACGCCAAGACGCTGAGCGATCTCTGTGGCCACGTCGACGTCGAACCCTTGCCAGGTCTGGGTCTGGACGTTGAACGACGACTGCGGCGGATATTTCGGGTCGGTCGCGATCTGGAGCTCGCCGCTCGCGCATACCTTAGACAGCGCGTCCGTGCCGGACTTGTCGACCGAGGCGCAGACGCCCGTCGCCGCTCCCGAAGCTGCCGACGACGTGCTGTTGCTCGCACACGCCGCTCCGATCATCCCGAGGACCGCGAGTCCAACGACGACCCGTGTTCGCACGTTCCGCATCGATTCCCTCCTTCACGCGGCCTGCGGTGCAGACCCTCGTTCGCGCGGACTCTACGCCCGCGGTTCGCCCCGGGCAACGCGACAGGCAGCCCGGCGCCACCTTCCCTTGCTTGTACGCTCTGGGCCGCAGGCCGGGATGGCGGAATTGGCAGACGCGCAGGACTCAAAATCCTGTGTCCGAAAGGGCGTGAGGGTTCGACCCCCTCTCCCGGCACCCATCCGCCCCGAGGTCAGCCTCCGAGGGCTCGCAGGGCCGCTCGCGCGACGACCAAGTCCTCGAACGCGAAGCCCACCGACACGAAGACCGTTATGTCGTCGGGCGCCGTGCGCACCGCCCGGCCGCGCACGACCTCGGCGAGGTCGACGAGCGCATCGGCGTCGACCGCGCCCTCGTCGATCGCGATCACGACGTCACCGGCCTCGCGGAGCGCGACCTCGCGCGTTTCGACGACGATCTTGGCGCGCCGCATCGTCTCGGTGTCGAGCTCACGCTGATCGGCAAGATAGGCGCCGATCGCGTTCACGTGGGTGCCGTCGGCGAGATCCTGCCCGTCGAAGACCGACACCGCAGACGTCGTGCAGGTGCAGACGAGATCGGCGTGTGCAACATCCGCAGGCGAGCCCGTGTGCGCCTCGATGCCGAGCCCGGCGGCAAACGCCACGAGCGCATCGACGCGCACGGGGTCACGGCCGACCACGACCACCTCGCTGAGTGGCCGAACCGCGTGCATCGCCTCGACGTGCGCGGTGCCCTGAACGCCCGCGCCGAACACCACGAGCCGGGACGCTTCCGGGTTCGCGAGCCGCCGCGTGGCGAGCCCGCTCACCGCCGCGGTTCGGATCGCGGTGAGCTCGGTCCCGTCGATCACCGCCTCGGGCGTCTGGGTCGAGCCGTCGAACAGCACGTAGGTCGCCTGGGTGAACGGCAGGCCGCGCTGTGGGTTGAACTCGGTCAGCGTGACGAGCTTGACGCCGACGCCGGCTTCCCCCGCCGCCGGCATACTCAACAACGTTCCGGAAGGCGTGGCGAGGGTCGTACGGAGCGGCGTGGTGAGCGAGGGGTCCTCACGTCCGAGCGCGGCGTCGAGCGCGTCGATCGCCGCGTTCATCGACAAGGCCGCTCGGAGCTCGTCCTTCCCGACGATCCTCATCAGAGCGCGCGCACCGCTTCGCGGAACGCCGCCGCGAGCGTCACGGCTCCGTCGCGATCGCCCTCGAGCAACCGGGCCATCAGGACCGAGCCGACGATCGCGCCGTCGGCGAACGCACACGCTTCCGCGGCCAGCTCAGGCGTCGCGATACCGACCCCGACGAGCAGCGGCAGGTCGGTGTTCGGGCGCATCGCACCGACCACCTCGCGCGCGGTGGCGGCGAGTTGGCTCCGGGCGCCCGTCACCCCGTAGGTCGCGACGCAGTACACGAACCCGTGGGCGGCCGCGCCGATCGCCGTATAGCGCTCGGACGCGGTTCCCGGCGCGGCCAGCAGGACCATGTCGACCCCGTGCGCCTGCGCCGCGGCGGCGAGGCCCGCCGACTCGTCGACCGGCAAGTCGGGCACGATCGCGCCCCGGACGCCCGCATCCGCGAGCTCCGTGCAGAACGTCTCGAGATCGGGGTGCGTCACGATGTTGGCGTAGGTCATCACCGCGACCGGCACGCGGATGTCGGCCTCCGCGATCGTCGCCAGGACATCCTTCGGATGCGTGCCACGCTCCAGCGCAACGCGCGACGCCTCCTGGACGACGGCGCCGTCCATGATCGGATCCGAGTGCGGGATCCCGACCTCGATCGCGTCCGCGCCGGCGTCTGCGAGCGCGCGAAGCAACTCGGCGTCGACGCCCGGATACCCCCCGGTGACGTACGGAACGAACGCGCGGCCCCCGCCGTCGCGGACGGCGCGCAGGGCGGCCTCGAGCTCTCCCACTACGCGGCCCCGAGCGCCGCGCGTACGGTGTCGAGGTCCTTGTCGCCGCGCCCCGACAGGCACACGAGGATCCGAGCGCCCGCCGGAAGCTCCTTGCGGGCGAGCCAGCCCAGCACGTGCGAGGGCTCGAGGGCGGGCAAGATCCCTTCGGTGCGTGCCAACAGCTGGAACCCCGCCAGCGCCTCGTCATCGGTCGCGCTGACGTACCGCGCGAGCCCGGCGTCCTGCAGGTAGGCGTGCTCGGGCCCGACGCCCGGGTAGTCGAGGCCGGCTGAGATCGAATGGGTCTCGACGACCTGTCCGTCCGCGTCCTGCAAGAGGTAGCTGAGCGCGCCGTGCAGCACGCCGGGCTGGCCCTGCGTGAGCGACGAGCAATGCCGCCCGAGCTCCGAGCCCGTGCCACCGGCCTCGACGCCGATCAGCTCGACCCCCGGGGCGCCGACGAAGGATGTGAACATCCCGATCGCGTTCGAGCCGCCGCCGACGCACGCGAGCACGTACGCGGGGTCGCCGCCGAGCCGGTCCGCGTACTGCACGCGGGCCTCATCGCCGATCACCCGCTGCAGATCGCGGACGAGCGTCGGGAACGGGTGCGGCCCGACGACCGACCCGATCACGTAGTGGGTGGTCTGGACGGTCGCCGCCCAATCCCGGAGTGCCTCGTTGACCGCTTCCTTCAACGTGCGGCTGCCCGCGGTGACCGGACGCACCTCCGCGCCGAGCAGGTGCATCCGCGCGACGTTGGGCGCCTGCCGGTGGGTGTCCTCCTCGCCCATGAACACGACGCACGGGAAGCCGAGCAGCGCGCAGGCGGTCGCGGTGGCGACGCCGTGCTGTCCAGCCCCGGTCTCGGCGATGATCCGCGTCTTGCCGAGGCGCTTGGCGAGCAGCACCTGCCCGAGCGCGTTGTTGATCTTGTGGGCGCCGGTGTGCGCGAGGTCCTCGCGCTTCAGCCAGATGTCATAGCCGAGCTCTTCAGAAAGTCGCGACGCGCGCGTGATAGGGGTCGGGCGCCCCACGAAGTCGGCCAGCAGCGCCGAGAGCTCCCCTCGGAACGAGGGATCGTCCCGGAGCGAGGACCAGGCGGCGTCGAGCTCGTCCAAGGCGGGGATCAGGACCTCGGGCGCGTACCGGCCACCGTACGTTCCGAAGCGGCCCCGCGCGCCCGACATCATCGCCAGGGTCATGTCGTTCGCTCCTCTCGTCCGAGCAGTACGCGAGCGGCCGCCGCCGGGTCTCCCGCGCGCATCAAGGTCTCGCCCACCAGGATGGCAGACGCGCCGGCGTCGACGGCCCTTGCGACGTCGTCGCGCGAGCGGATCCCGCTCTCGAACACGGCGATCCGGCCGGACGGGATCCGTCGCATCCGCTCGAGCGCCCCCGCGACGTCGACCTCGAGCGACTCGAGGTCGCGCGCGTTCACCCCGACGATCCGGGCGTCGGTCGCAAGGACGCGGTCGAGGTCCTCGTCCGTGTGGGACTCGACCAGCGGCTCCATCCCGAGGTCGCGCGCCGCCGCCAGCAGCACCGTGAGCGCCTCGTCGTCCACGCTCGCGGCGATCAGCAACACGGTGTCCGCGCCGGCCGCACGCGACTGAAGCACCTGGGTGGTGTCGATCAGGAAGTCCTTGCGCAGGACGGGTAGATCCACGGCCGCACGAACGGCGCGAAGATCGTCGAGCGACCCGCCGAAGTGCGTCGGTTCCGTGAGCACCGAGACGACGCTGGCGCCGGCGGCGTCGTACGCCCGTGCCTGCGCCACAGGATCGGCGTCGGCCACGATCGATCCGGCCGACGGCGACGCGCGCTTGACCTCGGCGATCAGGGCGACGCCGTCGGTTCCGGCCGCCTCGCCGAGCGCAGCCGCGACGTCTCGCGCCGCGGGTTGCCCGTCGGCGGCCGTGCCGAGCCCAACACGGTCGAGCGGATGCGCGGCGAGGTCGAGCCGCAGCTCCGTGACGAGCTCGGTCAGGAAGCCCATGGGCCGCGCAGTCTACGTGGGCGCATCCGTCAGACCGCCGCCCACGCGAGTGCCGCCGCGAGATCCAGGCTGCCCTCGAGCGCCGACCGCCCGACGACGGCCCCCGACGCGCCGGCGTCGCGCACCGCCTCGAGGTCGGCGAGCGAACGGATGCCGCCGGCCGCCATCACGGGCAGGCCTGCGCGGGCCACCCGCCGTACGAGCGCGGTATCCGGCCCACCGATGGTCGCCACCCGATCGACCGCGGTGACCAGCAGCGCTTCGGCCCCCCCGGCGCTGAGCCAGCCCAGCGTCGATGCCAACTCGAGGTCCACGGCGGCCCCCCGCGCGCGGATCCGGCCGTCGGCCACCTCGATCCCGACCACCGTCTCCCCCGGCCGCGATCGGCCGACGATCTCGAGCACCGCGTCCTCGTCGGTCAGCGCCGCCGACGCGAGCACGACGCGTGCGGCGCCGAGCCCGCGGAGCGCGTCGACCTGCGACGCGGTGCGAACGCCCCCACTGGCCTGCACATGTGTGTCGCCGGCGCACAGCGAGCGGATCACCTCCGCGTTCGCGAGCTCGCCACGGAACGCGAGGTCCATGTCGACGACGTGCAGCCACCGCGCTCCGGCGGCGATGTACGCCTCGGCCGCCGCGATCGGGTCACCGCCGAACGCGTCGCTGGGTTCCGGGCCGTCGCGCGTGAGCAGCGCCAGCCGGCCTTCCCACAGATCGATCGCCGGCAAGACCGAGAACGGCATCGACGAACGATACCGGGGCGCATCCCGGGCGAACCGGTCTTAGACGCGTTCGTGCTCGAGCCGCGCCGCCGTCGGACCGAGCAGGTGTCGGAGCTCGTCGAGCAGCGACCCCTGCCCGTTCACCGTGAAGGCCCCGAGCGACAGCGGCTGCACGCCGCCCGAGGAAAGGAAGCGCAGCCGCACCGGCACGTCGCCGGGCGAGCTTTCGAGTAGCGTCTTCAGCTTCTCCAGCACGCCCGGGGAGCACACCGCTGCCGGCAGGTCGACCACCAGGACGCCCGGGTCGGAGGCGATGGTCGAGTCGAGCACCGGCTCCTTCACGTCACTGGCGCGGATCTGCAGCTCACGCCCCCGCCGGTCGATCCGGCCGGTGACCAGGATGATCCGATCGGGCTCGAACAGATCGGGCACGCCCTCGTAGACGCTCGGGAACGCGACCACCTCGACGCCGCCGGTCAAGCCCTCGAGCCGGAACTGCGCGTAGGGCTCGCCGCGCTTCGTGAACTTGCGAGCAAGCGCGCCGATGATCCCGCCCAGCACGACGAGCTCGCCATCGTCCCGGTCCTCGAGCTCAGGGATCTGCGCGGTGGTCTGCGCGGCGAGTTGCGCCTCGACGCCGAGCAGCGGGTGGTCGGTCACGAACTGCCCGAGCATCTCCTTCTCTTTGGACAGGAGGAGCCGCTTGTCGAGCTCAGGACCTTCGAGCACCGCGATGTCGACCTCGGCGATCGCCGGACCGTCGCTCCCCCCGCCGAACAGCGAGAACTGTCCGGCCGCCTCAGCCTTGCGCTCGGCGATGATCGGCGCCGACACCTTCTCGTACGCGGGCTGCTCGCCCACCTGCTGGATCATCCCGCCGCGCGTGTAGCCGAGGGAGTCAAACGCGCCCGCGAAGATCAGCGACTCGAGGACACGCTTGGTGAGCGAGGTCGGCTCGACCCGCCGGCAGAAGTCGGCGAACGAGCCGAAGGGTCCGCCGTTGGCGCGCGCCTCGATGATCCCCTGCACGACGCCGCTGCCGACGTTGCGGACCGCCGACAGCCCGTAGCGGATCGCGCGGCGATCGCCCGGCGCCGGCGCGAAGTCCATGTCGGACTCGTTCACGTCGGGCGGCAGCACCTCGATGCCCATCCCGCGACACGCGTACAGGTAATAGGGCTTGCGGTCCTTATCGTCCTTCACCGACGTGAGGATCGCCGCCATGTACTCGACCGGGTGGTGCGCCATCAGGTACGCGGTCTGATACGTGACGTAGCCGTACGCGCACGCGTGCGAGGCGTTGAAGCCGTAATCGGCGAACGGCTCGACGTACTCGAACAAGCCCTCGGCCGCGCGCCGCTCGACCCCCTTCGCGACCGCGCCCGCGACGAACTTCTCGCGCTGGGCGGCGACCTTCTCGCGGATCTTCTTGCCCATGACCTTGCGGAGCGTGTCGGCCTCGCCCATCGAGAACCCGGCGATCGCCACCGCGGTCTGCATGACCTGTTCCTGGTAGACGATGATGCCGTACGTGTCCTTGAGCACCGGCTCGAGGTCGGGGTGCGCGTACGTGACCTTCTTGCGGCCGTGCTTGCGTTCGGCGTACTCGGTGTGCTGGCCCATCGACAGCAGGCCCGGGCGGTACAGCGCGTTGCACGCCATCAGGTCCTCGAACCGGTCGGGCTCCAGGAGCTTCAGCAGGTTCTTCATGCCGGGCGACTCCATCTGGAACACGCCGATCGTGTCGCCGCGGCGGAGCATCGCGTAGACCTCGTCGTCGTCCAGCGGCACGTGGTCGATGTCGAGCTCGACCCCGCGACTGCGGAGGTGTCGGAGCGTCTCCTCGATCACCGAGAGGTTCCGGAGGCCCAGGAAGTCCATCTTAAGCAGCCCGAGCTGTGCGACCCCGTTCATGTCGAACTGGGTGACCATCTTCTTGGCGTCGTCGCGGGAGTCCTTGGTGAGCTTCAAGGGCAGGTACTCGACCAGCGGCCGGTCGCCGATCACGACGCCGGCTGCGTGCACCGAGTCCTCGCGGCGGAGGCCCTCGAGGGCGCGAGCGGTGTCGATGATCTCGCGGGCCTCGGGCTGGCGCTCGTAGGCCTCGCGGAGCTCAGGGCTCGTCTGCAGGGCCGAGTCGATCGGCTCGTCGCGCCCCATGATCGCCGGCGGATACATCTTGCAGAGCTCGTCGCCGACGCGTGGCGGGAACCCGAGCACGCGGGCGGCGTCGCGGATGCCTTGCTTGCCCTTGATCGTCTGGAACGTGACGATCTGTGCGACGTGGTCCGAGCCGTAGGTCTCGGTCGCGTAGCGGATCACCTCGTCGCGACGGCGCTCGTCGAAGTCCATGTCGATGTCGGGCATCTCGATGCGGTCGGGGTTCAGGAACCGCTCGAACAGCAATCCGTACCGCAACGGATCGAGGCCGGTGATCCGCAGCGAATACGACACGACCGAGCCTGCGGCCGATCCGCGGCCCGGCCCAACACGGATCCCCTGTTCTCGCGCGAACCGGATCAGGTCCCACACGATCAGGAAGTACCCGGCGAACCCCATCTTCGAGATGATCGAGAGCTCGTGGTCGGTGCGCTCGATCACCTCGTGCGGCAACGGGTCGCCGTAGCGTTCGACCGCGCCGCGCTCCACCAGCTCGCGCAGATAGCTCTCGAGTGGCTCCCCGGCCGGCGTCTCGAACCGCGGCAGCCTGTACTCGGTGACGCCGTCGACCAGCACGCGTTCGAGCTCGGGCAGCAGTTCGACGCGTTCGGCGATATCGAGCGTGGCGTCGCATGCCTCCGGGAGCTCGGCGAACACCGTCCGCATCTCGGCGCCGCTCTTCAGATAGAAGTCCTCTGCGTCGAACTTCAAGCGCTTCGGGTCGGACTGCAGCTTCTGCTGCTGGATACACAGCAGCACGTCGTGCGGCTTCGCGTCGTCGGGCCGCGTGTAGTGCAGGTCGTTGGTCGCGACCACGGGAACCCCGACCTCACGCGCCAGCTCGACCTGGTGGCGAAGGATCGCCCGTTGATCGGCCAGCCCGTGGTCCTGCACCTCGATGAAGTACCGGTCGGCCCCGAAGATGTCGCGGTACGTGCCGGCCGTCTCGCGCGCGCGGTCGCGCTGCCCGGCGACCAGCTGCACCCCGATCTCCGAGGACAGGCACCCCGACAGACACAGCACGCCCTCGGCATGCTCGGCGAGCAGTTGCTTGTCCATCCGCGGCCGGTGGTAGAAGCCCTCGAGGTAGGCGGTCGAGACGAGCTTCAGCAGGTTGCGGTAGCCGGTCTCGTTCTCGGCGAGCAACGTGAGGTGGTAGTACTTCTCCTCGCTCTCCCCCGGCGTCCGGTCGAAGCGCGAGCCCGGCGCGACGTAGGCCTCGACGCCGATGATCGGCTTGATCCCCACCGCGCGGGCCGCCTCGTAGAACTTCAACGTGCCGAACATCGCGCCGTGATCGGTCATCGCGAGCGCCGGCATATCGTGGGCCAGCGCCTCGGTGAACACGGTGGGCGCCGTGGGGTTGGATCTGGGCGCCTCGATGCGCGCGGCGCCATCCAACAAGGAGTATTCGGTGTGGGTGTGGAGATGGACGAATCGGTCCGTCATCGTGCCTGCGTCCAGCCCCTTCACGCACCTTTCCACAGGGTGCCGCGGACCTGTGGAGAACTTACACGCATGTGATTCGACGAGGCTCGAAGGTACGCCCGGCCCGGTGGGCCGTCAAGGTCGCTGGTCCGACCGGGCGCGCTCGAGGGCATCCACGAGGTCCGCCGGCAACGGGTCCTCCGCATGGAGCGGAGCGCCGCTCATCGGGTGCACCAGGTCGAGCCGCCACGCGTGCAGGAACGGCCGCTGCAGGCCGAGCCGCCGGGCGTCGTCGCCCCCACCCCCGTACCGCGTGTCCCCCACGATCGGGTGCCCGACCGCTTGGAGATGGACCCTGATCTGGTGGGTACGCCCGGTTTCGGGAGCGGCCTCCACCAGGGCCGTCCGCGGGAACCGCTCACGCACGAGGAAGCCGGTCGCCGCCGCTCGCCCGCCGACCCGGTCGACCACGACCCGCGCTGCGCGACGGCCGAGCGGCGCTTCCACCCGGAAGTCGTCGTGCGCCGGCGAGCCCCGAACCAGCGCCAAGTAGCGGCGCTCGACCTCGTGGCCGCGGAGCATCGCTTGGAGCGCGGCGAAGGCCTCGTCGGTGCTCGCGACGAGCAGCAACCCGCTCGTCCCCGCGTCCAGGCGGTGCACGATGCCCGGACGCATCAGCCCACCCGCCGGTGCCAACGGGATCCCCATCGCGAGCAGGCGGGACACGAGGGTCTCATCACGATGGGCCTTGGTCGGGTGCGTCAGCACGCCCGCCGGCTTGGAAACGATCGCGAGTGCATCGTCGCGGTAGACGACCGTGACAGGGTCGCCGCCGGCCACGATCGCGGCCGCCGGAAGCAGGTCCACCTCGACGGACTCGCCGCCCTGCAGCGCGAACGATCGCGGACGCGGCCGCCCGTCGACGGTGACCCGCTCGTCGGCGATCGCGCGCTGGATCTCGGCGCGTTGCACGCCCGTCGCCGCCGCCGCCACGGCGTCGAGCCGCCCGGGCGTCGCCGTGAAGCGCTCAACCATCGTGCTCGGCCGGCGACCGCTCGCGCGCGGCGGCGCCCTCTCGGAGCGCGAGGAAGACCAAGAGCAGCGCGCCGACAACGATCGATGCATCGGCCACGTTGAACACCGGCCATACGTGCACATCGATGAAGTCCACGACCTTGCCCGACAGGCCGGGGCCGCGAGTGATCCGGTCGATCAGGTTGCCGGCGGCACCGCCGAGCACGAGGCCGAGCGCGATCGCGTGCGCCGTCGGCCGCGCGCGGAACGACGTGATCGCGATCGCGGCGCAGACGACGATCGCGGCGGTGGCGAACAGCAGCGGCGCCCGGTCCCCGAGGCTGAACGCCCCGCCGCTGTTCGTCGTGTATCGGAGCCCGACGATCCCGTCGATGAGGTCGCGCGGGTGGTTCGGCAGCGCGTGCTCGGCCCAGAGCTTCGTCACGCGGTCACAGACCAGCACGATGCCGGCCGTGAGCCACAGGGTGAGGCCGCCGCGCCGGCGGGCCGCGTCCATCGGATCGTCAGCGGCGCGAGCGCGCCTGCGCGTCCTTGATGCAGAGGTCGACGTACGGAAGGGCCTTGATCCGCGCCTTCTCGATCGGCTTGCCGCAGACCTCGCAGATGCCGTACGTGCCGTCCTCGATCCGCTTCAGCGCGCGGTCGATCTTCTGGATCAGGTCGCGGACGTTCTGCTCGATCGAGAGCTCCTTCTCCCGTTCGAACGTCGCCGTGCCTGCGTCGGCGGACTCGTCGTCGACGCCGACGTCCCCGGACATGTCGGACTGCGTGGCCGCGAAGGCCTGGTCCTCGATCGTGGTCAGCTGGTCGGCGAGCTCCCCGCGCTCGGCCTCCAAGCGGGTGCGGAGCTCGTCGATCTCCTGCACCGTCAGTTTCGCGACCGCCATGGTCGGCGAAGGATAGCAGGACGGGTTTCGCGGCCGAGGCATGCGCGACCAGGTGCCTTCCTACGCACTGTTTTCCGTCTCGTCCATCCTTCCGGTCACGCACCGGGCGACCGGCCCGGGCGCGGGTGTAGCATCGGTCGATCGGCGTTGACGGGAACGAGTACCCGGGAGCGCCGTGGCACGAGCGAGCCGGGACGGTGAGAGCCGGCGCCACGGTCCCGGCGAACATCCTCCCCGAGCCCCTGCCCCAACCGGGCGCGGACGGTCCGCACCCGCAGTAGGCGCAGGCGGGAGCCGCCCGTGAGCGCGGCAGGTCGTGGGGGTCCGGTTTCCGGCCGGATCGCAGCAGGCGACCGATGAGCGGCCGCGCCGGCACGGGCGGCAAGCGAGGTGGTACCGCGGGGCCCTCCGGCCTCGTCCTCGCACCGAGGACGAGGACACAAGGAGGGCCCGATGCCGTACGAACCGGTCGAAGCCAAGCCGTCGTTCCCCGCGCTCGAGGAGCGCATCCTCTCGTGGTGGCGTGAGGCAGACGTGTTCGCGCGGTCGCTCGAGGCGCGCGCCGACGCGCCGACGTGGCAGTTCTACGAGGGACCGCCCACCGCCAACGGCAAACCTGGCATCCATCACGTGGAGCCGCGCACGTTCAAGGACGTCTACCCGCGGTTCAAGACGATGACCGGCTATCGGGTTCCCCGCAAGGGCGGCTGGGACTGCCACGGCCTGCCGGTCGAGATCGAGGTCGAGAAGGAGATCGGCACCACCGGCAAGCGAGACATCGAAGCGTACGGCATCGCGGCGTTCAACGAACGATGCCGAGCCTCCGTGCAGCGCTACGTCGGGGAGTTCGAGCGCCTCACCGAGCGCATCGGCTTCTGGATCGACATGTCCGACGCGTACTGGACGATGTCGACCGACTACATCGAGTCGGTCTGGTGGTCGCTCAAACAGTTGCACTCGCGCGGGCTCCTCCAGCAGGACTACAAGGTCACGGCCTACTGCCCGCGCTGCGGAACCGCGCTGTCAGACGCCGAGGTCGCACAGGGATACGAGCACGTCGGCGACCCGAGCTTGTTCGTCCGGTTCCCGGTGGTCACGTCACCGCGCGCCGACCTCGACGGCGCGTCACTCCTCGTATGGACGACGACCCCCTGGACGCTCCTGTCCAACGAAGGCGCAGCGGTGCTCGGCAGCGGCTCCTACGCGGTCTACGAACGCGACGACGAGCGCCTGGTCATGGCCGTCCCGCTGGCCGAGCGGGTGCTCGGCGAGGGGTGGACGCAGGGCGAGCCGTTCGAGGGACGGACCCTCGTCGGCACGACCTACGAGCCGCCGTACCCCAACGTCGAGAACGCGCACACGATCGTCGCCGCCGACTTCGTGTCGATGGATGACGGAACGGGGATCGTGCACCTGGCGCCCGCGTTCGGCCCCGACGACCTCGATGAGGGCCGGAGGCAAGGATGGCCGGTGTGGCGTCCCGTCGCGGACGACGGCACGTTCACCGACGACGCGCCTGCGTTCGTCCGAGGAGTGTTCGTGAAGGACGCCGATCCGGCGATCATCGACGAACTGCGGTCGCGCGGCCGCGTCTTCGATGCCGGCGTGTACGAGCACGCGTATCCGTTCTGCTGGCGGTGCCACACCCCGCTCCTGTACTTCGCACGCACGTCGTGGTACATCCGCACGACGCAGGTGAAGGATCGGTTGCTGGCCGTCAACGAGAGCGTCAACTGGTACCCCGATCACATCAAGGACGGCCGGTACGGCAACTGGCTCGAGAACAACATCGACTGGGCGATCTCGCGCGAGCGGTATTGGGGCACGCCGCTGCCGATCTGGCGCTGCCCGCAGAAGCACGACACGTCGGTGGGATCGCTCACCGAGCTGTCGGAGCTGGCCGAACGCGACGTTACGGACGTCGACCCGCATCGGCCGTTCATCGACGATGTCACCTTCGCGTGTCCGACATGCGCTGAGGTGTCGACGCGCGTTCCCGAGGTGATCGACACCTGGTACGACTCCGGCGCGATGCCGTTCGCGCAATGGGGTTATCACCCCGACCTGGGGCGCGGGCTTGAGGCGTTCGCGGCGTCGTTCCCCGCCGACTTCATCTCCGAGGCGATCGACCAGACGCGCGGATGGTTCTACACGTTGATGGCCGAGGCCGTCCTGCACTTCGACACGACCGCGTACCGCAACGTCGTGTGCCTCGGGCACCTCATCGCCGAGGACGGCCGGAAGATGTCGAAGTCGCTGGGCAACCAGTTCGATCCATGGGACGCGCTGAACCGGCAGGGGGCCGACGCGCTTCGCTGGTGGATGCTGACGAACGGCTCGCCGTGGGAATCACGCCGGATCGGGCACGACATCCTCGACGAGAACGTCCGGCAGTTCCTGCTGCCGCTGTGGAACGTGTACGCGTTCTTCGTCACGTACGCGAATGCGAGCGGCGTCGACGCGGACACAGATGCCGGAGCGACCGACCCGATGGACCGGTGGGTGCGCTCGCAGCTGGCCGACACCGTGACGGTCGTGCGCGATCGGATGGAGCGCTACGACGCGACCGGCGCGGGCCGCAGGATCCAGACCTTCCTGGACGATCTCTCGGGCTGGTACGTGCGCCGCTCACGCCGGCGGTTCTGGCACCCGGGCGCGGAGGGCGACGGTGCTGATGGCGCCGAGGCCTTCGCCACGCTGCACACCTGCCTGGTGACGCTCGCGCAACTGCTGGCGCCGTTCACCCCGTTCGTTGCCGATGAGCTCTGGCGGAACCTCGCGGCCCAACGGGACGGCCGACCCGACTCCGTGCATCTGTCCATGTTTCCCGAGCCGGACGCGGCCGCGGTCGACCCGTCGCTCGACGCCGCGATGGCGACCGCTCGCCAGATCGTCGAGCTCGGACGGCGGGTGCGCGTCGAGACGAAGGTACGGACCCGTCAACCACTCGCGGAGGCCGTCGCGCACGTTTCTGGCCACCACCCCGATGTGGACGCGCTGCTGCCGATCGTCGCCGACGAGTTGAACGTCCACGAGGTTCGGCTGGCGACGTCGGCCGACGCGTTCGGCACGTGGCGCGCGAAGCCGGACTTCAAGGCGCTGGGTCCTCGTCTCGGCCAGCGGGTGCAGGCGGTCGCGCACGCCTTCGTCGCCGACGACGGGTCACTCGCGGAGCAGCTCGCGGCCGGCTCGCCCGTCACCATCGAACTGGACGACGGCCCGGTCGAGATCGGCCACGACGACGTCGTGCTGACCCGCGAGGTGCTCGCGGGCTGGGGCGTCGCGTCCGACGGCGGCGTCACCGTCGCGCTCGAGCTCGAGCTCACGCCGGCGTTGCGGTCCGAGGGTCTCGCGCGCGAGCTCGTCCGGGTCGCACAGGACGCGCGGCGGGCCGCCGGCCTCGAGGTGCAGGACCGGATCGTGTTGCACCTTGTCGCCTCGGGAGCGCTCGCCGACGCTCGAGACGCCCATGCGACGTTCATCGCCGGCGAGACGCTCGCAACGGAGCTGCGGACCGAGCCCGGTGACGGCGGCCCGACATCGAGCGCCGAGATCGACGGGATGTCGGTCGAGATCTGGATCCGACGGGTCTGAGGCCTAACGGTCCTCGCCCCAGAAGAGCTTCTTCAGCGACGGGTCACCGCCCTCCGGCGCGCGGTCGCCGCCGGGGGTCGGCGCCGGCTGCGGCACCTCGATCACGACGGTCTCGTCACCGGTGTCGCTCGCGCCCGCTGAGATGGGCTCGGTGTCGGTATGCCGTCCCGCGGTGTCCTCCTCTTGGCCGACAGCGGGCGCTTCCGCCGACGCCGCGTGCGCCGGCTCGTCGGTCTGCGTCACGGCCGTCGGATCCGAATCACCCGTCGAGGTCGGCTGCGTCGGCGCCGCCGCAGGTTGCCGAGTCTTGCGCGCCATCGCCTTGACCGACTCCGCGTGGCCTTGCACCAAGCCCGCGAGGTTCTGGAGGAACGCCCGCTCCTGCTGGAGGAACGCGTCGACCGCGGGTCGGTCGGCGGTCCCCTCGGCGGCCGTCGGGGTCGCGTTGGCCTTCGCCTCCGCGACGATCCGCGCCGCCTGCTCGCGGGCGCGCTGCAAGATCTCGTCGGCCTGGCGGTTCACGTCGTCGAGATCCGAAGTGCCGACGATCGGCGCCACGCCGGAGCGGAGCCGTTCGTTCTCGGCGACCAGCGACTCGGTCGACGCCGTCAGGCGATCGAGGAACTCGTCGACGTCGCGCATCCGGTAGCCACCGAACCGCGACACGCCGAACTCCTGCTTCTGGATATCGGCCGGCGAGATCGGCGCGCCCGCCGGCGTTTCCGTCCGTTCGTCCGTCATGGAGCTTCCCCCTGCCCTTAGCAGAACGCGACCCGTGCCACGAAGATGATGATGAACGCGACGAGCACCGACATGTCGAACATGCCTGCCGGCGGCACGATCTTCCGCAGCGGCTTGATCGCCCAGTCGGTGACGTTGTCCAACAGATCGTAGGCCGATCGCACCGGCCCGGTCGACGGGGGCCGCCATCCCGCGAAGACGACCCAGCTGACGATGACCCGCGCGAGCAGCAACAGCCACGCCAGGGTCAACGCGAGGCAGAACGCGCTCTGCAACGGGTTCGACGAGGCCACCATCGGCGGAGAAGGCTAGCAGCCCACAGCACCAGGACGGTGCGCACCGCCGACGGGGACGGGACGGGTCAGAACTGGTTGTAGAACGCGCTGCCCGCGAGCTTCTCCCGGTCCTCGGCGCTCACCTCGACGTCGGACGGGCTCAGGAGGTAGACGCGGTTCGCGATCAACTCGATCTTGCCGTCGAGCCCGTAGACGAGTCCCGAGGCGAAGTCGACCAGCCGCCGCGCGGTGCCGTCCTCCGTGCCTTGGAGGTTCATGATCACGGCCGATCCGCTCTTGAAGCGGTCGGCCACATCACGAGCCTCGTTGAAGCGCTTGGGCTCAGAGCGATGGATCGCCGTGGGTCCCGTCGCCGCCGGCCGGGGTGCGGCGATCGTGCGCACGACCCCCTCGGCCTCCGCTGGATGATCACCGACGGGCTGCGGACGCATCCGCCGGACGCTCGCGGGCTCCGCCTCGGGCATCTCGTCGACGAACGCCTCGTCCTCTTCCACGAGTCCGAGGTAGTTCAGGGTCTTCTTCCACACGCCGGCCATCCTCGCTTCCTCTCGCTCACGATCCGGGGTCGGGACCCGGTCGCTCACCGCCCGGGCGGAGGCGTCCGTGCGCCGAACACCGCCGTCCCGATCCGGACCATCGTAGCGCCTTCCTGCACCGCGACC
>DASYOY010000022.1:0-2222 GCA_036007245.1 Actinomycetota bacterium | reverse complement strand
GTTCGACCAGAGCGACACGTTTGCCCAGCTGCGCGGCACGCAGGGCGGCTGAATATCCGCCGGTGCCGGCGCCGATCACGACTACGTCGTACGGGTCGCCCATGCGGAACGCAAGTCTACCGCCGATGGCCGGTCCGGCCGCGTCGCGCACATCGTCTCCGGCGTAGCATCGCCGCGTGACCGACGACATCGAGCTGAAGCGCTCGCCGTTGGAGGGGGAGCACCTCGCCCTCGGCGCGAAGCTCGGTCCCTTCGGCGGGTGGAACATGCCGATCGAGTACGCGGGCGCCCTCGCCGAGCACCAGGCGGTGCGCGAGCGGGTCGGCCTGTTCGATCTCACCCACCTCGGGAAGGTGGAGCTGGCAGGTCCCGGCGCCCTCGCGTTGCTGCAGGGCGTCGTCACCAACGACGTCGCGGCGGTCGAGGTCGGGGAGGCGCAGTACAACCTCGTGCTGAACGAGGGCGGCGGCGTGATCGAGGACCTGATCGTCTACCGGCTCGAGCCCGCGCGGTACTTCGTGGTGCCGAATGCGTCGAACACGAGCCGCGTCTTGCAGATCCTGGCCGATGCCGAGACGCCCGAGCAGGTCCACCTCATGTACCACCAGGACTGGTGCTTCCTTGCGGTGCAAGGACCGCGGTCCCCGTCGATCGTCGAAGCGCTGTTCCCGGAGTCCGCCGAGCTCACGTTCATGCGGTGCGCCGAGTCGGCGTTCCGGCGCCGGCCCGTGATCGTCACGCGCTCGGGCTACACCGGCGAGATCGGGTACGAGCTGTTCACCTATCAAGACATCGCGCTCGACCTGTGGCGCACGTTGCTCGAGGAGGTCGCGCCCCTGGGCGGCGCGCCGTGCGGGCTCGCCGCGCGCGACATCCTTCGGCTCGAGATGGGCTACCCGCTGTACGGGCAGGATCTCTTCGAATCCTCCACCGCGCTCGAGGCCGGGCTGTCGTGGGCGGTGGCGCTGGACAAGGGTCCGTTCCGCGGGCGCGACGCGTTGCTCCGGCAGCGTGACGAGGGGTTGCCGAGCCGCCTCCGGGGCCTGCGGATGCACGAGCGCCGGCATATCCCGCGGGCGCATTATCCGGTGTTCGTCGAAGACCGGGTGGTCGGAGAGGTCACGAGCGGCAGCTTCTCGCCGCTGCTTCAGACGGGGATCGGGCTCGCGTACCTCTGGCCGGGCGATGTCGTGGGCGTCGGCGACGAGGTGGTGGTCGATATCCGTGGGCGCCGCGGTGCCGCCACGGTGGTCCGCACCCCGTTCGTCGACCGGAGCCCGCGCTAGACGGGTGTCTTCACGAGGGCGCGCACGAAGTCGGCGACGCCGTCTTGTCCGAACCGAACGTTCTGCACGAGCCGCTGCAGGACGCGGCTCGAGCCCGGCGCGGCGTCGGTCGCGGCCATGATCATGTACAGCCCCGATCCGGGGATCCCGCGCGCCTGTGCGGGACCGAAACCGGGCGCCGCCACGAAGTAGGACCACCGGGTCTTCTGGTGGTGCATCGAGCATGTTCCCGTCGCCGAGGCAACGAAGTCACCCGGGGACTGCGCGCGACCGGTGATCGCGGCGGGGGCATGGTCCGCATAGACGTGCTCGCCGGTCACGGTGCATCGCCGGTTGGCCTTGATCTGGGCCATCATCGGGCCCTTCGCCGCCAGGTAGTACAGGTCGCTGGGCGCGCCGACCTTGGTGGCGTCGACCCGCGTGGCGAGCAGGCCTTGTTCGCCCGGCACGAGTCGCCCGGGTCCGGGCGAGGCACTTACGCCCGTGGCGAACGCTTCGTCGTCGGCCGGAGTGACGACCCAGTCGCCCGGCACCTCGGCAGAGACACCGTAGGCCGACACATGGGTGAACCTGGGGTCGGTGACGCTTGCCGGGGGCCCGCTCCCCGTCGAGGACGGATCACCGGTGCTGCAGCTGATGGCGCCGAGCGCGAGTGCGACGAGCAGGGCGAACGATCGAGCCACGGGCGAACCTCCGGACGCGAGGATACGCCCGCGGACGGATCGATGCTCGAACCGTCATTCAAACGCAACGATGGCGATTCACGCCGCGTCGACGGGGGGGACCGCGAGCCGTTGGCCCTCGTTGATCGGGACGCAGAACGAGATCCGCGTGCCGCCACCGGGCAACGGATCCGACCACATCACGCCACCGTGCTCCCAGACGATCTGCCGCGCGAGGTGCAGGCCGACCCCGACGCCGGCCTTCTCCTTGCGC